>JAMPKV010000011.1 GCA_039962225.1 Microcoleus sp. AS-A8
CCTCTATTTTCTTTTCTCCTCTTTTTACCGCTGCAACGGCTTTTGAGCGTAAATCGTAACTATAAGGTGCAGGCATAACTATTGAACGCTAGCTATTACTGCATCTTATCATGCTTTTGTCCTAACCCTAGCGCGTAGCGCTATAATAAGCTGTGGCGCAACTTCTAGAGGGTCAGTTTTCTAATCATCAAAACCTTGATTTTCGTTGGTGATGAGCGCCCAAATAGCCATTTTTCGTCACAGGCTGGATTACTGAACCGACGCTCTAGGCAAGGCATTCGTGGGGGAAAGGCGATCATGTTCGCTCCATCTGCTTTTTCCCGCACCCTCTTGTCCTGAAAGTATGCCTTTATACCAATCCCCTAAATGCTTGATATAGATGAAGCTCAGACGCTACCCTAAGGAAAATATTGATGGCGGAATTCAGTTTTCAAGCGATGGCTGCACTACAGGTCGGAGCAGAGCATTTAGCTAACCCAATATAGCTGATCTAAGATTGATGCAATCTTTATTGCAGAAGAGAAAAAAATGACGAGCGAGGAGGCTATTTCACGCCTATGCCTAGATATGGCTATGCTAGGTATCCTCTTACTTTGATCAGATTCGTTCTTCAGGACGAATTTCAGAAATTGTGGCACTTAGAGCTGAAAGCGATTAGCATAGTTCTGCAAGATTGGTAGATCTGTACGTAAAACTATGAGAATTCTGGTTACAGGCGGTGCCGGTTTCATTGGTTCCCATCTGATTGATCGCCTAATGGCAGAGGGGCATGATGTTATTTGCTTAGATAACTTCTATACCGGCCACAAGCGCAATATCCTGAAATGGCTAGGTAACCCATACTTTGAACTGATTCGCCACGACATCACCGAACCGATTCGGTTAGAAGTAGACCAAATTTACCACCTCGCTTGTCCAGCTTCGCCAGTTCACTACCAATACAATCCCGTTAAGACCATCAAAACCAATGTCATGGGCACTCTGCACATGCTAGGGTTAGCCAAACGGGTAAAGGCAAGATTCTTATTAGCATCTACGTCTGAAGTGTACGGCGATCCGGAAGTACATCCTCAATCAGAAGATTACAGGGGAAACGTTAATACGATTGGTATTCGTAGCTGTTACGACGAGGGTAAGCGAGTCGCGGAAACCCTCGCCTTTGACTATCATCGGCAAAATAATGTACAAATTCGCGTAGCTCGAATTTTTAACACTTATGGGCCTCGTATGCTCGAAAATGATGGTCGGGTTGTCAGCAACTTCGTGGTGCAATCCCTCAGAGGTCAACCTTTAACCGTGTATGGAGATGGTTCACAAACCCGTAGCTTCTGCTATGTCTCTGACTTAGTAGACGGACTGATGCGGTTGATGAATGGTGAGCATACCGGACCGATTAATTTAGGGAATCCCGGCGAATACACAATTCTGGAACTCGCTCAGGCGGTGCAGAAGATGGTGAATCCGGATGCTGAAATTATCTTTAAATCTCTTCCGCAGGATGACCCGCGCCGCCGTCGCCCCGACATTACGAAAGCCCAGACTTTGCTCAATTGGCAACCTACGGTACCCTTACAAGAAGGGTTAAAACTGACAGTGGAAGATTTTCAAAATCGTATAGCCTCTGCTGACGAATATCGCTTAGCTTCCATTTAAGCAATCAACAGAATCTCAGGGTGCCGAAAAAGGATACAAAACTTAACTTAGATTGAGCAATCCCGTGCCAAATACTACTAGTAGAGGCTTGAGAGGAATGGGTTGTTATACCTCTAGACCTCGTGTATTAGTCTTGAGATCTTCAAAGAGCTGATCTTCCCTAACTCCTATTTGTATTAGCCAGGAGCAAGAATATGCGTGTTTGTGTGATTGGGACTGGATATGTCGGTTTGGTGACGGGTGCTTGCTTAGCGCACATTGGGCACCAGGTCATCTGCGTGGACAATAATGAAGAAAAAGTCAAGTTAATGAAGTCGGGACACTCGCCCATCTACGAGCCTGGACTGTCAGAAATTATGCAGGAGGCCAGCCATTCTGGGAATCTGGAGTTTACATCAGATCTAGCAGCGGGTGTGGCTCATGGGGAAATTTTGTTTATTGCTGTAGGAACACCTGCCCTAGCGAACGGTGAAAGCGATACGCGTTATGTCGAAGCCGTAGCACGCGGCATTGGTTCCCATCTTGACGGCGGCTATAAGGTAATTGTCAATAAGTCAACCGTACCGATTGGCTCTGGTGATTGGGTGCGGATGATTGTGCTCGATGGTGTTGCAGAACGTCAGACAGCTTTGGTGACTGCGGGTGGGGGTGTTTCTGGAGAAGAAGCCCTATCACAAAGTGGCACCCAGTTTGATGTGGTGAGTAATCCAGAGTTTTTGCGGGAAGGCTCTGCTATTTACGACACATTTAACCCAGACCGAATTGTTCTGGGGAGTACGAGTAATCGGGCGATCGCTATGATGAAGGAACTCTATGCTCCGATCACCGAGCGCCAGTTTGCAGAAGACAAATCTCTGCCTCCAGTGCCGGTGTTAGTGACAGACATTAGCTCGGCGGAGATGGTTAAATACGCGGCGAATGCCTTTTTGGCTACCAAAATTAGCTTTATTAATGAAGTTGCCAATATTTGCGATCGCGTCGGTGCTGATGTCACTCAAGTTGCCAAAGGCATTGGTTTAGACTCGCGGATTGGGAGTAAATTTTTGCAAGCCGGCATTGGCTGGGGTGGATCTTGTTTCCCCAAGGATGTCTCTGCACTGATTCATACCGCCGATGATTATGGCTATGAAGCTCAACTTCTCAAAGCGGCTGTTAGTGTTAATGAGCGTCAGCGCTTGATTTCCGTAGAAAAACTTCAGCAAGAACTAAAAATCCTCAAGGGGAAAACCATTGGACTACTCGGCTTAACCTTTAAGCCCGATACTGATGATTTGCGCGATGCCCCGGCACTCAATCTGATTGAGCAACTCAACCGATTGGGCGCAAAAGTCAAGGCTTACGACCCCATTATTTCCCAAACTGGAATGCGTCACGGGCTATCGGGCGTAATTGTGGAAACCGATCCAGAGCGACTCGCAGACAGTTGCGATGCTTTAGTCCTCGTCACTGACTGGGAACAGTTCCGCAAGCTGGACTATACCAAGATGGCGAAGCTAATGAACAATCCGGTGATGATTGATGGTCGTAACTTCCTAGACCGGGAAATGTTAGAACGTGCCGGTTTCCACTTCCGAGGAATTGGTCGATAGAAGAGTTGAACGTTGAAATTTGTGAGCGTATCTGTTGCCGTTCGCGTTAACGAGGCGAGATGCCCTACTGTTCCAAGCACCAGGAGAAGACTAAGTTGATAGGTTCCAAATTCATCGGTGATAACTTGAGCTTCCAAACCTTCAAGTTGTCACCTTCTAAGCGGGGCTAAGCCCCGCTTAGGCGTTCTTCTTTTTTCTCGAAATACTGCTGATGTTCCTCGGTGGCTAAATAATATTCCTTCGCAGGCTTAATCTCCGTCACGATATCTTTGTCAAACTTGCCAGACATTTGCAGCTTCTGTTTTGAGCGTTTCGCTGCTTCCTCCTGCTGAGGATTGTGGAAAAAGATGACGGATCGATATTGTTCCCCTCGGTCTGGACCTTGACGGTTTAAGGATGTGGGGTCGTGGATATTCCAAAACATATCAAGAAGCTGATCATAGCTCACTTGATTGGGGTCATATTCGACCTGTGCAACTTCCGCATGGCCTGTGATTCTCGACACAACATCGAGATAGCAAGGGTTTGGAAAATGCCCTCCCATGTACCCCACAGAAGTTAATGTTATTCCTTGAACTTTCCGAAACGCTGCCTCCACACCCCAAAAACAACCCGCTCCAAATGTTGCCTTTTCCATTGGTGTATTCACTCCAATTTAGAGCAGTTCTCTAATTCCCTATTATTAGCTGAATTTCATCAGCTCACTAGCCGCTACAAACTCACCTTTGATCGAACCCTTCACCCTATTGCTCGATAGTTGTGTGCGTGTGGCGGTGGAGCAATGAAGCGAATCGTCAATTAAACTTAAAAAAATCCGGATTACATAAAAAACTGAGCGTCTTAAGTATATCAGGTTGTTGTTAAGTCGCCAAACACCCATGCCTTTGTTAAAGTGGCGACAGGGTGCAGGGAAAACAGTAACTACTTAAACCACATGGGCAATGAACCCAATGCTCCCTCAATTTACTGAAATTGTCTCTCTCAATCCGCGTCAGCGGTGTTTGAGAGCGGTTACAGCCGTCGCACTTTTGCTCAGTCTAGCTGGCTGTACTTCCGGCTCTTCCAAGGGACAACCGGAAACGCCACAACCAACTTCATCCGATTCCTGGGAGTCACCAGAGCCAACACCAACGCTCAAGTTACCAACACCCACGCTGCCTGGGTTGAGGAATGCGCCATCTTTGCCAAAATCAACGGCCAACCGGGAGCTACTCGAAGACAGCTGGGACATTTATCGGCAACAATTCATTCAAGTTGATGGGCGAGTCATCGATTATGAAGATAGCGATCGCTCTACATCTGAAGGACAAGCTTATGCTATGCTGCGAGCTGTTCTGATTGATGACCCAACCACGTTCGCTCTCTCCTTAGACTGGGCGGAAAAAAACCTCCACCGACTTTCTGAAACAGGCACTCATCGCGACCAACTTTGGGCGTGGAAGTGGGGACAGGCTCAACCCGGAAAATGGGGGCCAATTGACAAAAATTTTGCCAGTGATGCGGATATTGATGCAATTACGGCTCTCATCCTGGCTTCACGCCGCTGGAATCAACCAGAATACCTGAAGTTAGCACGCCGCAAGCTGCGAGATTTGTGGTACTTCTCCACGATTGAGGTGCCGGGAGGTAAACGCTATCTCCTACCAGGACCGGCAGAAGCCTTTGCGCCCACACCCACTACTATCTATCTCAATCCTTCTTATTTTGCCCCTTATGCTTTTCGTCTCTTTGCCCAGGTTGACAAAGAGCACGATTGGATGAGTTTGGTTAAAAGTAGCTACGAGGCACTCGAACAGTCGTCCAAGGTTTCCGCTGTTGGCTTACCCAGTGACTGGATTGCCCTAGACACCCAAACCGGGAAGTACCAGCCGGTACCGCCTCAGAGCAAGCTTCAGAGCGTGTATAGTTTTGATGCCTATCGAGTTTGGTGGCGAGTGGCTTGGGATGCGGCTTGGTTTAACGCTCCCGAAGCTCAAAAATATTTAAGCACAGCGACCAAACACCTAGAGAAACAATGGGGTGAGCAAAAGCGCCTGAATGCTCGGATTGACCTCCAGGGAAAACCGACTGTGAACTACGAGGCGACATCCCAATACGCGATGCTAATACCCGCCTTTCGGTTAACCAACCCCGATTTAGCCCAGCAGTTAGTTAAGGATAAACTCTTACCCCAATATAAACAGGGGATTTGGGATGACGAATCTGCTTACTACACCCAGAATTTGGCCTGGATAGGGCTACTTCCTCCCAATGTCCTTAGCCCTCAACTTCTACAACCTCAGTCGAAGTGACATCCTAACCCGCTAATCGAAATAAATTGAAGGTTGAAGGCTTGAAGGTTTGAAGGTCAGTAATACCAATTCTCTAGGAAGTATTACCCATCTATGAAATCTACCATCCGTCAATTCAGGCGTCGGCATTGGTTGAAGCTATGCCTATCTTTCGTTGTCCTAATCTTGGTTGTGCTGTGCGTTCCGATGTTGAGAGCATTAGACAAAACGGCAGACTATCCACCACCTGCACCCGCGAAAGATGACTCCTATTTTGGTGCGAAAATCCAGCGAACTATGACGCTGTTGGCAACCAGCACTCCCAAGCATCGCCATCGGGTACGGATTCTTTTCTACGGTCAATCGATTACGAAACAGGATTGGTGGCTTGAGGTAGCGAAGGACTTGAGGCAACGCTTTCCTGACGCGGATTTGCAAATCGAGAATCGTGCGATTGGGGGATTCGCATCTCCTTTGCTAATCCATCCCGCTGAACATGACCTATACCCCTTCTATCCGGATCTTTTGATCTTCCATGTCTATGGGCCAGAGCCGGAATATGAGTCAATTATCGCCAACGTGCGCCGCCGCACAACCAGCGAAATTGCAATTCACTCCGACCACATCACTTGGCTACCCACGGGCACGTTTTTGGATAACGAAGAAAAGCTCAATGCCTATCAGTGGCACGACTCTCATTCCACTGAATGGTTGCCCCAGATAGCGCAAAAGTATGACGGTGAATTAATCGAGATTCGTGAACCTTGGAAACAATACTTAAAAGATAATTGGTTGAAACCGAAAGATTTGCTCTCGGACGACATCCACTTAAATGATCACGGCAATTTTCTGCTAGGAAGTCTCGTCAAGCGACAACTACGCTACAACCCAAAATTTCCCAGCAACTCCTGGAAAGATTTGGTGAAAACTTATGTTGTTGGCAAAGATGTGAAGTGGAAAAATGGCAAGCTTGTTTTAGAGTTTGAGGGGAATCGGGTAGATGCTATTGCTGCCAAAGCCACTGATCGCAAATCCCACCGAGGGCGGATTTTAATTGATGGCAAACCACCCTCCCAATTTCCTGAACTGTATACCCTTACGCGTCCGAGTGAAGCGATTAGTGTGGATTGGCCAGCCATCATACAAGTCTCTTGGGAAAAACCACTGATTATTGAAGATTGGACGGCGCGAATTACTGAAATTAACCAAGATTCTAGCCAATTTCAATTTGAAGTCAGAGGCTCTAAGACTGGGTTCGATGGCAGTGGTGTGAGCGATCGCAAGTTTGTGTCTAAATCCGGTCGAGTCGTGATCGAACCGGATCACTGGTGGTTGAAAAATGCCTATGAATACTCTCGTCAGCCGATTCCAAAAGGCTTTGAGATTAAGTGGCAAGTTTTACCGATGTTTGTGGATGAATATGTTGTACCCAAGGTTGAAGACTCAAGCCAAGAGTATCTTTCAACGTTGGCACAGAATTTGAGCAATGCTAAACATACGCTGGAAATTATCCCCAATGAAAAGGGGATTTTGCCGATTCAATCTATTCGCGTGTACCGACCTCCACTTCTAACTGAAGAGTGAAGGATGAAAATTTCATCGGTTAGGTAATGGGAATAGCGATCGCAAACTCCGTTCCCTCTCCCAACACCGAATGACAAGTCAAACGACCGCCATGAATTTCTTCCACGATCTGACGGCTAATGGATAACCCTAATCCTGTTCCTTGCCCGACGGCTTTGGTTGTAAATAATTGGTCAAAGATTCTCGACTCCACGTCTTTTGGCATCCCGGTGCCATTGTCTTTAATCTTAATCACGACACTTTGATGATCATCACTCAGTTGAGTTTGAATCGTGATGGTATTAGGCTGCTCAGTGATTTCAGCAAAGGTAAGACTCTCATTTGAGCCTTCACAAGCATCGATCGCGTTTGCTAAAATATTCATAAATACCTGATTCAGTTGACCCAAATAGCATGGAACTAAAGGAATTTCGCCATAGTCTTTAATGACTTCAATTTCGGGACGGGTATTGTTACCTTTCAATCGATGTTGTAATATCATCAAGGTACTATCAATTCCCTCATGAATGTTGGCTGATACTTGAGAGTCTGTATCTCCACGCGAAAAATTTCGCAGGGAGTTACTAATATGAACGAGGCGGCTGGTACTTTCTGTCATTATAGAAAGCATCCTAGGTAAGCGTTGTAAAAAATAATCTAATTTGATATTTTTCGCATGTTGCTCAATCTCTAAGCCTGGATCAGGAATTTTTTCTTGATAGAGGTGGATATGATTAATTAAATTTGCGACTCCCTCACTGGATAGCTCGGTATAGCCAGAAATACAGGTCAGTGGATTATTGATTTCGTGGGCAATACCGGCGACTAACTGACCAAGAACCGCCATTTTTTCATGCTGGATGAGTTGAAGCTGGGTCTGTTGCAACTGATTCAGAGTTTCTCTAACTTCTTTAACATCCTTCAGGGTTTTGTTGATAGTAATCGCTAAATCTTCAAAATTTATCGGCTTGGTGATGAAGTCAACAGCACCACAATTCATGGCGGTTCTAATATTTTTCATATCACCATAGGCGGAAATCACCACAGCCTTAAGCGTCTCATCGATTTCGCGTAGTTTATGGAGCAAGGTGAGACCATCCATCTCTGGCATATTGATATCCGTCAACACCATGTCGATTTGGTGCTCACTTTTCAGTTTCTCTAACGCTTCTTTACCATTGTGGACAAATATCAACTCAAATTCTTTAGCAATGATCTTCTTCCTCAATCGCTGTTTAATTAGGCGCTCTAACTCTAATTCATCATCGACAATTAAGATTCTGGCTGGTGTCACGTCGCTTGGCTCTTGATCAAAACTCACATAAACCTCCGGGCACTCTGGAAGCTCACCTCTAGAAGAAGTGGGAGGAAAAACGACCTACCACTGTATGTTATAGACCAGATATCATAGCGATCGCTTGAGGAAGCGTCTCCGGCTCAAACGGATAAAGACCTCGGCAAAGTGATGATAAACTCCGTATAAGCTCCTGGTTCGGTATTCACTTTCAAGGTGCCGCCATGTTGCCCCACAATAATCTCATGAGTCAGTGACAATCCCAATCCCGTGCCTTCTCCTGTCGGCTTGGTGGTAAAGAAGGGATGGAAGATTTTCTCGCTAAGTTCTGGCGGAATTCCTATACCATTATCGCGGATACGGATTTCTACAGCCTCCCCTAGAGGTTCGGTTTTGACCCAAAGCGTGGGAATAAAGACTTCCCCCTCGTGAGACAAGTTCCCTTGTGGGTTGTTACCCTGCTGTTGTTGCTCCTGTTTCTGCTTGGCTTGGACAGCATAGCAAGCATTATCGATCAGGTTGATAAAAGCGCGGCTAAGGTCGCCGGATACCACTTCCCATTGACCGATAGAGTCGTCATAGTCTTTACAAATCACTACATTAAATTGACTATCGTTCGCACGTTTGCTGTGATACGCTAACTGCACCGCTTGGTCAAGCAAAGCATTGAGGTCAGTGGGTTGGTGTTGACCGCTATCCGTGCGTGCGTGCTGCATCATACTGTGAATAATACCCTCGGCACGTTGACCATGCTGATGAATGGCGGCAGCATTATCTCGAATGTCGATTAACATCTGTTTAATGTAATCCAAGGTGTCTGCTTCGAGATGTTCTGCTTGGTTGTCCATTTCTGCAAGCAGTTCCTCTGTTAACTCCACCGAACCTTCGGCATAATTGTTGACGAAATTGAGCGGATTTCTGATTTCATGCGCCACCCCAGCGGTTAAAGCACCCAGAGAGGAGAGTTTTTCTTTGGCAATAATCTGCCTTTGCGCCGCTTTTAAGGCGGCAGTTCTCTGTTCGACTTTCTCTTCTAGGGTGTGGGAATACTCTTCAAGTTGCTGGTTGGCTTGTTCTAAATCGTGATTGAGATGGGACAGTTCATTGAGAAACTTTTCTCGTTCTGCTTCTGCCTGTTTACGTTCTGTGATATCTGTAAAAGCAGCGATCGCGTAAGCAATATTGCCCTCTTCGTCATAGATGGGCGTTCCCAACACTTCTATGGGAATAGTCTTATCAGGGTGGCGTATTTCCATATCATCAACTTTCACCGTTCGCCCTTGCAAGGCTTGAGAGATCGCTGCGCGATCGCTGGGGTAAAATTGATTAGTTCCAGCGAGATAGGCTTGATAAACTTCTGGTAATTGCTCGACTGTGAGTGCATCGACGACGCCTTGACCGAGAATCTGTTGTGCAATTTGATTGGTATAGTAGGGCTGACCTTGCCTATCGGTGACAAACACGCCCGCTGGCATCGCATCGAGGAATTGCCTCATGCGGCTCTCACTTTCGCGGACTTGAGCGTAGAGTTGAGCATTAACAATTGCGATCGCGACTTGTGAAACTAAGACTTCTAATACTTTTACCCTCTCTTGAGTAAAAGCCGCCACTGCCAAATTATTTTCTAGGTAAATAATGCCTTGCAGCTTGGATTGATAAACAATCGGTAAACAAAGGATTGATTTGGGTTGAGAGTTTTGAATATAGGAATCTGCATTAAACGGTTCGGCAATCGTTGCGTCGTTTAAGACAAGATTTTTTTTGCTCCTCAAGACATAGTTGGCAACCGAGAGAGGTAAATCCTGGCTTGTCTCAACCGGAATCGATTGTAAAACCATCACTACTTCATCGGTTGTCTTACCCGTGGCTTCGATGTAGAGTTGGTCATTTTTGAGCAGCAGCAGTACAACTTTTTGAGCAGCGGCGTTTTCCAACAAAATCTTGATTAATTTATTCAACAACTTTTCCAGGACAATTTCACTGGTAATGACTTGAGAAAATTTGATAAAACTCGCTAAGTCTAAGAAATTGCTAAAGCTGCCGTTACTGGTACTGCTTGTCGTGGTGTGAGTGACCTGATGTTTGGGGATGTCTGTGTTATGAGTTTGCGATACTAGAAAAGGATATTTGGATTCTAAGCCTTGAACTTTAGCGATCGCTCCCCAGCGAAAATAAGCATAGTAGGCTTCAGTCAGATAAGTTTGGGCAACCTTCTCTCGACCCCAAGCGAGATAAAATTCGGCTGCCAGTTCATTCGCTAGCGCTTCTTCCTGAATGTATCCCTGTTCTCTGGCACCTTGAATGGCGCGATCATAATATTCCATCGCTTCGATTTTTTGCTCTAGAACTCTCGCTTTTTCAGCTTCTACCAAGTAGTATTTATGCTGGAAATTGCAGGGAGCATGTAACGCCCAGTTCTGCATAATTTCTTGATGGGTATCCACTAGGCGGAGAGATTGTTGTTGCTCGTTCGCACTGACAATGGAATAGTTAGCTAGAAGAGCCAGAGAATGATAAAAATTATGCTCAGCCACATAGAGTGTACCAATGACGGCATCCAGATAGGGTGTCCCTAGCTCGGCTTGAAGCTGCGCGATCGCATAATCTTTAAACAAATAGCAGAGCATTAGTTTGAGCAGGTAAAAGCAAAAAATAATCATCCTGTAGTTTGCTTTTATCAGCAGTGGGAACATCGTCTCTTCACTAAAACTTTCCCCTGTTAAAATGCATGAATTATTAGCTCTATTAGCTAAATTCAAGGCAGCTTGCCGACCCACTTTCAGGTAAAAAATACCGAATTCCTGTTTCAGCGTCTCCAGTAACTCCTCATAAGACGCACTCTTTTGAGCTACAACATCCAGATTTTCCCCACTAAAAAGTAGGTACATCGTATATTCGGCACTGCCATAACCCATATATTCAGCATTACCCGTTTCTAACCCCGTTTGAAATGCCGTTAGGAAATTTTTCATCGCTTCCCGAAGGGGTTCTTTCCAGGGTTGAATATGACTAGCAAAGACTTTGTGGACTTGGCACCTAATCGGATCGGAGGGAAATTGCTCTAACACGTTCAAAGACAATCGCCCAAATTCATACCCCGACTCAATATCATCCAATGCACCACATAGGAGCAAACCGTAGAGACAATACCCATAAGCTGAGGAGGCGGCATTACCATACTTAACCGATAAACTGACCAGTGATAATATTACCGGAAACAACAATTCTGGTTTTTCAAAGTAAACTGGCGGGATGAGAGTCACTAAGATACGTGTTGCTGCCAGCTTGACAACATCATTCATCTTAGGCAAAGTTGCCAAATCAGCAATTTGGCTCGTCTCAAACCTTAATTGTGAGCGTAACTGTTCTGATATTTGACGAATACCTTCTGAGTCTTTGGATAGCGGATTTCCTAACAGCGCTAGAATTTCCAATCCTGTATCGATGGCTGCCATAAAATCGCCTTGGCTGGTATAAAACTGAATTTTCTTTTCATAAATTTTGACTTGATCAAAGACTGTCTTTGCCTGTTTTATGGCAATATCAATTAAAGCTTTAGATTGTTGATAGTTTGTGTTTAAGTATTCGACTTCCACCGCTTCAACATAAAGAGCCAGCGTTAAATCATACTGATGAGTCCAGCTATCGGCGGAAAGCAGTCCAATCCCTACCTTTAAATACTTAAGGGAAGGTTCGTATGCCGTTGCTGCCTTTGCTTTGAGAGCGGCGATTAAATTAAGTTGAGCTAGCTTGACTTTTTCTGCGGGTTCAAAAATCAACTCAACACCAATGTTTAGTTGGTTAACAACTTCAAAGATATTTTCTTCAATTCTCGATTCCGGAATACCTTGAAGTAGCAATTTACCGATTTTTAGATGGGTTTCTCGTTTTGAAGATTCGGGAATCAGAGAATAAGCCGCTTGCTGCACTCGGTCATGTAAGAATTTGTAACTGACTTCAGCAATTGTAGATTGTATATTTTGGATTTTGGATGGTAAGCTATCCTCTGTTTTACTCGAATATTCAGTTCCATTCTCACCACTTTCTACTTCGTATTCCTCAAACACAATGGGAATTTTATACGATTCACTCAACGGCAGAATTAATCCCGCTTGTAAAGCGGCATAGAGTTCAGTAGCCGTTGCATTAGGAGAATGTTCACTGACAATTGACAATACATCTAAAGTAAATTTGTCCCCGACGCAAGCCGCTAATTTCAAAACTTCGACGGTTGCTTCTGGCAGGTTTTGTATTCTTCTGGCGACGAGTTGCACCACAGTCTGTTCAGCAATGCTAATGGACTGAATCTCCTCTAAGCTCCATTGCCAAGAGGCGGTATTAAAATCAAATCTTAATAGATTTTCTTGATAAAGAGTATGAAGGAATTGAGTTAAGAAAAATGGATTACCTTTCGTTACCGCCCAACTCAATTCTGCTAACTGTTTTACTCTTTCCTTCAGAGGGTGTAAGAGACCTGTTAAATCTACATTTTCTTCAATAGAATCATTGAATGTATCGGTAATTAATTGAGTAACGTCAGCTAAGTCAAGAGGTTGCAGAACCATATTATTCACCACTGTTCCTGCCTGTTGAATCTCCTCTACGGTCTGAATCAAAGGATGGGTAGGACTAACTTCATTATCTCGATAAGCACCGATCAATAGTAAATATTTACTATCTGAGTCAGTGAGCAGTAATTGCATTAACTTTAAAGTAGCTGAATCACTCCATTGCAAATCGTCTAAAAAGATAACTAAAGGATGCTGCTTTTGAGTAAAAACCTGAATAAATTTTTTAAATACTCGATTAAAACGAGTTTGTGATGCTGTTGCCCCCAGTTGGGGGACTGTTGGCTGTTTGCCGATAATTAATTCTATTTCTGGAATCACATCGATAATCACTTGCCCATTTGACCCAACAGCCGTTAAAATTTTGTTGCGCCAGTCTTGTAATTTGGCCTCACTTTCCGTCAGCAATTGGCGCATCAATGACCCAATCGCTTGAGTCAGTGATGCATAGGGAATATTCCGCTTAAATTGGTCAAACTTTCCAGCAATAAAGTAACCGCGTTGGCGGGTAATAGGTTTATTCACTTCATTGACAACAGCCGATTTTCCAATACCAGAGTAGCCACTAACGAGCATCAACTCAGTTTTGGATTTGGAAATTGGGATTTTGGATGCTTCTTTATCCTGTGTTTTTCCTCTAAAAACTCGCTCAAAAGCAGCTAATAATTGATTGACTTGGGTTTCTCGACCATATAATTTTTGGGGAATTAATAACTGGCTTAAAATATCTAAGCGTCCTGGACTAAAATTAGTAATTTCTATTGGCTTGGTGAAGGGATTGATACAAAATTCAAAATCCGCTAATAGTCCCGCTGCACTTTGATATCTGTCTTCCGCATTTTTGCTCATCAACTTCATCACAATTGCTGAGATTGCTGAAGGAATTTCTGGATTTAATTGCGGTATCGGTGTGGGGGATTGGGCAATATGGCTATAAACAATCTCTAACGGATCATGGCTCTGAAACGGCAATTGACCCGTGAGCATTTCATATAAAGTAACACCCAAAGAATAGAAATCTGTCCGATAGTCTAGGGTGCGATTCATCCTCCCTGTTTGTTCGGGAGACATATAAGCGAGAGTCCCTTCTACCGAATTGGGATTATTGAAAACAGGGTTTTCTTTAGACAGGCGTGAGGCAATCCCAAAATCATTTAATTTAACAATTTGTTCCTGAAAGTTGATGATGATATTACTGGGTTTAATGTCTTTATGAATAATCTGATTTTGATGCAGATAATCTAAAGCTTGAGTGAGTTGAATGGCAATTCTCAGGCAAGTCGTAAGAGAGAGTTTTTTGGTTTGCAAATGTTGAGCGAGGGAATGACCGCCAAAGTCTTCTAGGAGTAGTGCTAGATGATGGTTAAAGGTTTCGAGACTTAAAACTTTGACAATATTAGAATGGTCTAAATTTTGCCGTATTTGATATTCGTGCTTGAGGTGGGTAATGGCTTTAAGGCTAGGATACTTGGCTTTGAGGAGTTTGAGGATTGTTGTCTCTTGGTGAGAGGGTATCTGTCCTCGATAGATAATTGTTTCGGCACTTTCGTGCAGAGTGGAGATGATTTGGTATTGAGATAAGATATTCATCTGGAAGTGCTTCTAGGAGTGAAAACTCTATCTTGACGCAGATTCACATCTTCACTGGGAAGCTGATGCGGTTACGGAAAAGCGGCGACGAGCGATCGCGCTTCCAGGTTGTTGGGTGAACTGGAGTAAAATCGCTTTTGATAAATTCTTCCTCACCCAGATACGCCTGGGGTCTATCAGTGCCTTGGTTCGTGCGTTGGGGATTGCGATCGCTCAGTCTGTCATTCGTTAAACCGATTGAGATCGAACAGTGCATCACTCAGGAGTGCTGAACCGAAAAGACTACAGCTCTCTTCTTTTGGAAGGTTTGAATTTTTAGGAGCTAAGTGCTTATCCTATAAGGAATATAGGCTTTCTCACCCTTGTTGATACAGCTTTAGTGTCATCCCACTTAACAACTCTGACCTCTATTAACATTAATATAATTATTGAGTTATATAGTATTCCCTTCTCTAGGGGGTGCAGATTAGTTTTTTTATAGCTGTCGCCATAAAGGGTAGGACAGATTTAACTGCTGAAACGACCACGTACCAGTAAGAAACCTTCTGCCCTCTGTCCTCACTAAAGCTCTGGTCTGCCTTCTGCCTTCTGCCTTTTGCTATATATGTAATGAGGTGATAGGAAAAGAGTAAATTGCTTCACCTTCCCATCACCCCATTTAACTAGCGAGCAATGAAGTTATCGCTGCGAGACAGAGAATTGCTGAGGTTGGTAATCAGACCCAATCTTGTTGGCACAAAATCCTAAATCTCGGCTTTGTCCAGGTTCAATCACCCGACCCCAATCCAAGGGAGTGACGACATACTGCGAACCTTGGGGTTGGAAATTACCATTCCAACTATTATTAATGGAAGCCTGATTCATTTGGAAGGTCAGTTGCCAATCCTGAACCGGTGTACTGCCCGTATTAGTCACCATCATGCCCATACAAAATCCACTTTGCCAATCCGCTTGCAGGTTAGAGGACACCTTTAGCTGCCCTTGACCTGTTGTTACAACAGGCTGAGTCGGTTGCGGACTGGGAGAAGGATTGGTCACAACCGGGCTAGAACTCGGTTGAGGACTGGGAGAAGGATTGGTCACAACCGGACTAGAAGTCGGTTGAGGCGTCGGAGTTTGGGTGATGATGGGATTACTGGTTGTAGATGGGCCAAAACCGTTTGCCACCACCAGTCCTTGGAGCAGTTCTTGTTTGGCAGTCTGAACAGATTGCCAGTCATCTTGCAGGATTCCCCCGGTATCCGCACTGTTTGGATTCCAACTCCAGTAAGTGAAGCTCAAATCTTTTTGACGGATGTAATCAACGAGTTTGCGTTGCCAAATGCCCTCTTTGGAACTCGTATCGACTTGCCGTCCCCCAAACTCTCCAATCAAAATCGGTGCAGTGCCTTTGGTTGCAATATAGTTCCATCCCGTTTCCCAACGGCTTTCCAGATTGTTGGGGAAACTGGGTTCGTTAAACCAAGGCTGATTATAGACACCAGCGCCATACTCGTGGGGAGAATAAACCAGCTTATTGGATTTAGACAAGCGCACGGGGAATTTCTCGACGCCCTCTAAATTGGCACCCATCCAATGAGCGGCTAGTTTTTGACCGGGGACGTTCTTCTCGACACCTTCGACAACAATCAGCCAATTCGGGTTGATGGCGAGAATTGCATTCCCAGCGCGTTCGGCTGCCAATCGCCAGTCTGTTTCTTGATTGTTGGTACCCCAGCTAGCGCGACCATGAGGTTCATTTTTCAGGTCTGCCCCGATGATGTTGGGGTAGTTTTTGTAACGGGTTGCCAACATCTTCCAGGTGTCGATCCAGTCGGCTTCCGTGAACCCATCACCGTACCACAACTCCGGAATGCGTTGGTCGTTGAGTCGGTGAGAGTCTAACAGAACTAATAGTCCTAGCCGATTGGACTCTTGAATTACAGCATCCATTACCTCTAGGGGCGATTTCCCCTGAAGTTCCTGATTGCTGCCCAATTCGTAGTTAATACCCTGTACATCTTGCGATCGCAGAGATTGCACGGAGTAAGGAAGGCGAATCAGGTTATAGCCTAAGCTTTTAATCTGCGCCAACATCTCCTTATAGTCTCGGCTCGACAAACCGTCAGGCGCATGTAACTCGGTCTCAATGCCAAACCAGTTCACACCTCTGAGTAAAACAGGTCGCCCTGACGCATCGACGATTTTAGAGCTACTGGTCGAGAGGGGTAGCTTAATGGTCATCGCAGAGGCCGCATCCACACGGCTTGGAGAAGACCAGCCCAATCCAATCAGGGACATTAACACAACGGCTAACCCAAGACCCATGAGTCCTGGATAGGTTCTCATACCGTTCCCTCTGGATCTAGGGGGATAGGGTGAGCCATTTTTAGGACGTTGTCGGTGGGGCGGGTTGACGGCTGTCGCCCTATAGCGAGTTGTTTGCCGCGACGCGACAGGGCGTTGGCGTTGACCTCCCAAGCGGCGGAATGCGGTTAGTAGACTCGCTAATGCAACATGGGCAACACGCGAGATTGGGTACAGAGAAAATCTAGACATTTTTAGTGAAAAGTGAAGCAGTTGACTGGGTCAAAACGAGAGAACAGAAGTTAACTCAACGCATGACTGGCTAAATGTTTTTAGCTTTTGCTGTCTGCCACCCTGCTTACATTGACAACATTTAGCGGGTATTGTTTCCCATCATGCCGTCGGATTACAGCAAAAATATTATTCTATTTCGAGGATAGCAAGCCTATTTAATTACTCCGAAAATTCAATGGTTTTCGTGGATTTGCGCTTGCCAATTAATTCTCTGGAAAGACAATATATAGTGTTTCGTCAGACTGGGCGATCGCAAACAAATCCTGATCGATTCGCGCCTCTATTTGGGGCGAAGTGTTGCTGTGAGTGTTACCCAAGGAGCGATCGCAAGTTGCTTGTGCATGGTTTGCTCGTCGTTGGCTTTCTGGGTTAAAGTCCGTCCCTCAAACACCACTGTCACCGGATCAGACTGGAAACACCACGGATCTACCCACAACTGAGTTGGGTCATCATTAATAGGTATCAAGGTTAAAGTTGTTTCTCCCGTTGCCGATGGAACTTGCTCAATCTGCTTTGGTGCGGTTACGCCCATACAAATTGCCAAGGACAAGGCATCTAGGGTCGCGACGAGTCGTTGATTGTGAGCGATCGCTTCTGGCGTAACATACGATTCATAAGCCGAATCGTCAGCTAATTGGTTAATCAAATGCCGTTGGAATTCTTTCTCCTGCTGCAAAAAGGCTTCGACAACTCTTGTCGATTCCGGTGACTTTTTCCAGTGGGTAAAGCGTTCATACAATCCTGTTCCATGCAGCGAAACTAGCAGTGCGGCATACCGCCCCATCGGCATTACCAGGTGTTTTGCCCCTGCCCATAGTTTTGTATGGACTTCCGGTGCGACTTCCAGGAAACTGTGAGGGTAGCCCGTGTCAGGATTAAGGGTGGGAGCCGATTCCCACGGTAGCCAACCAATGTCATGTTGTTCAGCCCCCAAGCAAACGGCTTCATAGGGAGTAACCGAGCCAAACATCTCGTTACCCCAGACTTGAGCCATTTGTCCAGAAACCCAGGCATGGGTAGGTTGAGTAATACAAATCCGATTTTCACCGATGGTGCGGTACAACATGACTGCCCCTGTTTGCACAATCCTTATGTTCAAACACTAGACCGCAGAAAGGGCAAATGCCTTCATTCTAGGGGTTAGGATTTTAGGGTAGGGCGTTCTGATGGAAGTATGGCAAAGCAGGAACATCCCCTCACGGGAGTTGCACTCATTAAGGAAGTCTGTCGGCGGATTCGGGTTGCCCGTAGCTACTGGGATGCTCACAATAACGCTGCCTGTCGGGGGGAGCGAGAGCGTGCTTTAGCGCTTTACAATACGCTGACGAAAGAACAAAAAGACCAGATTCCGCAGCAGTTGCGGGTGTGGTTGCGCTATCGCAGTGAAAAGTACTTTGGGGCACACCGAACGCCGCCTAAGTCGAAACGAAAGTCGAAATAGGATTGTGGGGAAAGTGCGATCGCTGATTATTCAAAATATTTAGAAAAACTCTTGAATCTTGAGATTAATTAGAGTATTTCACAGTCCTAAGGTGACAACCAACATAACCGACAATCATCTTTCTTTGTTCATTTGGAACCGGTGCTATTAAGACCAGAAAGCAGGGTTAAGGCGATCGCTAGTCCAGCAGTCGCTATAGCAATTTGAGCCGGAGCGATTCCCCGTTTCTGGGCTAACTCAACCAGGCGGTCGCAAAGCTCTCTTCAAATCTACCCTACCCTTCTCCGAACCCATTCGGGGAACGGGAACAACTTCGTCGAACGAGCGTCAGCGCAGAGCGCGCCCTTTTTGGTATTCTTACTCACTCTTCTTATTTACTGTAATTGAATTTATAAATTTTCATTAAAAAATTCCAGAATTAGTTTTTTAAAAATGACAGATCAAATTTTTGTTGTTACAAATTTAGATGAGCTATGTCAAATCAAGATTGACATCAATACCGACTATTTAGATTTTTCTAAAAAGGATTAATAGATGATAAAGCAATTCCCGAAAATTAATTTGATTTTTATACTATTTTTATTAATCGGTCTGCTAATTCCATGTTCTTTACATGCAGCCCCTCCAAGATTTTATGTCCAGGGTCGTTATCTTTATACCCCAAATGGAGAAAAAGTTATCTTACGTGGGGTAAATAGGATGGCTGTATGGGCGGAGCCAACAGGCAACTTAACGCTACCTGAAATTGAAAAAACAGGGGCTAATGTTGTAAGAATCATGTGGTCGATGGGAAAATCCGCAGAAGAATTTGATGAAATCGTCAGGAGAACCGTTAAACTTGGCATGATTCCGATGATTGAAATTCATGATGCCACAGGAGATTGGAGTAAACTTCCGGAGGTAATCGATTACTGGACTAATCCAGCTACAACCAGTGTTATCAAGCGTCATGAAAAATATTTGTTAGTCAATATTGCCAATGAGGCGGGAGCAGATGTTTCGGATGAAGAGTTCAAAAAAGTCTATAAATCAGCAGTTACTCGGATGAGGGCAGTAGGTATACGTGTTCCTTTATTTATCGATGCATCAGGTTGGGGCAGGAATGCAGAACAGCTTCTTAATACAGGCCCTTGGTTGCAACAGCAAGACCCTGACCACAATTTAATGTTTTCAGTTCACTGGTGGCACAGCGATAATAACACACAAAGAATAACAACAGCTTTAGAAAAATCTGTGGCTTTAAACCTGCCTTTCATTGTTGGAGAATTTGCCCATAAAGAAGTGGGCTGTAAAGGAAATATTGCCTATAAACATATTCTGAAAGAGGGTCAGCGCTTAGGTATAGGATGGATGGCTTGGGAATGGGGAGGTGAGCCGCATAATGCAGATTGCCGTGAAATGGATATGACGCCTACTGGGCTGTTTAAGGATTTAGAAAAGTGGGGGAAAGAGGTATCTCTAACCGATCCAAACAGCATCAAAAATACTTCGGTTCGCCCTCAATATATTCTCAAGATGGCAAGGAGTTTGAATTTCCGATAGAACAGAATGCTGGTATAGCAATCCTTGTAGGAGTTGCAAATATTCCAACTGAGAACTGCTATAGGACTTTGGACAAAAAAGAACTTATTCGCCAGCAGGTTTACCCAATAAAAACAAAAAACAGCCACCTCCATCAGGAAGTAGCTGTTGTAACCCGTGGGTGGGCTTTGCCCACCCAACCAGAAATTAATAGTCGAAGTCGCCGCCGCCCATGCCGCCGCCAGCGCCAGCACCAGCGCCTTCCTTCGGCTCAGGCTTGTCAACCACAATACACTCGGTGGTCAACACCATACCAGCGATGGAAGCTGCGTTTTGCAGCGCGGAACGAGTCACCTTAGCAGGGTCAACGATACCCGCTTCAAACATGTCAACGAACTCATTCGTTGCGGCATTAAAGCCAACGTTGAAGTCCTTCTCCTTAACGCGCTCAGCAATGACCGCACCATTTTGACCTGCGTTCTCAGCAATCCGCTTCAGCGGTGCAGCCAACGAACGAGCCACAATCAGAGCACCCGTCAGTTCTTCATCTTTCAGGGTGTCATTCGCCCAAGTTTCCAGCTGAGGAGAGAGGTGAGCCAAGGTTGTACCACCACCAGGAACAATCCCTTCTTCCACAGCCGCTTTAGTTGCGTTGATGGCATCTTCCAGGCGCAGCTTACGGTCTTTCATTTCGGTTTCCGTGGCAGCACCCACTTTCACCACAGCAACGCCACCTGCCAGCTTAGCTAAGCGCTCTTGCAGCTTCTCTTTGTCGTAGGAAGAATCGGTTTCTTCCATTTGACGGCGGATTTGCTCACAACGAGCCTTAACTTCCTTATCGTTCCCCTCAGCCACAATTGTGGTGTTGTCCTTGGTGAGGGTGATGCGACGTGCCTTGCCCAGCATATCCAGCTTGGTGCTGTCCAACTTCAGACCCGCATCTTCGGTGATCAGTTGACCACCCGTGAGAATGGCGATGTCTTCTAGCATAGCCTTGCGGCGATCGCCAAAACCAGGAGCCTTAACAGCCGCCACATTCAGCACACCCCGCAGGCGGTTCACCACCAGAGTAGCCAGGGCTTCTTTCTCAATATCTTCAGCGATAATCACCAGAGGACGACCGGCACGAGCCACTTGCTCTAGCACAGGTACCAAGTCTTGTACCAAGGTGATTTTCTTATCGGTGATCAGGATGAATGGCTCATCGAAAATGGCTTCCATCCGCTCCATGTCGGTAGCGAAGTAAGGCGAGATGTAGCCTTTGTCAAACCGCATCCCTTCGGTGATTTCCAGTTCGGTGGTCATAGACTTCCCTTCTTCCAAGGAAATCACACCTTCTTTGCCCACCTTATCCATGGCTTCGGCAATCATGTTGCCGACTTCATCGTCGTTACCGGCAGAGATTGAACCCACTTGAGCAATGGCTTTGGAATCTTCAACCTGACGGGCATGTTCGGCAATTTTGCCTACCAAGAAACCCGTTGCTTTGTCAATCCCACGCTTGAGAGAGATTGCATTCGCACCGGCAGCAACGTTACGCAAGCCTTCTTTGACCATGGCGTGAGCCAGCACGGTTGCTGTTGTGGTGCCATCACCTGCGGCATCATTGGTCTTAGAAGCGGCTTGACGAATTAGAGAAACCCCAGTATTTTCAACGTGGTCTTCCAGTTCGATTTCTTTAGCAATGGTGACACCGTCATTCACGATTTGAGGTGCACCAAATTTCTTCTCTAGCACAACGTTGCGACCTTTGGGGCCAAGGGTCACAGCCACAGCTTCAGCTAGAATATCCATGCCCTTTTCCAGAGCACGACGAGCATTTTCGTTGTAAATGATGCGCTTAGCCATAATATGTCGAGTTCAGTCAGTAAAGAGTTTGAAGGTTTAAAGGTTGAAGATTTAAGATTGAAGGTTGACACTTACAACTTGCCAACTTTACAACTTGCTCTCGTTATTAACTAACGACGGCAAGGATGTCCTTTTCCGACAGCAAGACGTACTCTTCTGTACCCAGTTTGATGTCGGTACCCGCGTACTTAGAATAGAGAACCTTGTCGCCGATTTTCACTTCAGGTTCGCCACGACTGCCATCATCGTTACGCTTTCCAGGGCCGACAGCCACAATTTCACCGACTTGAGGCTTTTCTTTCGCGTTATCGGGTAACAAAATGCCCCCAGCGGTTTTTTCTTCAGCGGCGCTAACCTTGACGAAAACGCGATCGCCTAACGGCTTAACAGTGGAAACACTTAGAGATACAGCTGCCATATATATAAATCTCTCCCGATCTAGATTCTTTTGAACTGAGTTAGCACTCTCAGCTCCTGAGTGCTAATTTACTCAACTAATGTATGTGAGCGCAACAAACTTTCCTGTACGGGTTCCCGAACTTATCGATTCATGATGACTCAAACCCTTGCCTGGAAAGCTTTAGGCAGAAATCTATAAAAAAGCTATGTATTGAAGCCGTAACGAGCAATTCCCACCAAAGCTAAGTAAAAATACTCAATTGGTGAAGAGTTCAAGACTGATTGTGACCCAAGTCTATTGTGATTGCCTATAACATCAGGGGTAGCCACGTTAGAAGCGTCGGCTTAACACTAGCTAATCACGCTATGGATGAGAATAGATAGAGTATTAGTCGCGGCGCTTGGGCGTCTTGAAGTGAAATCATTCGCGAAAACAACTCCGTAGAAATGCCAGCGAACCAAACTGATCACAATCCACCAGAATTATCTAATCCTGAACTCTCAATCCGCAATGAGGTTTTAGCAAAAAACGCTTTAGCCGCTAATATCCAAAGTTTAGGCATCAATCAAATTCAGCGGCACGTTTTTCTGTGTGCCGACCAGACTAAACCTAAATGCTGTGCCAAACAAATCAGTCTAGAATCCTGGGAGTACCTGAAAAATCGCCTGAAAGAGCTAAACCTTGACCAACCAACCGAAGCTCAACCCAGTTGTATCTTCCGCACCAAAGCTAACTGTCTGCGAGTGTGTGCAGTAGGCCCAATTCTGGTGGTTTATCCGGACGGTGTCTGGTATCGCAACGCTACCCCAGAAGTCATCGAACGGATTATTCAGGAGCATCTCATCGGCAACAAAGTTGTCGAAGAATATGCCATTGCGACTCATCCCTTACCAGAACCTGTCCCACCCGCTACAAGCAGTTCCGAAGAGAACGCCCCGTCACAGAACAACTTGCCACAGCTGATGACGGCTACCCAGAGTTTGGAGTTAAAAGGCTTAAGTATTGAGTAAATTGACGAAATAGCCTGGAACAATTTGATACCCAAGGAATTTCGCATTGGTGTAGCATAATGATTAGCAAAGCTTTCTAGCACCTTGGGTGCTGGTCGAACAGCAATGGCACAAAACTCAGCTCCATCGCCTTACAGGCCACTTCTGTGCCTCAGCCAGTGTGGGAACAGAGTTTCTCCCGGCACGAGTTGGTCGTAGTCGGTTGTAGCGTCTAGACCAATCTGCGGATCATTACAGAAGGCGTTATTACCCATCTCAGCAATCCGGCATGACGAGTGTCACAACATGAAAGATAACGGTGTCAGAGATAACAAGCGACTATTGCTGATTGATGACGACCCCAATCTCATCTTGTTAGTCAAAGACTACCTGGAATTCCGGGGCTATGAAGTCATCACCGCTGAAAATGGTCGAGAAGCGCTGGAGGTTTTAGACCAGGACGTGCCTGATTTGATCATTTGTGACGTCATGATGCCAGAGATGGACGGCTATGCCCTCGTAGAGCATGTTAGGGAAGACCCTCGCACCAACTGGATTCCAGTCTTATTTCTTTCCGCCAAGGGTCAAAGTCAAGACAAGGTCAAGGGTCTCAACAAAGGTGCAGATGTCTACATGGTGAAGCCCTTTGAACCGGAAGAATTGGTCGCGCAGGTGGAATCCTCCCTGAAACAAGCCAATCGTTTGATTCATCATTCTGGTACAGGAGCAGAGGCCGGATCAACAATTCAGGTTCCCTTTGATGTTGAGTTAACGCCAACCGAATTGAAAGTGGTGCAGTTCGTAGCCAGGGGTATGGCGAATCGAGAAATTGCTGAGCAGATGAATGTGAGCCAGCGCACCATTGAAAGTCATGTTTCTAACATGCTGGGTAAGACAGGTCTTCATAACCGCACGGAATTGGCACGCTGGGCGATTGAGCGTTGCATGGCTTAGCTCCAGCCGCAAGTGTGAAGATTGCAGGTGTTGTATCGTAGTGTCTTTGCGAGTCACCCACAGCTATCCATCTATGCTGCCGTTTTTGCCCATTTTTACCCAGACTCAAGCTGCTTCGACGCCAATCCCTACACCTGCACCCCAGGTAGAAATCGTGCAACCCCAACCCGTGCGAATACTTCCTGGAAAACTAGATACTGTCCCGGTATTCAATAGCAACAGTCCTGAACTGGTACAAAAAGAAGGCATTTTACTCTCCACCTTTCCCCCTGATGGCAAAAGCACCCCCAGTGCTCACTTAAATTTTCCTTTTAAGAGACGCTTTGATATCTTTGCCCACCATATTGCTAAACCCCCGACACCCGAAGATTTGCGGACTCTTTATCTGGGGATTATTGTGTACAATCCGGGGCGTAAGTCCGTCAATGTCGATATCTTGCAAGCGGCAAGTTACTTGAGTCAACCGGATGCGCCGTTTATTGAGTTGCCGTCTTTTGTAGAGAATCCTACGGGTACTGTTTATGCCGGTCCTGGCAGTCGTGTCATGAATGATATCCTGCGTGGACAACGGCAAGTCGGGTTTCCTTCCCGGTTGGTGATTCCCCCCCGGCAAAGCCGCATGTTGCTGAATCTACCCATTCCTGTGCGGACGTTGGAACCTCCATTGAATGGTCGTTCCACCTTGATGCGGTTGCACAGTGGCGGGTCAGTGTACGCTGCCAGTCTCGCCCGCTATGCCCCTGTTGATGCACAGGGTAACGAGCGTCCTCCTACCTTGGAAGAATGGCAGACGTTACTGGATACAGGTGAACTAGCAGGGCCACGCGATCGCATTCCGACGCCTCCTGATGCCACCACCGAGCGAATCATCTATGGTCGTGTTGCCGGTGTGGCTCAAGGTTCTCAATGGCAAGTCAAGTTGGTGGATCGTCCTCATGCTCAATATTTAAGTATCCCCGCGCCTGGACAAGCCTTTTCCTACGGGCTGAGTACCCTCCCTGGCGGCAAATTGGGCACAGGTCAAAGCCAGAGTGCGAGAATGCTGGTACGTTATCCAGATACGGCTTACTTTGCTCATGGGAACTATGGGGTGCAATATAGCCTAACTTTGCCCCTGATGAATCCTACTCGGAATACTCAAATCGTCACTCTGGCGCTTCAGACACCGATTAAACAAGATGAACTTCAGGGAGGGTTGCGCTTTTTAGAACCACCCAGCAACCAGGTTTTTTTTCGGGGTACTGTTCAAGTCCGCTATACTGAAGATACTGGATTGCCCCAGAATCGTTATGTACATTTGATCCAACGGCGCGGTCAACAAGGGGAACCCTTAGTAACCCTGAAGATGCCTCCTTCTGCTCAACGTTTAGTCCAAGTAGACTTCCTTTATCCTCCAGACGCTTCTCCACCGCAGGTTTTGACGGTGAGGACGTTAGAACAATAACCTATCTGTGTGGGGCATCGAGTGACTTGATCGCCTAACCGCCGTTTAATAAAATTTAACCTGCAAAGGGTTGACAAAAAGTAGTAGGCAGAAGCTCGGCTGCACTCTTTTTGCGTGTGTGTAAGGTTTTCACGAAATTAGTACAGAGTAAGTGGCTAGCCCTTGGTGATGAGCCACAGAGAGTTAATTGTGAAGTGCCCTGATCAACCTAAAAGAAGTAAAGCACAAGCTTTATAAAGCTGTAAAAGTTTTGTAAATCAACCGATGGCAATGGTTAAACCGAGATTCTTGTGGGTACTCTAGATATATAACCTAGGATAGATGTCTGTATGCACTCGTTGGGTAAGCAGCTGGAAAATTGCTATGAATTGGCCTGCGATCCCGCTACCAGGGGTAATTCTTGCCAGTCCGATACCGCATATCCGCGTCCACAGTTGCGGCGTGACCACTGGATTTGTCTCAATGGTTCGTGGAAGTTTCTATTTGACGACGCTGGGCAATTTGTTCAACCCAGTGATATCTCTGAGTGGACTCATAGCATTGAAGTTCCCTTTGCTCCAGAATCCGCTAAAAGTGGAATCGGCGACACGGGTTTTCACCCCAACTGCTGGTATCAGCGCGAATTTGACTTACCCAAGGGTGAGGAGCGGGTGCTACTCCATTTCGGGGCTGTAGACTATCGTGCTCGTGTTTGGGTCAACGGTCAATTTATGGCTGACCATGAAGGCGGACACACCCCGTTCAGCATCGACATCACACCTGTGTTGAATGAAAACGGAGTACAGAGGGTAACCGTCTGGGCGCAAGATGACCCCTTCGATCTGGCTAAACCACGTGGTAAGCAGGATTGGCAGCTAGAGCCACATAGTATATGGTATCCACGCACTAGCGGCATTTGGCAAACGGTTTGGGCTGAGGTTGTCCCTACCACCTATATTGATCGCATCCGTTGGACGCCGCACTTCGAGCGGTGGGAGATTGGCTTTGAAGCCTTTGTCGCGGGTAAGCAGTACGATGGTCTACAAGTGAAGGTCAAACTGACAGCCCATTGTCATTTGCTGGTGAACGATACCTACGAGGTAATCAACGGGGAAATTCACCGACGCATTGCCCTGTCTGACCCGGGTATCGACGACTACCGCAACGAATTGCTCTGGAGTCCTGAGAAGCCAACCCTAATCGATGCGGAAATTCAACTGTGGTACGAGGGCAAACTGCTGGATGAAGTGAAGTCCTATACAGCAATGCGGACAGTGGCGATTCAGCGCGATCGCTTCATGCTCAATGGGCGTCCCTACTATTTACGCTTAGTTCTAGACCAAGGCTACTGGCCCGACACCCTGATGACGGCACCCTCTGATGAGGCGTTGCGGCGCGATGTCGAGTTAGTCAAGAGCATGGGCTTCAACGGCGTCCGCAAGCACCAAAAAATTGAAGACCCTCGGTTCTTGTATTGGGCAGATGTGCTGGGCTTGATGGTTTGGGAAGAGATGCCAAGTGCCTATCGCTTCACGCCCAAAGCTGTGGAACGAATTACAAAAGAGTGGACTGAGGTGATCAATCGGGATGCCAGCCACCCCTGTATCGTGGTGTGGGTGCCGTTCAATGAATCCTGGGGCGTTCCTGATTTAACAGCGACAGACGCTCATCAGCACTGCGTCCAAGCGCTTTATCATTTGACCAAAACTTTAGACCCGACTCGTCCAGTCATCGGCAATGACGGCTGGGAGAGCGCAGCCACTGACATTTTGGCTATCCATGACTACGATAATAAGCCAACTCGGCTGTTCAAGCGTTATGGGCCAGAAGTCAAGTTATCAGATTTGTTTGATCGCCAACGTCCGGGAGGGCGTGTTCTCACCCTTGATGGTCATCCTCATAACGGGCAGCCGATCATGCTCACGGAGTTTGGTGGCATTGCTTATGCCGCTCCTGAAGAGCCTGATGCTCATAAGATCTGGGGATATGTGCGGTCGTCGAATGTCTCCGAGTTGGAAATTCGGTATACAGCGCTACTCAGCGTGGTTAACAAAGTCGAACTGTTCAGCGGATTTTGTTACACCCAGTTAACCGATACTTACCAGGAAGCCAATGGTCTATTGTATGCAGACCGCACGCCGAAGTTTCCGCTGGAAGCGATCGCCTATGCCACTCTAGGCAGGGGCGAGGAGGAAGAGGAAGACGCTATGCTCTCTAGCAGCAAAGCGAAATGGTCCCCAGAGGAAAATGTATTCCCAGCGGTTAAACCCGGATGGGCGTCCAATGACTCTATACAGCAGATACCCCATTGCGGAAGGCATCCAGCCTCCTAGTCCTGGTCATGAGCCAATTCAGGCCAATCCACACCTGCGCTGGCATCCCTTGCCAGGTGAATGGATGGCTTACGCCAGTCATCATCAGGGGCGGACGTTTAGGCCGTCCCCTGAATACAACCCACTGGTAGCTGGAATGTTTGCTCATGATGCCCTGCCACAAGCAAAAGCTAAGGAGTTGCGGGCGGTATCGTTAATTCTTGAAGGGGGGGATCGAAAATGTAGCAGCCAAATCAAGAAATGCTATGAATCCATTAAATGAAGAAGTCTCCCGCAAACTGGAGTTAATCCGGAATGCCCTAACTGAAACTGGAGCCACAGGTGTTCGCCTGAAGGGAACAGACTGGTTTGCTTGGGCAACGGCTGGCGCTTCCAATACCGTGTTGCTCACGGCTGAAACCGGAGTGGCAGAAGTGTTGGTAACGCTTCGAGATGCCTGGGTATTGACGGATGAAATTGAAGCCCAGCGTTTAGAAGATGAGGAACTTTCGGCGGACTTTAAGCTGCACGTTAGCCCTTGGGCTGAGGCTGCGGCGCGTGAGTCTTTTATGCGAGAGGTGACGAATGAAGGGAAAGTGATCAGCGATCGCCCCATCCCTCATATCGAGAAGCGATTACCCGCGTCTCTACAACAGCATAAACGGGTAATGATGTCAAGTGAGCTAGATCGATATCGCGAAGTCGGACGTAAGGCGAGTGAAGCGATGACGGAGGTACTCTCAAAAGCTCAACCGACCTGGACAGAATATCAGCTTGCGGGTGCAGGTGCCGAGGCATTGTGGGCAAGAGGGTTGCATCCGGCGGTGACTTTGGTGGCTGGCGAGAGGCGTTTGCCGCTTTACCGTCATGCTACCGCGACTGGGGAAGCGATCGGACGCGTCGCGATGATGGTATTTTGCGCTAGGGGATATGGTTTGTTTGCAAATCTTACCCGTTTTGTGAGTTTTGGTGCCCTTGGGGATGAACACACCCAATTGCACAGCCACGTCCGAGAAATTGAATCCCAAGTGCTGAATTTGTGCAAACCTGGAACATCTCTGGACGCAGTTTATCACGCCCTAAATCAGGCTTATGAACAGCACGGATTTCCCCATGCAATCCAGGAACATCACCAGGGAGGCACAACAGGATATTTAGCACGAGAAATTGTGGCAACTCCTACTACGACTGACAGTTTAGTCGAGGGCATTCCTATGGCTTGGAATCCAAGTTTACCGGGAGCAAAGGTTGAAGATACTTTTGTGATTCTCCAGGATGGAAAGTTGGAAAATCTCACTTTCGATCCCAATTGGCCAAGTGTTGAGATAGAAGGACGGTTGCGTCCTGTGCCTTTGGAGGTTGGATAATAATTGTTACCCTGACGAAGAGAATTCGCATTTAGACAGGGCAAAGGCGGTGCAGGAGATTCATCAACTGTTCTCCATCTTCCAGGTAAGTCAGGTACTCACTTTCGCCCACCTTAACATCCTTACCTTCCATATCCTCGCCGTACCGCTCAGCCATAACGACAATCGGCGTGCGGCTAGGGAGTTCAGCACCTTGACGGATGTGCCGCCCCATGTTCAAGACATCGTCTATCGGCAGATCGACCTGGTTGATCAAAATCAAGTTAGGGCGATCGCCCATACCACGCGCTAGGGCGATCGCGTCTTCTTCTTCTAGCGCCACAACTACGCAGTAGCCTCGGCGGTGAAGGTTATACTTCAGCATCGGGCGCGTGTCGTCATCCAGTTCGATCATCAGGATTGTCGGCGGCGCATCTGTTTTCTGGCTCATGAGTTCCCCGTTTGCTTGTCTATAGAACTGTTACTCGCAGACTGAGGTGAAGAGAGATATTACAGCCTGACGAGACTTAGCCTGTCGCACTCAGATGGGGAGCCTCGGCTTGGTGCTTCACTTTCTGCCGCACTAGTGAAGGTGAGAACGCTCCCGTCAGCCATCTCTGTCCTTTGCTCCGAGCAAGCGATCATATTCCTCTCTAATAACCCTGAAACACTCGCAGGAAAAAGATTCCAGCCCCTGTTGATCGATGATCTGGACGTGGCCTCGGTGGTACCGGATCAGATTCTTCTCCTGAAGCTTTTGGGCGGCTTGGGTGACACCAGCGCGGCGCACGCCCAGCATGTGACCGAGGAACTCCTGGGTAAGCTTAAGGTCATCTGAGTTAATGCGGTCTTGGGATTCGAGCAGCCAGCGTGCCAAGCGTTGGTCTAAAACGTGGAGGCTGTTGCAGCCTGTGGTCTGCGAGATTTGGGCGATCAGGGCTTGTGTGTAGCGCAGCAGCACGTCACGCAGATCCTTATTGCGATCGAACTCCTCCAGCAACGGCTGTGCCTCTACCTGGATTGCGCTGCCTGCTATTTGTATGATGTATTCCGTCTGTGTAGTCTCCCTTCCGCCCATGAAGGCATTGACGCCGACCACTTCACGGTTGCCGACCATACCCGCCTCAGCCGTGGAGCCGTCATTCATGGTGACTGTGATCGAGATCAGGCAATCGATGGGGAAATAGAGATTCTTGATCGTCTCGCCCGGATGGTGGAGTATGGTGCCCTGTTTCAGCGAGACTCGCTTCAGGTTGGGGGCAAGCTTTTTGTATAGCTCACGGGGCAGGGCGGCAAGCAGGCGGTTTTCAGTAACCATGTGGAAAAGTGTTAGAAGTCGTATACCCGTAATTAGACCTCTTACCAGCGATTTTTGCTACGCAAAAATCGCTGGACCAAACCTCATTGCAGCCCTTGTGCAAAAAGTCTATTTTTGCCATGTATCACTAGGTCTCAACTCCAAGCCCATGCGCTCCAACTCCTGGACAGCCTGACGCATCTCATCGATCACAAGTTGCTGCTCATAGGTGGACTGACGGACGTCTTCAGCGGCTTGTCGTAGCATCTCGGCTACCACCCGCGCTTCTTCAGTTGCCTGCCGCAATTTCTCAGCAGCTTGCCGCGCTTGCTCTGCGGCTTGCCGCGATTTCTCAGCAGCTTGCCGCGCTTGCTCTGCGGCTTGGTACGAATTGTCAGTAGAGATACGCAACTGCTCGGACACGCGACGCTGCTCCTCGGATTCTTGACGCTCAGCCTCAGCGCTGACTCGAAGTTCTTCGTTAATTAGCCTTTGCTCCTCAGCGGCGGCCCAACTGACTACTAATTCAAGCTGTTGCTGAGTTACTAGATGGCGTTGCCTCTGTGCTTGCTTCCGCTGTTTCTCGGCAGCTTGGCGCTGTTTCTTAGGTTTGCCATCATCGATGGAATACGGGTAAGTGTTCAATCGCTGGTTGATCACAGTTTCTCCATAAGTACGCTTGTCTCATCCCATAACTCATTGCTCTCCTATCCCTTCAAAATCAGGTGATGCTGGGAGTCTAAGCTCAGCTTCTTTTGCAGTTGCAGTTGAGTCAGCAACCGAGTAATGCTGACTCGGGTTGTACAGCAGGCAGTGGCAAGCTCTTCATGCGTTAGACGAACACTCAGCCGAGTACCATTCGCTACAGGTTGCCCAATTTCCTGTTTCAACAACTCTAATAAACTGTACAGGCGGTCTGGAACTCGTGTTTGTCCGTAAACCGCTAGCAGCGATTCCGTTTGTTTGAGTCGTTTGCTAATTTGGGGTAAAAGGCGCTGCTTGAGTTCAGGAGAGTTCGCAAACTCGCTCAAGGGAATGCACCATAGCTGAGTATCGGCGAGGGCTGTTGCCTCATAGAGTGGCAGGGCAGTCAGCGTCGAACTAAAGGGGGCTGAGGGACCGGCTAACCCAATTAACACCTCTTGACCGCTAGGAGAAAATGTTGTGAGCTTCACCAGTCCCGAACGAACCTGCCAAATTACCTGAGGGTTTAAAGGCACGATTTCCCCCTTGTGATAGAGGTGCACAGGGTAACCCTCAGTGGCCTTGCTCTCTGCCTGTTCTGGTGCTTCGACCGCATGGCAATCGCTGGGGTGGCGCAACAGCCAACGCAGGGTCAGCGGTTGGTTGGCTTCCGCAGAGTTGACCTCTACAAGTAGAGTGACATTAAACACCGTACCTTCATAGGGCTGCAAGCGAACCTGCCACTTGTGTTTCCACTGTCTTTGCTGGAGTTGCTGCAACTGGGTCTGAAACTGTTGGCGAATTTCATGAGTGACGAAAGACGTTAGTGACCGACCAATCAGCAACGATTGCGAGAGGTTAAGCAACTTGGCAGCCGCCGAATTAGCTTCCTGAATCGTGCCTGCTGCATCTGTGAGCAGGCAAGCATCGGGGATAAACTCCAACAACGCTTGGTAGCGCTGCTGCAAGGCTTCCATAGTCTGGTCAGCCAATAATAACCGTTGATTCTGCTGCTGTAGCATCTCGGCAGCTACCTCAAGTCGCTCAGATGCAATACCGAGTTCTTTCAGGGCTGATGGCAGTAAAGTCGGTGGCAGTGAAGAGGATGTGTTAATTCCTTGATACAGCTTGGCTAAGCGATTAGACATCGCTTCGACCTGTTGAGTAAAGACAGTGGCATTCATGTTGTAGGTACTTATTAAACGTGTTGAGTTAGGCAAGTAACTGTTGTGATTAACTTGTTGATATCAAACGGTTTAGGTAAGTGCTCCTCAAAGCCGACCGATAGACCGTGGGCGCGATCGCCTTTTCTGGCGTATGTTGTCAGAGGAATTGCTGGAATCTGGACTTGCTTTTGCATCTTAAGGGTTTTCACTTTGTGCATCAGCGAGTAGCCATCTTCCTTGGGCAACCGAATTTCACTGATTAAAAGGTCTAGTTTAAGTTGTTTCAGGATTTTTATAGCTTCATCTGTCGATGTTGCTGCGATCATCTCGACGCCATACTCTTCCAACAACAGGGTCAGCAGATATCGAGAATCAGGGTCACTCTCAACAACGAGGACTTGCAGCTCATCGAGCGATAAAGATTGATAACACACCATCCTTGAGATACTTTGTCCATATGCAAAGAGCACTGCCAAATTAAGCAGACTGCATTTGCCTACGGTTTTGTGTATAGACAAATGCCAGCAATTGTTAATTGCATGATTAGGCTCTTTAGTCAATAGACTGGAAGTTCTGAAGATAGAGCTAGTTAAAGAACAGCAACCAGTAACAGGCAAGGGTTGAGAGCCTAATTGCCAACTTTCATTCAGGTTAATTCCAACCCGCATCGAGATTCAGTACGGTTTGGTACTGAAGCAACCTATTCATGCTAACGGCAAAATACAGCCCCGCAACCGCTGAATACGCAATCCGTTTCGATAACTCTCTTATTCCCTAAATGAGGAGTGGGAGAGTGGGAGAGGGGGGGAGTGGGGGAGTGGGGGAGTGGGGGAGAGTGGGGAAGATATTGTTTAGACGTTTAAAAAAGGGGTCTATAAGTCGGATTTGGTATTACCCAGGAATTTCTCGGCTATCTTCTGGCTTCGAGGGCCATCGGACAGTCAGAACAGTAGAATCTTCTTCAGCAGACCAATAATGAGGCACCCCCGGCAGCCAGAGAACATAATCGCCTTCACGAGACATTAGGAACTCTTGCTCCGGGAATTGAAGGCGAAATCGTCCCTTAATGAGGATGGAAAGTGTGGTTGCTTCAATGTTCGTGGCCCACTGGGTTCTGCCGTCTCCAGCTTGATGGACACCCCATTTCACTTCTAGAAGGGGGGTGGAACGAGGGTCATCGCTTGGAGTAATAAAGTGACCGAGGAACCAACCCCATCGATTCGCACCTTCAACACTGGCGTTTCCAGAAACAACTTTAGGCGGCATTAGCTAATTTGTTCCTAAGGGAGAGCAACTCATACCAAATCTGCATTAATAACCCCTTTTTGCCCTATGTCTTTTGTTCTTTTTACCTGGTGCCCTCTGCCTTCTGCCTAGTGCCTGTTGTTCCCTCATCTGGAAGTTCCGGGATTTCCCGTGAAAAGGAAGATCCATGCCGCTGCTGATGCCACTGCCATGCATGAGTTACGATATCCTTGATCTTGGGGTATTGAGGATGCCAACCCAAAACTTTTCTGGCTTTGTCGCTACTGCCCACTAAGACAGGTGGGTCGCCCGGTCGGCGATCGCATTCTACGATGTTGATGGCTTTTCCCGTGACTTCCTGGGTCGTTTCTATCACTTCTCGCACAGAAAAGCCACTACCATTTCCTAGATTAAATACCTCACTATCTCCCTGTTTAACTAAGTACTCTAGACCTAAAACATGGGCTTGAGCCAAGTCGGTGACGTGAATATAATCCCGGATACAAGTGCCGTCTCTGGTAGCATAATCGGTACCAAAAATAGATACGGATTCCCGTTTACCCAAAGCCGCTAAAAGTACCAGTGGAATCAGGTGAGTTTCAGGCGTGTGGTCTTCACCCAGCAAGCCAGTTGGGTCCGCCCCTGCGGCGTTAAAGTAGCGGAAACACACAGACTTTAAACCGTAGGCTTGATCAAAATCAGACAACATTCGCTCCACCATCCACTTGGTAGTTGCATAGGGGCTGATGGGGTCTTGAGGGTGGTCTTCTACCAGGGGAATCGTCTTTGGTACCCCATAAAGAGCGCAAGTAGAAGAAAATACAAACTTATTAATAGAAGCGGCCACCATTGCTTCTAAAAGCGTCAGGGTACCTGCGACATTGTTGCGGTAATATTTGGCGGGATCGGTGACAGATTCACCGACGGCAATAAAAGCCGCAAAATGCATCACCGCCGTAATATTGTGTGTTGTAAATAGTTGGTCGAGAAGGGCGCGATCGCTAATATCACCCACAATCAACTTAACCTTCAACACCTGTTCCACAAGTTCTCGATGGCCGTAGGACAGATTATCCAGAACGATTACCTCGTAACCTGCCTGAATCAGAGCTAATACAGCGTGGGAGCCAATGTATCCGGCCCCCCCTGTTACTAAAATGGTAGATTTTCCCTGAGACACGTTTACTTCTTCCTCCTCGAACATCTAAACTTTTTGGCGCTCATCGAAATATCGGGCCATGGCATGATCCAGGCTGGGGAGTAGTACACCACGCTCGCTACCGAGAACGCTGTACGTTGGACGGGGAGCGGTAAGACCAAGTTCTCGTGTAGGACGAGCTTCAACACCAGATGCATCAACACCAGCCATAGAAGCAGCCAGCCGCGCCAACTGGGCCCACGCGATCGCGCTATTATTAGCCAAGTGCCACAAGCCGCACTCGCCGTCAATTAACAGATCTAGACTAGCATTCACCAAATCCGGCACATAGGTAGGCGAAATCACAGAATCGTCTGCGGCTATAAACCGATGCCCAGCCGCCAACTGGCGTAGTGCAATGGTAACAAAATTGTACTCATCCCACGGCCCGAAGAATGCACTCGTGCGGATTACTAGCGATGATGGATAAGCCTTTAAAACCCTCGCCTCCGCCAGAGCTTTGCTGCGACCATACACATTAAGAGGTGCAACTGCGTTGCTTTCTACATAAGGGTTGGCACCAGTCCCATCAAATACAAGGTCTGATGAGAAGGTGAGCAGCGCCACTCCCCGATGAGCACAACTTTGCGCGAGGATAGCAGGCCCCTCAGCGTTTACACGCAGGCAGATGTCAGGTTCGCGCTCCGCATCATCCACACGAACGTACCCTGCCGCGTTCACAATCGCCCATGGATTTAATTGAGTAAGAGCCGTATCAACGGAAGCGGGGTTAGTAATATCCATTTCTGAGCGAGTCAGCAGGTGGTATGGGATACCTCGGACGTCACACACACGGGCAAAGGCTTTGCCCAGAGTCCCTCTCGCTCCAATGATTACCAGGGGACGTACTGATTTGGGAGTGTGGATGGTGGATGGTGGATGAGCTAGAGATTGAGAATCATCTTGCCTAGTCCCTAGTCGCCAGTCCTCAGTCTCGAAACCTAAATCCTTTGGGCGACAACTGACTGATGGGTAGAGCAGTCGCTCAGGTCGGTGCCACCAGCCTGGTGTCTCAAGTAACGGGTGATCGGACTCGTACCTAGTGGCTAAATCCCTTACCATCCGGGCAATTGCTGTGGGTCGGGGTCGTGGGCCACGCAGGTCGAACACCCCTGGCTCGTAGTAACCCTCAGCGCGAGTTACCAGACTATTCCAGTTGTAGGCACCGAGGAGAGACCAAGCCGTCACCGCCCGCACATCCACGCCCTCGTGCCGCAACCAAACCGCCCCATCCCAAACTTCCTTCAACCAGCGCAGTTGCTCTTCACGGGTGCAGCCGAGGTGTACCTCAGTTATAGCCAACGGCAGCCCGTAGCGCTCCCATGTTTCTTTCAGGAGTACACGGGTTCCGGCTGTCCCCTCAGCACAGACACGTACTGCTTCTACGTCTGCGTATTTGTGTATACCATTGCCGCCATGAGAGCAAGCTGGATAGTTCTCTGTGTGTTCATCTAGGAAGCGTTCACTCGTGAGGTAGTGGTTAATTCCAAGCACGTCTGGTGGGCAAGGATTGTCCAAAAACCACTGTAGTTCGGCTTCATCCACACCCAAGTCGCACAGGTGATTCCATATTATGCTAGAGCGATGCAGGCGACCGCACAGCAAATCGAAGCTCAACCAGCGGCGCTCATTCTCAAACTCTGCCTGATATGCGAGAAGCGGTGTGCTATGGGTTTTACCCAAGTCCTCCGTCTGCACCAGTTGCGCGGCAGGGTTTACCTCACGAATTGCCCGCATCGCAACCACAGTGGCGCGGCACTCCGTAAGCAAGGCACGAGCGAAGGTTAACCCATCCCGTCCGTGAGGATACCAATGACCGTACAGTCCGCTGAAACGTGCCGTCGTCAGTGGCTCGTTGACAGGTGTGTAATTTTCTACCCACGGATAACGCTCTGCAACCGCACGGGCGAACTCAGCAAGTTTCTCAGGAAAGGCTGGATCGATGAGGCTGGTATGGCGAGGGCCGCTGCCGTGGTGAACTAGACCCACGATGGGACGAATACCGAGTTCACGCAAACGCCCAAGCCGCTCATCTGCCCATGACCAGTCAGCACTCATCTTACCGTTGGGTGCAGTCCGCTCCCACAGTACGGGGTAGCGAATGCTACGCACACCCAATTCTGCAAATAAGTCGAGGTCATCTATGCGGGAGGCATGACCGTTTAGCTCCAGCTGGTCGAAATATTGGTCGCCGACGCGATTAACGGTGCATTCGACTCCAGCCCACACCTCTAGGGGTGAGATAGTAATTGGCTCTCTCTTCATTAGATTAGTGTCCTGCTACAGGGCTGCCATAATAGTGAATGGGTATAGATGCACCCTGTGATAATTCAAGGCTCAAGCAAATTCTTTGATCAAAAGGAAAACCCAGGCTCCGATGAAGAGTAACGACACGAGAATAGGAGGCAACCCCCTAACCAACGTATAAAAAACGTGTCTTTCATCGCAGGAAAATGCTCAATTGTGTCGTCTTTGAAATAGCTCTCGAATGACTCACACAATTCAGCTATAGAGTATATGGCGTTAATAACGCTGGCATAAATAATAAGGCTTAATATCAGCGCCAGGGCAGGAAGAAGCCAAATAAGACAACATGGCAAATCGCCATACCTTGGGCTTTTTGGTTCTGGCGGTGAGTTCAGCATGAGCGCATCAGCACTAACCAGAAAAGGCTGTGAGAAGATAAGCCAAATTACTCTTTGATTGAGCAAGTTTTCTTCGTCATCAATTCGTTTGCGGATAATGCGGTAAAGTTCAGCGGCAGATGTTGGCTTTGGCAGGATGGTAGCTTCAGGCATAGAAACTTTTCGGAAAAAAGCTCTAGATAGAGGTGAGATATTACTGAATGAGGAAACCGGACTTGTAGGAGGAGAAGCAATACTTCTGGGTTAGTAATGTTCAATTTTGAGAGCGTCCCCAACCTCCTGGTATGAGTTCCGGTTTACAAAGAGGGGCTTTGTTTCCTCGTTTTTCAGAGAGTTTTCCTGGGGCTGAAATAACTTGGAACGGGAGCCTTTGTTCCCCCTGTTAGAGCCTCCCCTGCCCCCCTGTTTAAAGGGGGAAGCACAGGATAGGATACTTCGTTGTTATTTGACGGGGACTAGGGGGGCTCGAACCTTCGTGTGTGAGCTTTTATCGCTTCCTACGAACGTCCTCCCACAGCTTCCGCTCGCTGTTTGGTGCTAATTTGTTTGTAAACAGTGAGTGCTTGAGCCACGCATTGATCCATGTTGTAGTACTTGTAGGTCGCCAATCGGCCCACGAAATGTACTCCCGGCGTTGCATCGGCTAGCGCCTTGTATTTCTTGTAAATCTCGGCGTTCTCTGGACGTGGCACGGGATAGTAAGGGTCGCCCTCGGCACGCGGGAACTCGTAAACGATGCTAGTTTTGGCGTGTTCCTGTCCCGTCAGGTATTTGAACTCCGTGATGCGGGTGTAGAGCTGCTCGTTGGGGTAGTTCACGACTGGTGCTGACTGAAACACCGGCTTGTTGTGGGTCTCGTGCTTGAACTCCAGCGAGCGATACGGCAGCTTCCCGTAGCGAAGCTCGAAGAATTCATCGACGGGGCCGCTGTAGACCATCTCGCGGCAGGGAATTGCCTTCTGGATTTCACGGTAATCTGTGTTGAGCATCACCTTGATGTTCGGGTGGTTCAACATGTTCTCGAACATCCGCGTGAAGCCATGCAGTGGCATTGCCTGGTATGTATCGGTGAAATAGCGATCGTCGCGGTTGGTGCGGGTGGGGATGCGGGCGATGACGGATTTATCGAGTTCAGATGGGTCGAGTCCCCATTGCTTGCGGGTGTAGTTACGGAAGAATTTCTCGTAGAGTTCCCGCCCTACCTTGCTCACAACAACATCTTCTGAAGTGCGGATGTGCTCCTTGGGTTCAGCCAGCGACGCCAAGAACTCTTCAACCTGGAACGAGGTGAGTTTCAGTCCGTAGAGTTTGTTGATGGTGTCGAGGTTAATGGGAATGGGAAGGAGTTGCCCGTCTACACTGGCAAGGACGCGGTGTTCGTAGGAGCGCCACTCGGTAAAGCGGGAGAGGTACTCAAAGACGTCCCGTGAGTTGGTATGGAAGATGTGGGGGCCGTATTTGTGGACGAGGACGCCTGAATTGTCGTAATGATCGTAAGCGTTGCCGCCGATGTGGTTACGCTTATCCACAACCAGAACTTTCTTACCCAATTGAGTGGCAATGCGTTCAGCGATGACGCTGCCAGAGAAGCCTGCCCCAACAACTAGGTAATCGAAAACGAAGTCTCTCGTAACGATACTAGGGGGTTCGTTGAGGTCTATCACTTCCCGGATTTTTCCGTTTGTGGAAGACGACTGACTAGCGATGAGCCTTTCATGCCGCGTTCCTAACGCCGACTCAATCAGTTGCATCATCGAACTCCAAGTGCGATCCCAAGAAATCTGCTCTAGGAAAGTATCAACGCGAGCGAGCCATCCTGATGCTTGAGTATCGTCACGCATCGCCGTTTCAGCGGCAGCGACAAACTCTGCAACCGTGTCTGCAATCCGCACCAAGTGTTCCTGCCCGTAGGGACGAACCACATCCCGAATCGAGGTAGAGACAACTGGCTTGCCTGCGGCAAGGTACTCTGGCGTTTTGGTGGGGCTAATAAAGCGGGTTGACTCGTTGCGTGCAAACGGCAGCATCGCCAAGTCCCAGCCAGCCAGATAGGAAGGCAGCTCTTTATAGTCTTTACCACCCAAATAATGGATGTTCTCGCGGCGCGGTAGGCTGGCTGGGTCGATTTTGACAACTGGCCCAATCATCACCAGATGCCAGTCGGGTCGAGTGTCGGCAATTCCTTCCAGCAGTGCGATATCCATCCGTTCGTCTATCACCCCATAAAATCCAAGGCGCGGATGGGGAATGTTTGCTTGGTCTGCGGGGTCTTCTTGATTGGTTCTCGCCTGTGCAAAGTGTCCCACCTCTACACTACTGGGAAATGCATAGACGTTCTCGTGCTGGTTGCGCTTGGCTTCGTAAAGGCTCTGTCCCCCTGTGAATACGATATCTGCACGACGGAATAGTTCAGCCTCGCACTCTTTTAAAATAGGGGACGCTCCCTTAAAAGCAGATAGCTCATCCATGCAATCGTACACAACTGCCATCGGTTCTAAGTGGCGGGTAAAAGCCAGAGCCATTGGTGTGTAGTACCAAAAGATGTACTTGTGGATTTTATGTTCTGTAAAAAAATTATCCAGCAGTACCTGCTGAGCCACACTTACCTTCTGCTCACTCAGACCTTCTTGTAGATGGGGAACCACTACCCAGACTCCACTCTCGTGTCTGGTCACATCCAACCAGCCAACCCCCTCTATCCCTCCAGAATTTTGCGGCGCTACGGGGGAGTCAGGGCTAAAAATTGGCTCTTCGATAAAAAATACCCGCTGTCCTTGGGCAAAGCGGGTTAAAAGATGTTGGGGTCTTTGGAATACGAAATTCCAACGCAAATGGGACAAGCAAACTAGGTCGGGTACTCCTGTAGAGCCATCGCCACCTAGAAAGTCTTTGTTAGATAAGTGTAGAAATGAGGATTCTTGCGTTTCTGCATTAGATGTACGTCTAGATGATCTAGCGCTTGACAAGATACTACCCTTCAAACTACTGGACTTGTTTTGCAGTGATCGTTTTTGTTCACCCATATTTTCGGAGGCAATATTACTGAGATTGTTGTTCTTCGTTTTGTTTTTATTTTGGGACATATACTGCCTCATCCTTGATTGTTTTAAAATTGATTGCTTAAGAGTAATTGTGCGCTGCCAAAGGCAGATAATACCTAGGGAAAAGTCTTCATTTAATCCTTATGAGTGACGAATAGTTTCAACGCAAAAACAAGAATAATTATTGATTTCAGTACGTTAGGTCAAGAAGAGACACCGTCACGACCTAAATAATTGTTCTTGCTTTTACCTCATGAAAACTTCCATAGCTATTTGCCTTTATTCAAATCAGCGCCGTCGCTTACCAAACAATAGCGGGTACTCTTTAACCTTCCGTCTATCCCAGGAATAAAAATGTTTATGTCTTAAGACTCAGGTTATGTTAAGTGGGAGTGTGTTTATAAATACAGTCACGCTTAACACCCAAATTCCAATGAATAATTTCATTTTCATTGAATCTAACAACAGCTTCTAGGGCGCAGTGGGTGAATTATTAATGAATGTCAGCAAACCGCTTCTTTGTAGTGATGATTACAGAAGAACTTAATGGAAACTCCATCCTTGAGTTAGACGGTGGAGAAAACTCGATGAGTTACTTTGCTTACTAAGGACAATCATGAAGCTTTAGTATATCCATAGTAAAGTTTCTAAAGTGCCAGGAAAACAGCAATTCTTTTATCTCGATTCACTCCTGTTTGTTTGACAAGTTCATCGCGGTTGTTGTCTTCTGTCTAGAAAATTTCTAGGTTCCACTTTAAGTATCTAACAAAATCTCGAAAATAGCAGAAATCAAGAAGTAATAATTATGTGTGAAATTTTAGATGTAGGTATGTATGACTACGAGTATTTACAGCTCCTTGCTCAAGGTAGAAACCCAGTTCAAGAAAAAATTTGCGAGCGGAACCTCATCCGTGCTGGAGTTTCCCCAGAGGATGCTCATCAGGTAGCACCGTTATTTAAAAAGCCGAAGTGTTCGCCTGAAGAAGAAATTCTAGTTAGAAGGATTTGGATGCAGGTACTGGGTTAATCAGCTACTTCAATTTAACGAAAAAGTGAGTAAATGAGTTGTTTATTGAGAGTTAATATAGATAAATTGGCTGAAGCGGTCGCCACAGTTCCTCAGATGGAGCTGACCCATCAACAAATCAGCAATTTGACGGTTCAATATCATTCAGGGAAGATGAAAAGGAAAATGAACAGGTAACGATCAACTTCTTTTCCTTATGGTCAACAACGCTGATTTTCATAGCTTTACCCAATGGTCAGCTATTCTGACCGTAGTCTGCGGTGCCCTGGCGACACTGGCTTTTATTTTCAAATGGGGCATCCGGTTTCGCCTCGTGGGAGTTACCAGCTTTATGGGAGTTCTCACAGGGAGTTTCTTTGCCTTGGGACTGGTACCTTTTACCCACACTGCGATTCCAGGTGCTGTCCCTTTTAAAAGGGTGTATGACAATGGCGGGAATCTAACGGTGATTACTGTCCCTTCGCAAATCACCGAAACTGAATTGGAAGCGACTCTCCGCCAAGCCGCAAGTGACTTATTTTCTTACGGACGCTTGGGTGGCGGGGCAGATAACCAGTTAACGGTTCGGGCGCGTACTATTATTCATCCAAAACCCGGTGTTTCTAAGCCACTATTTTTGGGGCAGGTGAAGCGATCGCTGGCTACCCGCGATGATGAACAAATGGCGATTGATATCGACCCCGAAAGCTTTGCCCAACTGCCAAAACCCAGCGCCTAAGGGATTTCCAGATAGGACATGTCCTGGTATGGGCGGGTTCACACCAGCCCTCAGCAAGTGTCAGTCCAAATCTGCCAAGTTGAGCAATTGACTGTTTTGATAGTATTATGGTCAACTCGTCAAGATCTCAATTACGATCTCCCACCAACGGGATGATAGGCCGATCTACTCAACTGACTTTTCTGCTACAGGCATGAACCAAGCCCCTACTTCATTACTGTCCTTATCGGTTGCACCCGCTCAAGTGTTGCGGGGTAACCAAGCACTGGAACAATCTGGAGATGCGATCGCACGTCTGGGGAAGCGTCCCTTAGTCGTGGGAGGCGATCGCACCCTAGCTTCTCTCACCTCAAAACTAAAACCTGTCCTAGAACAACAGCAACTCAGCTATTCCTCAGCCTCCTACAGTCCTGATTGCTCTGAAGCTTCTTTATCCGCACTCAAAGAAGCTGCCGCCTCCCATCAAGCGGATTTGATTATTGGGATTGGTGGCGGAAAAGCCTTAGACACCGCCAAACTCTTAGCCTATCAGTGCCAGTTACCTATTGTGACAATTCCGACATCGGGTGCCACCTGTGCGGCTTGGACGGCTTTATCCAATATCTATTCCGACGAAGGCGCATTCCTCTATGATGTGCCTCTTAACCACTGCCCAGACTTATTAATCCTCGATTACAACCTGATTCAGACGGCACCACAACGCACCTTAGTTGCCGGGATTGGTGATGCCTTAGCCAAGTGGTATGAAGCGTCTGTCAGTAGCGCTAGTTCACCCGTTACCCTAATTATTGCCGCTGTCCAACAGGCCAGAGTTTTGCGTGATATCCTGTTTCAAAAATCAGCAGATGCCCTGAAAGAACCAGGCAGTGAAGCTTGGCGAGAAGTGGTGGATGCTACGGTTTTACTCGCAGGTGTGATTGGCGGTTTGGGGGGTGCCCAGTGTCGGACTGTTGCCGCCCATGCTGTTCACAATGGCTTGACACATCTTCCCTCTGCCCACGATGCCTTACATGGTGAGAAAGTTGCCTATGGAATTCTCGTGCAGTTGCGTTTAGAAGAAATGCTTCAGGGTAACCAATTAGCCGCATCTGCACGGCAACAACTGCTGAAATTTTACGCCGAAATTGGTTTACCTCAAACGCTGGAAGATTTGGGGTTAGGAAACATCACCTTGGCAGAGTTACGGAAAGCGGCTGAAATTGCCTGTAATCCTAATTCCGACATTCATCGCCTACCCTTTGAGGTAGTGCCGGATCAGCTCATGGCGGCGATGGTTTCTACAACAACGCCAGTGGATAAAAGTCGCAGCCCGTTGGGTATGACGGTAGCTGTCACTGACTCTCAGTAAGCCTCCGCACCCGCCAAGAAATCAATTTCTTGGCTCACAGCTCAAGTCCATTAAAGGGGAAGTTAGGAGCATTGATCAGGCATGATGAAAATTATCACCGTGCCAGGTTAATTGAGGAACGATACCTTTATAATTTTTAAGTTTAGGAAAAGCCTGGTTTTCTGATGAAGTTAGATTGGATTACCCCAGCCCAGCGTGTGAGTGCCCTGCCTGCCTACGTGTTTGCTCGTTTAGACGAGCTGAAAGCGCGTGCCCGTGAGCAGGGACTTGATTTAATAGACTTAGGGATGGGTAATCCCGATGGCCCAGCACCTCAGCCGGTGATTGAAGCGGCGATCGCAGCCCTGCAAAATCCCGCCAATCACGGCTATCCTCCCTTTGAAGGCACTGCCAGTTTTCGCCGTGCGATCGCCAATTGGTACCGTCGTCGCTATGATGTTGAACTCGATCCCGATAGCGAAGCCTTACCCCTGTTGGGTTCCAAAGAAGGTCTGACTCACCTTGCCCTAGCTTACGTCAATCCAGGTGACTTGGTTTTAGTCCCCAGTCCCGCTTATCCGGCTCACTTCCGGGGGCCGTTGATTGCTGGCGGTACTCTGCACAGCTTGATTCTAAAACCAGAAAACGACTGGATTATCGATTTAGGAGCCATTCCCGACGAAGTTGCCCAACGCGCCAAAATTCTCTATTTCAACTATCCCAGTAATCCCACTGCCGCCACCGCGCCGCGTGAATTTTTTAAAGATATTGTGGCTTTTGCCCGTAAGCACGAAATCTTACTGGTTCATGATTTGTGCTACGCCGAACTCGCCTTTGATGGCTATCAGCCCACTAGCTTGCTCGAAATTCCCGGTGCCAAGGAAATTGGCGTCGAGTTTCATACGTTATCAAAAACCTACAATATGGCGGGTTGGCGCGTTGGTTTTGTGGTCGGAAATCGCCATGTTATTCAAGGCTTGCGAACCTTAAAAACCAATTTGGACTATGGTATTTTTGCGGCGTTGCAAACGGCTGCCGAAACCGCCTTACAGCTACCGGATGTTTATGTCAGTGAAGTCCAAGCGCGTTACCGTCGCCGCCGCGATTTTCTGATTGAAGGGTTAGGCGAGTTGGGGTGGACGATTCCCAAAACGAAAGCAACGATGTATCTGTGGGTGCCTTGTACCCCAGGGATGAGTTCAACCGACTTTGCCCTCAACGTGTTGCAGCAAACGGGTGTTGTTGTCACGCCGGGGAATGCCTTTGGAGTAGCGGGTGAGGGGTACGTGCGGATTAGTTTGATTGCCGAGTGCGATCGCTTAGCCGAAGTTCTGCGCCGATTTAAGCAATCTGGAATCTACTATCAGCCGGAAGCACTCCTGAAGGCTGAAGGATAAACTCCTTGCATAAGTAGCAGAGATATAGAAGCCATGCTCAACGCTAGTTGAGGCGAACAGGCTTGGAGAATTGAACGAGCGCTCGCTCTCCAATCAATCAAACTAAAATCTACAGTAACTCCCTACAAGATTAGGGAATTCTTCAGTATGCTCAACCCAATATCCTTCACTGACGCTTTCGCTAATCTTGCCCAACTCTGTGACGAAGTAGTTGCCGATTAGCTTAATACTCAAGCGATCGCTCCCAAAATCCAGAACGAGCGATCGCCACCCATCCCCCCTCAAATAACGCTACGGATTACTCTCCGGTAACTCAAGAGTACTCTGCACCGGTTCAGCCGTCGTATCAATCGTCTTCACCGTATCATCCGCTTGAATACCGTCTTGCTCTTTGGCTTTCACCTCTTCCAGTTTGTCTTTAGCAATATTGGTTACCTTCTCAGCTTTGTCTTTAACTTGTTCTTGAAGGTTTTGAACACCGCGCTTGAGTGCCTGCCAATCCTCATGAGTTTTCTTATAGTCTTCCATGAGAAAATCTGCCGTCTGAGAAATTCTTTGATTGAATCCCTCAGCATATTGTTGAGGATCTTGAGCGATCGCATCGGGAACAATCACCCGTTTACTACCAACACTCGCGATTGCTGTAGCAGGGAGCAAGTAAATCCCATCGAGAACCCCACGCCAGCCGTTAGATGTAAATAGATAGCTGGCGACAGTACCGGTTTGAGGCAAAAATAGATAGTCAACGATCTTGCCTGCTTTGTTGCCCGCATCCGTCCATAGCTCATGACCGATTAAAGCAACCGCACCCTCCGGCTTCTCTGGAGCGATCGCCTCTGAATCAACATTCACTAAAATGCTATCGTTGCCAATCGCCTCGATTTGCGTCCAAGGAAACGAGCGTTTTTTATTGCCGAGGAATCCTGATTTGCACGTCAAACCCACAACATGATGCGATTGAGGATTTAACCACAGTTGCTCAACACGCCCAACTTCTTCCGCTGTGCGGCGATCTAGAACCAGTCGATTGAGTACCTCACTCTGCTTAACGCTCTGTGGTTGTGTGTTCATAGATAAACTCCTTAGCCATGCATCTAGTATGCAATCTGCATTGGCTTTCCAGTCGGAACAGGAAGGCGCTGTGATTTTTCTTCGCGATTGCCCTCAAATTTCCTCATTTTCAGGATGAGAGAACTGGAAGAACGAGAACGCTAGAGAATTCAAAGCCTCTCAAGAGCATCACAGAGGTTGAGAGAGAGCCTGTAAAAACTAAGCTAGGGGTTAAGGAAGTGGGGGTTGATGTGTAGCGAAACACAAGCGAAATGGCCTCAGTTTAAAAGAACACGCCAAAAATGATTCAGGAAGTCATCCTCCTACCCTTTATATCATTAATGGGTAGGAGAGTTCCCACAAAATTACCACCTATGTAAATCAAATGACTGTACTAGGGGAAGTTTTGCTGACAATCGTCTTTTAACTTTTGTCTCAAATATTTTTATCGAGTAGAGTCTCAAACTCCGCCTTTAATGAGCCGATATCAGCAACTCTTGCCACTAACAAATTATCACGACCTGCATCACATAACCGTGTTTTCCAATACCGAATCGGTTCCGAGTGGTTGACCCAGAATTGAATCACTGTGTCCACGACCTCATCCATGTTCCAACCTTGTTTGGGGGGTACAGTCTCGATCGATTCCAGGAAAGCGTCAAGCTTACATTCATAGCTTCCCAAGTATTCAATTCCTGCGGTTAGAGGTTTTTGGACAAAATTTTGTTGATGATTGAAAAAATCGAGGACAGGAGAAATTCCTAAGATTTCAAATGTATATTTCACTACTATACCCCTCTTTTTTGGTAAGCTCTACAAAAGATTGAACCTATTATGCTCAGTGGATGTTTCCTTAACATCTAACTCAAGTTCAGGTCTTTTGTAAACCATTAGGAGGAATTTTTTTGTTAGCACTCTGAACGCTAAAGTGCTAACTATAAATTAGCAATCTAAGGATTCAAGTGCTAATTAAGAACGATTCTTTTTGACCCCCATTAGTCCTCCCTGAGCCAGCAGAAAAACTAATTTTTTCTTTCATTTATACCTACCAAACAATAGAGGCACGATCTGATCGTGCCTGACAAATTCCGTATTGAATCTCAAGAAAAACTGCTCTTAGCCAAATACAGACAAGGGTGATTTTAATCCCTAAGGTGAGTTTTCCCAATCTGGCGTAAGACGACGGTAGTTATATTGAGCTGCACCCGGATGACAGATCACACAGCTTGCAGGCTTCACCGTTTGAGAGAACTTCACTCGTGGATGCAGCGCTTTGAAATAAGGAGATTCTGAAATCCGATAGGGAAGCGGTTTTTTGGCCTCCTCTGGACGCGAATACGCCCGTATGTAGTCCCACATCGTGATTAGCACGGGACCGATCAACGGCTTTAATTGCTGACCAAAATGCTGCTCTGGCTCTAAAAGCAGACGACGCCAAGTTTCTGAAGGCAAAACTTCGGGAGGGAGAGGAACGTGGCAACTGGCACAGTTTTCTAAGTAAAGTTCTTTCCCAAGCTGATAGCGAGGCGTAACGGGGTCTACGGTACCCGTCTCTTCAGCTGTCCCCTGAGCGATGAGATTGGGTTGGGCAGGGATTCCCAGCGAGATCTCCGCTTGTTGCGGTGCGATTTGTGCGATCACCGCTTGAGGGCTGCCAAATGCGATCGCCATTCCCCACCCCAAGGAGATACTCCACACGAGCAGCAAAAACAACAACACGATAGGGGAACGCCCTCGCTGATACCCTTTGGGTTGAGACTTGACGGATTTAATTTTCTCAAACCTCCTACTAGCAAGGCTGGGAAAATCCCAAATCCAAAATCTAAAATCCAAAATGGTATTACGTCCTCGAATTCTAGACCTCACACGCTTGGGCATAATCAAAGAAACAATTTTAAGGAATAGGCACCGATCGCAGCAACTGCTCCACAATCGGCTTCGCTCGACGCCCACCTGCCGGAATCAGACGATGGGCAAGCACATAAGGTGCTAGGAACTTCACATCATCTGGAATCACATAGTCTCGACCTTCCAAGAAAGCCAATGCCTGAGCCGTTCGCTGCAAAGCAACAGTACCACGAGGACTCACCCCCAATGTCACGTCTTCCGAGGAGCGTGTCGCTCGGACTAAGTTAACAATATATTGTTGCAACGACTTATCCATTTTCATTTGATGGCAAAGACGGCGTAACTCCAGAACATCTTCTGCGGAGATACAGGTGCCCAGTTCCGAAACCCTCATCCCCTCCTGATGCCGTTCCAGCATCTGGAGTTCTTCATCTTCCGTAGGATAGCCTAAGCTCAAAGACAGCATGAAGCGATCCATTTGGGCTTCTGGCAAAGGGAAAGTTCCTTGATACTCAATCGGGTTTTGGGTGGCAATCACAAAAAACGGCTTGGGTACAGGACGCGAAACACCATCCACCGTTACCTGTTGCTCCTCCATCACCTCTAATAAGGCGGACTGGGTGCGGGGGGTCGCCCGATTAATTTCATCCGCCAGCAGCACATTAGCAAACACGGGGCCAGGGAGAAATTCAAACTCTCCACTGCGCTGATTCCAAATATTGGTTCCCGTAATATCAGTGGGCAGAAGGTCGGGTGTACATTGAATCCGCTGAAACCGTCCCGCGATGGAACGAGCTAGGGATTTAGCCAGAAGTGTTTTCCCAACCCCAGGAACATCTTCTAACAAGGCATGACCGCCCGCTAGTAGCGCCACCAGTACCAGTCGAATAGCCTGTGCTTTGCCGACAATGGTATGACCCAGATTTTCTGTTAGCTGCTCAATCTGTTGTCTCATGACAGGTAGATACCCCCCACAGCCCTATTTTCCTTTTTCAACACAGCCTCAGCTTCTAGTCCCGACACCCTAACACGGCTCTTGCGGCCTCACAGTCTACCTGAATTTGCCGCTTGAGGTCTTCTAGGGACGCAAATTTTTGTTCAGGTCGCAAAAACTGCTCCAAACTTACCGTTAAGGTCTGACCATACAGATCTCCTGACCAATCTAACAGGTGAACCTCGACGGTTACACCAATGCCACTGACCGTGGGGCGGTGCCCAATATTCATGACAGCGCAGGGGGACGAGGCAAGGGAGGGCAAGGTAGGGTGATGAACTCGCACACAATAAACGCCATGCTTGGGCAAAAACTTTTCCGGAGGGAGTTGAAGATTAGCGGTGGGAAATCCTAGCTTTCGGCCCAATTGTTGTCCTTTGACGACAACGCCCGTCAGGGTATAAGGGCGTCCCAGTCGGAGGTTGGCTTTCGAGATATCACCCTCTTGTAAAGATTGGCGAATACTTGAACTACTAATACGTTCTCCCTGACACATTTGTAGCGACACAATGCTCACCTCAACACCATAGGACGATGCGATCGCTTGCAGCTCATAGGCCGTCCCCGCACGGCGATGCCCGAAGTGAAAATCTTCTCCCACACTCACATGGGTCGCTTGCAACCGCTGGATTAAAATCTTTTCCACAAATTCTTGCGGACTCAAGGAAGCGAGTTCGCGCTCAAAGGGCAACAGAACAAGCTGTTCCACACCCAGAAGACTGAGTTGTTGAACTTTTTCTGACCTTGTGGTCAACAGTTTCCAGCTTTGACCGGAAAAAAATTCACGGGGATGAGGATTAAACGTCGCTACCGTGCTGTAAGTATGACCTTTCCCCAGCCGGATTGGGTGTTCAACATTCTCTTTATGGTTGGGTAATCTCAACCCTTCAATCCGACCTTGACCCTCTCCCAAGGGTGGCGTCATGGCAATGGATTGAGCCGCCCCAGAGGGATGCAAAATCGGTTGAATAACTTGACTGTGCCCTCGGTGAACGCCATCAAAGTTCCCTAGGGCAACAGCAGTTGGAGTTAAAACAGTAGCGAAAGACGAAGTAACCCACACGCTTTACATTTTTACACAATTAAGGGATTAGTGGCTAGTCGTTTACAAGAGGACGCACGACTGCGCCAGGATTATTGCTTAACGGCTAACCAGCAATGCAACCGACTACTATACTTTGGATAATTGACCCAAGCAATGGCTTAAAGCCCTTCAATTGTTCTGACGAGCCTCAATCCCTGCACAGGCTTTTTCCCTATCTCAAAGCGTATGACGACTCATCGCTCTGAAATAGCATTAAACAGTGAGTTTGGCTTCTTCAACCACAACGAGATTTTCTGTGGCAGTGTCCACTAAATGTAGGGTCTGACCTTCGCGGGCCATAAGGGTATTGGGAAACTGCTGAGAGGCTTGTTCTCCGACATGATCCAGAAAATCATCATTATGCAGCGGGTCATGGTGAAAAATGACCAATTTTTTCACATTGGCGGCTTTGGCAACTTTGACGGCTTCCTGCCAGGTTGAATGACCCCAACCGACTTTACTCGATGCCTTCGAGTGGTATTCTTCATCGGTGTAGGTCGCATCGTAAATCATCACATCGGCATTCCGCGCCAACTGGAGGACGTTTTTATCGAGAGTGTCTGGGAAATGTTCCGTATCTGTAATGTAAGCCGCCGAGTAACCTCGCCAGTTAACTCGGTAGCCTACAGCTTCTCCGGGATGGTTTAATAGCGCATTTTCAACCCTAATTTCCCCAATCTCAACCATCTCCCCAAGTTCTAAGTCATTGAACTTCAAATCGGCCTGCATGATTCGTATGGGAACGGGAAAATTAGGGTGAAGCATCTGATCCGTGAGACGCTTCTCAATCGTTGCCCCATTGGGTGCGGGTGCGCCATAGATATGAAAACAATTGCCTTTGATAAAAGCAGGTATAAAGAAAGGAACTCCCTGAATATGATCCCAGTGGGAGTGGGTGAAAAACATATGAGCTTCTACAGGCATTTGCGAGAGCATTGACTGCCCCAAAACTCGCAAACCCGTGCCCCCATCAAAAATTAGACGCTTACCACCCACTCGCATCTCGATGCAAGGCGTGTTGCCTCCATAGCGGACAGTCTCCGGCCCTGGACAGGCGATACTTCCTCTGACGCCCCAAAACTGAATTGTGAATAAGTTTTGCGTACTAGACATAATTTTTCCTTGCAGGCTTCTTCAGGCAGTTCATCAGTAAGTTTTACCAGGTTATTTAGGTTGTGCCGGAGCGGGAATGTCTGTTTTCGTTTATCCTCTCAAGCTCCATCTAGGTTTTAGTAAAGTTTGACGGAGTTGACAAGCCCTGTTTGGCTGAGGGTCGCCATTTGCTCGAAATGAACATTTCAAACAACTGAGCCAAGAGAAGTTTTCACCCTGATCACTGATTTCGTGACGCGTACCGCTCATAAATGCTAGTAAGCGTCAGTGGAGCCAGAACACACTCCCTCGGTCGTCTTAGCTCAGCAAGACTGATCAGCGTCTAACCTGCGAATATTAAACAACCAGCGTCTTACATTTAAGTTTTTTTTGAATTTGCTCATAGCGCAGTGTTGCAAAATTAGCTGATCCAATCAACGGAAATATCCCCCTAGGGGGGATATCTACAATCCTATTCTACGAAGGTTTCCTCTCGCAATTTTCACGCGTAATGCCAATCCTTTCGTGAAGTACACTGCTTACCAAGTAGGACTCCCGGTATACCTGCCCTTGTCAAAAGATTAACAGTTTTGACTCAACCCTGTCTTGCTCTTGATGCAACAAAACCTTGTGATTATGATCACTTTGCATAGAGAGTGTTTCGTTAGCAACCCCTCGGCTTGAATTGATTTTAGTTGATGGGTCATTCAGACTTACAAACAACCAGCAAAGAATGGCGTTCCGGTTTAGCAACATCCTTGGACTCTTAAGCCATGACAACTTCTAGTTAACCCATAGAAGCCAGATAGATTGGCGACCCTTAGAACTATCTTAAGGAGATGCGACCCATCAAATTCCAACGGGACGATCAAACGGATTCCCAGTATATGCTTATACATTTATCATAATCAACCTGTGCGGGAATGACCTACTTCGTTATTTTTTGCGACGGGCAGCGAGCTAAAATTTAAGAAATATTAATTAATACTTGAGGCTATTATGGAAGCCAACGTGGAAATCTACACTTGGAGTCGTTGCCCCTTCTGCATCCGTGCTAAGGCTTTATTAAAGCAAAAAGGTGTGAATTTCACCGAGTATTGTATCGATGGGGATGAGGTGGCACGCGCCAAAATGGCTGTGCGAGCCAATGGACGCCGCTCATTGCCGCAGATTTTCATTAAAGACCAACACATTGGCGGTTGCGATGATATTTACGATTTGGAATTTCAAGGTAAATTAGATCTCCTGTTAAAGGGAGACGCTGCCGCTAGCTGACAAACCCAATCCGCGTGACCCATTCTCCTGGGAAGTCGCACAGCTTGCTGTTCTAACTTCTCACTCGCTCTCTATCTCAATGAAAAGAGCGCTAATTGTGATGACTAAAAAGAAGGGAAGGCGTGAAGTGGATTCCTCCCAAAACATGGTAGCCTTTGCAGGGTGAGCTGAAATTCCACAAGCTACTGTCAATACTGCAAGTGCAATTGGCAGGAGGAGACAGTCCCTGGAAGAAACACCCGATGCATTTGTCCGACGAGTTAAAGGATTTCTGGCGTGAAATTTGCGTTCATCATTGACCCGCTCTCAAAGCTCGACCCCGGTCATGATACCAGTGTGGCGCTTATGGAAGCCGCACAAGAATTAGGTCACGAAGTTTGGGCCACTCAGGCTGAAAAGTTGAGTGTGGTGAATAGTCAGGCATGGGCGCTGTTGGAGGAGGTAAAACTGACGCCAGTGGAACTGGTGGAAGGGCGATGGCTGGTTAGTGAAGACTGGTACACGTCTGGAGGCGGGGTTTGGCGATCGCTACAGGAAATGGATGCGGTATTCATGCGGACAGACCCACCGGTGACGGTTCCTTATCTGTATGCTACCTACATTCTGGACTATATCAACCCTGAAAAAACGCTGGTGATTAATTCACCGTCGGGAATACGGGCGGCGAATGAAAAAATGTACGCCCTTCAGTTTAAGGACGTGATTCCAGAAACCATTGTCAGCCAAGATAAGGCAGTTATCCGCAAATTTGTTGAGGACAAAGGGGCGGCAGTTCTCAAACCCTTGGGTGGCAAAGCGGGTGAAGGAATTTTATTTCTAGAACCGGGCGATCGCAATTTTAACTCCCTGATCGAAGTCAGTACCAAACAGGGGCGTGAACCTGTGATGGTGCAAACTTACCTCCCAGAAGCCAAAGAGGGAGATAAACGAATTATCTTGCTCAATGGCGAACCCATTGGTGCCGTCAATCGCATTCCCACCGGCAACGAATTTCGCGGCAACATGGCAGTCGGCGGTAGAGTTGCAGTCACGGAGATTACCCCGCAAGAGGAGAAAATCTGCGCCACAGTTGGGCCAAAGCTACGACAGGATGGTTTATATTTTGTCGGTATTGACGTGATTGGCGGGTATCTCACCGAAGTTAATGTCACCAGTCCCACCGGCATCCGTGAAATTGATCGCCTCAATAACGTGCAGTTGGCAAAACAGGTGATTGAGTGGGTAGAGGGGGCGAAAAGGGGTAATGGATGATGGGGATGCCTTCCAGAGCCTCCCAATGCTTGTAGAAATCTCATTTTATTGTGGGGTGGGCATCCTGCCCGCGCCCTATACAGGGTCGGTGAGATGAGAAGATGACACTCAATCCGACTCTATAAACCGCCTTTATTTCGTGATTCTCTCTGGTTCTCTACTCTGCGAACTCTGCGTCTGGAGTGGTTCGTACAAAAAAGGGGTAGTCAACCCACATTTGCGATGAGATGGGCAGGCGAGACAGCTACCCCACAAGAATCAAAGCTTAGGGAACAGGAATTTACTGGACTTAATTTCACAGCGTAAATTCAGCGAACTCACTATTTTCATCCACATCAGGATTTTTGCCGACACGAGTGGGCTGAAAATTAGAACCATGAATTAATTCTTTGAATGTAATTTGTGAGTTTTGTTGGAGAATATTCAGAACACTGATGAAGTCCCGTACAACTTCACGCGGCGTTGAGAGTTTATCTGCCCCTAAACGGTTAACAACCTCTTGTTTAAATTCCTCAATTTCACGCGCCGAGAGAGCTTTCTTGATGTTGTAGTGGATAGCATGAACCTCAGCTAAGCGCTGTAAAAGCTGGGAAAGTTCTTCTGAAGTCAATGGTTCTAGTTGGATGACAGGTGCAGAAGTATCTTGCAAACCCTCCTTGAGAAAACGACTTTTGGCTAAGCGAGTCCTCCACGCTTCATCACTGTGCAGTCCCCGGCGGGAATCTTCCAAAAACTGAGGCGTTCCCCCAATGAGGATGCCAAGATGTTCTGCTTTACCCTGCATCGCATCGTTAAACATAGCTAGCAGCTTGTCATAATTGCTCTGGCGGGAAGCGGTATGAGTGATTTTGTACAAATGAATCGCTTCATCTAGCAGCACTAATAATCCTTTGTAGCCGATATCGGAAACAAACCGGGCAAACAGCTTGATGTAGTCATACCAGGTATCATCATCAATAATGACTCGCACGCCTAAGGCTGATTTGGCTTCCGTTTTGGTGGAAAATTCTCCCCGCAACCAACGTAGTGCAGCATCCTTCTTATCGTTGTTGTCCTCGCGGTAGCCTTGCCAATAGGCAATGATCACATTGGCAAAGTCAAAGCCATGCACTAAGCCTTCTAGGTTATCGACGACTTCTCGAATTTTTAGTTCAACTTGGTCGTCAAAGCCTTCATCGCCAGAACGCTTGCTGCTTTGTTGGGTAACTTGGCTAAGAATAGAGCTAATCCATTTTTCCAGAATTAGTGCGATCGCGCCACCATTCGGATTGGTTCGCGTGGCAATATTTCCCATCAATTCTCGATAGGTTGCTACCCCATGATTCTTGCTTCCGGCAAGGCGGCGTTCTGGGGATAAATCCGCATCCGCAACCACAAAACCTTGCTCCATTGCCTGGTTGCGAATCAGTTGGAGCAAAAAGCTTTTCCCTGAACCATAACGCCCGACAATAAAGCGGAAGGCGGCACCCCCTTCGCCGATATTTGCCAAATCTTGAGCAAGGGCGGTAATTTCCTTTTCTCTGCCCACCGCAATATGTTCTAAGCCCACTCTTGGTACAACACCGGCTGCCAAGGCATTAATCAGGGCAGTTGAGACTCGTTTCGGAATTTTCTGCATGATCACTCATCAAGCTACTGGCTTTCCCAATCTATCTATGTTGGCTTAAACTCGATAAAAAGGGGGTCAAGTCATGGTACAGCAACCCAGGCAGGAAAAACCGCTTTATAGCTGCGTTATTGCGATTGAGAGTGTTACAGGGAATCCGGATGAGGAACTGATGACTTTTGGTGCCTCGGCGGAGGAAGTGCAACGCCAAGCCGAGCAATTGTTGGTAAAAGACTACGGTTGCAATGACGAAATAATCCGCCAATTGATGCAGCAGGCGAAAGTTGAATCTTTATGTGCTTGGTGCTCCTCCACTGAGAATCCCACTCGCCCCAGACAGGACTAAGTTTTGGATTGAGGTGGCACAATAATTTCCCTACTAGAAGATGAAGTTGCAGGTTTATCGTTAATTGTATCGCTGATATTAAAGGGCGCAGATTGAAGAGCTAATAGGTCTTTAAAATACAGAATTATTGGCTCCTTCAAGGTAATAGAATAATCCTCATGTATTTCTGGAATTAATACAACTGAACTACTCACAAACAGAGTATCTCCAAAGATATTCAGAGCCTTTTCATTAATAGAGTCAATTAATACTTCGGGCATGGTTGACTGTTCGTCAGCAATTCTTTTTAGAGTAGCTCTGTCTTGCTCTAGAATTGCCTTCAATGCCTTTTGTTCCTGATGGCTGAGTTGTTGAATGAATTCCAACCACTCGTGCCATTCTTCAGGTAATATTTGAGAAATGACGCTATAAAAATCCAGGGTATAAATTGGAGATGGGGTGGTTTTCTGGGGTTCAAGCACTTGAATTTGAGTTTGCCAATGCTGAAACTCGGCTTCTAATTGCTGCTTGCGACTTTCTAAATTATTTAAGTCACGATCAAGTTTTTTCTGCTGCTTACGTTTTTCAGAAATTTGGCTCAGTAACTGATCGAGTTTAGCTTTACCCGCCATTAAGCTCACTTCGACTTGCTTTTGCTGTTCCTGCAAGGGTGCTAAAACTTGATTGAGTTGTTCCTGACGTTGCTGAAGAACCTGAATTTGGGTTTGTAAGTCGTAAGCTTCTCCTTCTAAATTTCGTTTTTGATTTTCTAAAGTAATTAAGTCGGGGTGTAGTTTTTCTTTTTGTTGCTTTTTATAAGAAATTTGTTTATGTAGCCGCTCAATTTCCTTCTTTAATTGATTAGTTTGAACTTCTGTTTGATTAAGCTGAAACGTTTTAGCCGAAATAGATTGCTCTAGTTCAATTTGTTGTCTTTCTAGCTGTTGAAGTTGAGTTTGTAGGGTATAAAACTCAGTCTCTTGTTGCTGTTTTTCTTTCTGAAAATCACTCAGTTCCCGATATAATTCGTTCCTTTGGATATGTAGGTCTGAAACTCGGTTGAGGAGCTGACTGCGTTCGCCTTGCAAGGCATTAATGCTAGCTTCTACTTCTTGTCTCGTCGCGGTTGCTGAAGCCAGAGATTCATAAAGTTGGTTTTCCTCTTCCAGAAGTTCTTGAATCTGGTTTTGTAGGGAGCCTCTGAGTAACTTTTCCTGATAAATTCGCCGTTTTTCAGCGATAGCCGCTCCGGCCAAAGTCCCAGGAACTGTAATGACACCCGTCAGTAGTGCTTTATTGATGTCTCGATTCACCAGCAGTCCCAGCAAAAAGCTGACACTGAAAGCAACTGAACCGAGCAGAATTCGATTGACTACCCTTATTGATTGCATCTTGCTTGTATTTGAACCCAGTCAATAGACGAACGAGGGAAATCGGTAATGGAGAAATGATCATTGATTGGAGTCTGTTTACTGACATCTTGCCCCTTTGTCAGTAAGCCTCCACACCCGCCAAGAAATTAATTTCTTGGCTTATAGCTCAAGTCCATTGAAATGGACTGAAACTCTTATCCAGTCGTATGAAGACGACTTTATCTATGAGACAGTGGTTTTAACCACAGGCGGTTGTTGCAACTGATGCAAGATCTGAGTTTACCCATTACCCATTACCCACACATTAGTTTTAGTGATGTGACTTTGAAAGAGCTAATTCGCCCTTTAGGAAGTCAATAAACTGCCGTGCCGTGCGTCCAGAACGCCCATTATGACGAGTCGCCCATTGCAAAGCACTATACTCTAATTCATTATGGCTCAGAGCAATTTTGGATTGTTCGGCTAGGTGGTGGACTATCTTCAGATAGGTGTCTTGGTTGGCTGGCTCAAAGGTGAGGGTTAAGCCAAAGCGATCGCTAAACGACAACTTCTCCTGAAGTGTATCCCAAGCATGGACTTCATCACTATCGCGGGGACGGGGTCTATCCTCAAAGAATTCCCGAATCAGATGTCGTCGATTAGAGGTAGCATAAACGACAACATTGGGCGGACGAGCGGTTACACTTCCTTCTAAAACAACTTTCAGGGCTTTAAAGGCGTCATCATCTTCCTCAAAGGAAAGGTCATCAACAAAAATAATAAATTTCTGAGGAATCGGACGCAATTGCTCTTGCAAAATTGACAAATCTTTTAGTTCAGATTTAGCGACTTCAATCAATCGCAAACCTCTTACAGCCAAACCATCGCCATTAGCTGAATCCTTATACTGATTTAACAATCCCTTGACTAACGAAGACTTGCCCGTGCCGCGACTGCCGTAGAGCAAGATGTGGAGGGCAGGGTAACCCGCGAGTAAACATTCTGTATTCTTAAGTAAAGCGGCTTTCTGCGACTCATAACCCGCCAGTTCCGTAAGCTGGATGGGATCAGGGCGAGCAATCCCTATTAACTGTCCTGACTGCCAGCGAAAGGCATGATACTGGGCGAATAGCCCTGTTCCAGATTGCTGGTAATAGGCCGCTAAAATCTCTACCGCATCTCCCCAGTCGTCTAACTGTTGCAGCTTTTCTCGAAAAGACGGCTCATGCAATGTCCCACTACTTTGGTATACCCCGCTTGGCGTCCCCACATCCCCGTCATGATGCCATGCAATGGGGGCAACCGTTGGTTTGGCGGCGACTTGCACCCAACGGCTGAGTTGTTCACTGCTACACTGGTAAAGACTTTGCAAGACCTGCAAATCCTGCCGCACGGCGGCGATCAGGGCAGGAGGCAATTTCTCAAGGGGTGTCACCTGAGCTTGCTGGCTAAACGGATTATCGTCTCGGAGAATTTGTGTGACAAGGTAATCTTGCCAGCTTTGTTGACTCGCGGCTAAAGCTCTAAACCATCTGCCGTAAGCCTGGAGACACTTGAGTCCATCAGCATCGCTGTGCAGGAAGGCTTGCAATAAATTGGAGAAAGCTTGACCCACTTCTCCACTGAGGACAGATTGATAAAGTAACAGTGACGCCGCTTGGCGTTGGAGCAGTTGAATTGAGGCAGTAGCGGGAGTAGCCATGCAGGAGCGATCGCTTCAGTCAAAACGTCATTGAATTTTAGCCTCTACCCATCCTATCGAGGATATTACCCTCCCTTCCCTCCGATATCAAACAGGGGTTATGACCCATAGTGCTAAAAATCAAGCGGGTTGCTCTAGTTAGAGAAATCTTTACACTAAGACGCTCGATCATTTAGAACAAATGAAGTTTCCTTCGCAAGTCTTGTCATCCCTCCAGAGATTAGATTACGCTCAATCAACAAGTCTTCGGAAACGCTGAGAGCAACTCATTGCTAAACCGAGTTAATTGTCAAATTACCAAAATTACGATTCATTTTGAAGGAGAACAAATGACCAGCAACATTGCCAAAAACTTCGCCGCCGTAACTGTCGCTGGTACATTGTTGAGCTTCATCGTTGCTAGCACCGCTGTAGGCGTTGCCGTCATTTTAAACGTTACAGGCGTTCATGCGACGACGCACAGCGATGTGAATTCTGTGCAACGATAGAAAACTTCGTTGTCCTTGAGGTGGTTTAAGCCGCCGTAACTAAGCCGCTGTGTTTAAGTAGAGGCTCAGTACTCGGTTCACGTCCCCGGAAGGATTGAAATACTTCCATCGGATGTAAACTCCCGCCGAGAGCCAACACAGTATCGCGGTATCGCTTGCCGGTAGTGGCGATCGCCTCCTCATTATCTAACCCCGCCTCCTCAAACGCTGCGAAGGCATCCGCACTCAAAACTTCAGCCCATTTATAACTGTAATAACCCGCCGCATAACCTCCAGCAAAGATATGGCTAAACGCGCACAAAAAGGCGTCTTCAGGTAAGGGGGGCAAAATGGTCGTTGTCTGAGCAATCCGCTTACGTACATCTCCCGGAGTTTCCTTGCCACCGGGCACATAGCGGTGATGCAGCTCTAAATCGACAAAACCAAAGTGCAGTTGTCGCAACATCACACTGCCACTTCTGTAATGCCGTGCTGCCAGTAATTTTTGATAATAATGTTCTGGCAGCGGCTCACCTGTTTCATAGTGCCTTGCCATTCCCATCAACGTAGGCCGGTCATAGCACCAATTTTCCATAAACTGGCTGGGCAGTTCCACCGCATCCCATTCCACATTATTGATACCGGCGGCACCTGGATAATCGACCTGGGTGAGCATGTGTTGCAAGCCATGACCAAATTCGTGGAACAGCGTCTCCACTTCATTAAAGGTCATCAGACTGGGCTTACCATCTACCGGGGGAGTCTGATTACAGATTAAATAGGCGACAGGTAAACGTGTGGTAGATATGCCATTATCAGGAATTTTGGCGCGACCAATGCACTCATCCATCCAAGCACCGCCCCGTTTTTCCTCAGGACGGCTGTAAGGATCTAGGTAAAAGTAAGCAATAGGAGTGTTTGTCTCGTCCGCAATTTGAAAATAATGTACATGTTTATGCCATACGGGAGCCTGCCCATCCGCTGCCGTAACAGTAACGCCAAACAGCCGCTTGACGAGGGAAAATAACCCATCGAGTACTTGGGGCAAAGGAAAGTAAGGGCGTAATTCTTCGGCACTAAAGGCAAACTTTTCTTCCCGTTGGCGTTCTGCCCAGAAGCTGATATCCCAGTGCTTCAAGTCTTTGGCTTCCTCGGCACCCTTAGACGCTGCAAACGCTTTCAACTCGTCTAAATCTTGAGCAGCCGCATCGTAACTGGCGCGACGCAATTCCTCTAGCAGTTTCTCAACCGCCTCAACATGAGGAGCCATCTTACTGGCGAGGCTCAATTCGGCATAACTATTAAAGCCCACTAACTGTGCTTTTTCCTGACGCAGTTCTAAAATCCGCTCAATCAGTGGGTTATTATCCAACTCACCCTGCGAGGCACGGCTGATAAAGGCTCTGTAGAGTTTTTCCCGTAAGTCGCGACGGGTGCTGTGTTCCATGACGGGGACATAACTGGGGTAATCTAGAGTAATCCGCCAAGGGCCATTTTCCGTTGTTGCGCTCTCCTCTCCCGCTGCACGCGCCGTTTGAGCCGCCAAACTTAATAAGCTAGGCGGTAAGCCGTCCACTTCATCTTTGTGGCTTAGAGTCAAGCTAAAGGCTTTAGTGGCATCCAGCACATGGTTCGAGAATTTGGTGGAAAGTTCTGCGAGTTCGAGTTGAATTGCATTGAAACGATCTCGCTTTTCTCCTGTCAAACCCACACCGGAGAGTTCTGCCTGTCGGATTGCCGCTTCCACAATCCGCTGCTGAGCTGGCTGTAGGCTGTTCCAAGCCTCGCCTTCACGCAAAGCTTTGTACGCTTTGTAGAGAGACTGGCTTTGGTTTAGCTTGTTGACAAACTGTACAACATTAGGCTGCACGGCTTCATAAGCCTCCCGCAGTTTGGGGCTATTCTTGACGCCCATCAAATGACCGACAATACCCCAACTCCAAGTCAGGCGTTCTGTCAAACGGTCTAGCGGTTCAACCAATCCGCTCCAAGTCGGTGTAACTCGATGCTCTAAGCTGGCTAGTTCCTCCTCTAATTGTGCCAACAGTTGCGTCATTGCAGGCACAACATGCTCTGGCTCAATCGCATCAAAAGGAGGTAACCCTTTTCCAATTAATAAAGGGTTATCAGTAACAGTTGCATTAGCAATCATAACTAGTGGTTCGTTTCGGACGCTTGAAGTAAACTGCTTTAATTGTTGGGGCTATGTTAATACCTAGCAGTGATCCCTGTCTTTGGAAATGATGAAAAATTTAGTGTGATGACCATTAGGGGTAGAGACAAAGGCATCCGTTGATCTCTAGCCTAAACCCTTACACTGTTTTGCGAATGACTGCCGATACCAGTATGCTTCTACTTAATTATCTGGAAAATTTATGGCGCGGCTGGGGGGGTAACCGTAATCCTTGAGGTGTGCTAACCCCCATAAAATCGAGTGTGGTTGCTCAACGGCGCTGGAGCAGAGACGAAAAGCGCTCTTTGATACTGGTAACCGTTGTTTGAATTAAGTTAGCCGTTGTGGGTGTAGGACGAACCGCCACCTGAATAGGCTCATCCTTAAATTCCTTGAGTCGATGACCGTACTCTAAGTTGTTTTGGTGCTTACGCAGTTTCGGGAACAGGCGGAAAACCCCCTTGAGCAACTCCTGTTCTTGCTCAAACACGGCTTGGTTGATTTGATTACTCCGGTTCACAGCTATTGAACCGGCTGGCAACCACTGTTGCTGACCTTTAATCCGTACATAAATATTAAATTCTGGCACCCCGGACTTTTTCATCTCGTCGTATTTCCGTGCTGCCGCCACCCGTTTGGCCTTACTTTTCTGGGCCGTCTTTTGCTTCGGCTGAACTTTCCCGAATCCAATTTGGGTCGTCACAACGATTACTCCCTTACTTCCTTAACAAAAGTTTACACTATTTTCATATAACTTTTGCAGGATGCCCCCAATAGCTGGTCAATCTCAGCATCGTTGGATGGAGTTCAGATTGGGTTTAGTCGTTTTGGGGAATCAAATTTTAGAATCTTGCTTCATCGATTAATCCCTAGAGAAATAAAGTTTTTTGCCCTAGGGCTAAACCCAGTCGATACATGCTCTCCTCTGCAATTGAACCCCTACAATTAAAAAACAAGGTGGATTGCGGTAGCGGTATGACCCAATTACAGGCTGAGCCGAGAAGGCAATCCCAGAGCAATTAACATTTTTTAACAGGTTAGCTGAGTGGAAACCAATGTAGGGGACGGCTAAAGCGATGCATAAGCTTTCAGAAACTGTATATTCGAGTTTATTTTGGTTAATTTCTGGGCTACTAGTTTGGCTGGTAATTCTACCTGTAGCATTAATGGGTTTACCGCTAATCATTGTGGGAAAAGTAGCAAGACAGGTTCTTTTTCAAATCCCTCAGTCCAATTTAGTCAACGAAAAAAGCCGCTCACCGATTCATCCTGAAAGCATACCGAATAAGGGTGTTCAGCCAATTTTGACAACATTCTTGCTAAAAACTCTCATTGAACTACCTGCGTTCTTAGCAGCCGTTTTGTCTTTACAACCCAAACGATTCCTAAAAGGTGAGCAGGTACAATCTCACCCACTTGAGATAAAATCCGCCAATTTACCAGGCGAACCCTCAACAGGAGTGATTGAAGTACCTACTGAAGGAAAAACAACGGGAACTTAGCGATCGCAAATTTATTCCTCCTCAGGCTTCCGCTTAAGTAAGCTGTTGTGCATTTAAGAGAGGGACTGAGGCTTCAGCCTTTTTATTGTGGGATGGACATCCTGCTCGTCCAAGCTAAGCCATGTTTTATCCCGATTAGCTTATACCCAACTTCCTCTAAGCAGAAACTTATTTTCACTTAACCATTTTTCCGGCAATATTTAACGGGTTCGCCTTTAATATCTCATGAATGCAACCGCAAGAACTCACTGATCTAGGGAGAATAGCGTAAGCTCAATAAACCGTAATTCGATATACACACATCACAGACTAAAAATGTCAACCGCCGCCCAGTTTAGAGTTGGCATAAGTGATTCTGTGTTTTAGCTTTATTTTGAGCCACTCATCAGGAAAATCGCGATGAGCTTTACCAACTCCCTCACTCAATGAATAAAATATTAAGAGAAGAATTGGTAAACCGAGGGAATCTCTATGCTCAAAAGCGTGGTTGTAGCCTTGGTAAGTTTGGGGTTAGTGATACTAACGACTTTAGCGCTAGCTCCAGCGGACGCGGCTACGAGTAATTCAGAGACTTATATATGGAGCTTTGCCTCCTTAGATAGCAATCAACTCGTTTGTAAACAGGTGGTGATGCATCCAGAACGAGCATTACAGCGCCGCTCTTCCCAAGAGCAAGTTGTACAGATGACCTCTATATCTAGAATGGTGAGCGATCGCTATTGTGCTAACTCCGCAAAGCCTTATGTAGCAGGCAGATGAGCGAATAGGGATAGGGGTGGGAAGTCAATTCCTATCCCCTCAAATTCTGCAAAAAGTGCCCAACTAGATAAAGAGAACCGCACAACACAATTAAACGTTTCGATGTCTCCGTGGGGTTAGAGGTTGCCGCCTCTAACCCTTTCTCTAAATCGGGATAGGTACGGCAATCAGCGAGTTGTGGACAAATACTTCGAGCTAAAACAGCTAGGGCATTGGGGTCGGCTGAGCTATGGTCAGGGACGGGTACGAGGTACAATTGGTCAGTCGCTCGCAGCAGAGCGTCGAAGATATCCGCGTGATCTTTCGTCGAGAGGATGCCCATCACCCAAGTGATTGGCATGTTGAGAGTATCGACATACTGACGGAGAGCTTGGGCGGCGGCTGGATTGTGTGCACCGTCGATTAGGAGGCGATGATGGTGCCACGTTGTCCACTGAAGGCGTCCTAGCCATTGGGTTTTAGCCATACCATTTTGGATGGCTGCGTCAGTAATTTTCCAACCCTGTGAACGGAGAATTTGCACAGTTGCGATCGCAATTGCCGAATTACTCAGTTGAATGTCCCCTAGTAAGGGCAAGGGGTATTTAATCCCCTCATATTCTGCCCACCTTTGTTGCCACCCTCCCTGAGTAACGCTACCGCAGATAGACAAGTCTTTCTCGCCCCCTAAATCTCCCAATTTCAAAGGACTTTGAGATTCTGATTCCCTCGAAAGTTGGGGGGGTAATTCCACGGCAGGTTTTACCCAAACGGTAGGACAATCCAACTCTTTGATTCGCCCTTCTACGACTGCCTTGGCTTCTGGAGGAAGTTGTCCAATTACCGCCGGACATCCCGGCTTGAGGATACCCGCTTTCTCTCTGGCGATGTCTGCTAAAGTAGGGCCAAGATTTTGCCAATGTTCCCGACTCAGAGACGTGATCATACTCACTAATGGAGAGTCGCAGACATTCGTGGCATCCAACCTTCCTCCCAATCCCACTTCGATCACAGCGATATCAACCCGCTGCTGGGCAAAATACAACCAAGCGGCAGCCGTAATCGCCTCAAACTGAGTGGGTGAATCTTCACTATCTTGGGGAATTGCCGCTTTCACTTGCAGCAGTAATTCTGCCAACGACGCAATGGAAATTGGCTGTTCGTTCAAACAAATTCGCTCATTCCAATCGACTAAATGTGGCGATGTGTAGCGTCCGACGCGATAACCTGCCTCGGTTAGTACAGCAGAGAGATAGGCACAGACGGAACCTTTGCCATTAGTTCCCGCCACATGCAGGATGGGGACGCGCTGGTGGGGGTTGCCTAAATCTGCTAAGAGTCGTTGAATTCGCTCTAAGCCGAGATGAACACCAAAGCGCTGGAAGGGTTTGAGGAGAGAATCGATGTCCATAGTAGTTAGTGGGAAAGTCGCTTTGGGCACACTAGGCATAGTACGACTAGCGACGATTCTCAGTAAAGCCTCAACTGGCTACTTGGGACGAATCCAAGGACGTGACAGGAGCGATCGCTTTTACTGCCTGCGCGACTGAAACTAACTAAGCTAGAACATAGCTAGTGCAGAGCTCTAACTGACTGGCAGACATCTAACTGACTGGCTATGAGTACCCTAGTTGTTATTAATACAGCATTTCCGCTCCCCGCCCCCGACATCGAAGCCCTGATCGAAGGGCGAATGATCGTTGTGTTACCTCGGATATTCATCAATCCTGGGCGGCAATTTGCTCTCTACCCCACGGATACCTCTGTTAACGGACTACCGACGGAGCAGTATTATCGATCAAATTTTTTACCGACAGTTGAAAGGTCTCTCGCTGAACTCGATGCTGAGACTGTTTTGATTAAAGCCTGGGCAAGGTGTGAATTTTGTCAAGTGATCGATGAGACGGAAACGCTGGATATTTTGTCCCAGCTATCCGTATGGACGAAGCAAGCTTTGCTGCAAACTCGTGCCCAACGAGGGAATCTGTTTCTCGCCTTCTTGAGAGTTCACCGACTCCCTCAACCCGTAGAAATCCCTGTTCAGCCAAGCCCCCGCTTCTTCTCTCTGCCGCAACCCTTGACGGTGACTGACGCGACGCCCGTGTTAGGTGATATCTTCTTTGAACAGCGTTGTCGCCAACTGATCGAACCCAAGTCCTCATTACATCCTGAATTGGAGGTGTTGCAGGGGGCAATTGCGCCACTCTCCGATCATAATCTCGCCGCTAAAGAACTCGATTACGAGACGAGAACCTTACTCGGTTGGAGTGGTTACAAGTCTACGGGGTCTATTCCTCCCACACTAGTCTGGATTCAAACCATCGCCAAAGTCGGTCATTCCAGCGATCGCGATCAGTTTGAAAGCTTAGTGCGTAAAAGCTTAGTAGAACTGGGATTTACGAACTCTAATCCGAATCCTAAAACAAGTCTTAATGCTGAGGCAATGGGCGAAGCAGAGGGTTTAGATTTTTATTGTGACGCTCCCTATCCAGTGGTGGGAGAGTTTCAGGCTAGGCAACCGCAGAACATGCCGAATAGTGTCTCTGACCAACGGCTCAATCTTGGTTATACACATCTCGGTAAATCACATTTTAACGATTCAGTCAAGATAATTTTTGCGGCTGACCCTTTAACCCCAGCCGCTCACAAGGCCGCCGTTAAGAACAACATGAATGTTATTCGTCCCGAAACTTGGCAAAGGTTAGTTGAATTGAAAGCACAGCACCAAGGCTCGATCAACTTGCTAGAACTCAAACCTTGTTTGCAGCAAGCGCCCTTTGGTGAGGAGGCCGATGCTAAAGTGAACCACTATATTGACAAGGTACAACAAGACATTAAAGTGCGATCGCGTCTGGTTGAACTGGTCAAAAATTATCTGCACAACGCAGGGCTGAGAGATACCACTGTTGAGGCGATCCATGGACTGTATACAACGTCACAGCCGCCTCACCCCTTGACTCTAGAGGAGATGCACGACATTCTGATTGAGCTTTCCTCACCGTTAACGGGTTACTTAGGACGAATTAAAGGCAAAGATTGGAAAAGCGATCGCTTCTACTTCCTGCGGGAATTAAAGCTTGATCGAGAATTGGCTTGATATAAGGCGATTTTTTGACAAATTTGCCTATTAGAATCAAAAAGTCAGTTTTATGCAGCCAATCGCTCCTTATCAGGGATGCCTTCTCGGCTTAGCCATCGGCGATGCGGTGGGGGCATCTCTAGAGTTCAAGCGACCCGGCACTTTTACACCCATTAACGATAGGGTAGGGGGTGGCTCTTTTGGGCGGCAACCAGGGCAGTGGACGGACACCTCAATGGCATTGTGCTTAGCGGAAAGCCTGATTGAGCCTTCGCCAATGCTCAGTGAGATACCAGTCAGAACCCTTAAGGAGTGTTTCGTTAAAAAATTTAACAATTATTAAAGCAATCCAGATCTTGGATTTTTAGCACATTCCTTTATAGTGGAATAAAGAAATCAATATTCCGGATAAAACAAACCTATAAAACAGTACCCAAGGTAAAAACCGGATACAGTCTCAAGCAGAACAACAGTCCGATACCTCTAGTATCTCAATAAAACCAATCCGGAGTACTGATCAATCAATTACTTCAATAGCTTTTGTTGTCCCAAAAAGAGGAGAGGGATAGCAGTAAAAGTTAGCTATTAACAGCTACCCGCAACTGACGTAAATCCCTGTGATTGCGTTCGTGTAGCAGCGCTTTAGTGATCGCAACGTTAGGAGCGTCGGCGTAGTTTAGTCCAGTCGGGCGGAGAGCTCTAGTAGCTTTTTAGTCCAAAATTCACTTTTGTTAAGCACTTGTTTGGGGTTAGTTAAAAATGGCAAAAAGTCAAGTCTCTCAACCGATCAACACCAATGATGAGCAATCCCTATATTCTGAGAATTTGATGCTTTACACTGAACTATCCTCAACTGAAACCGAGAAACTAAACGAGGGTCATGTCCTGCGTTTTCCTGAATCTGAGTTTGAGATCAAATATACCTCGACAGAAGAACCAGGAATGCTAACGGCAAGCAACAGCGAAGAATCATTCTCTCCAGCATTACGCCAAACTCAACGGGCGGAAAATAATGTTGTTGTATCCCAGTACAGGGCACCCCGGGTAAGGCGGTGTGGTGGACTGAGTGATTTTTAGGAGTCAACAAACCGATGCGCTTAGCTTTGCGGGTAGCGTAAGCGATCGCGTCCTTCTAGACTATAAACAACTGAGTTTTTACAGCAAAGAAAGTTTGTAGAACCCCTCCCTCTGCCCCCTCTCCGTTAACGGGGACGGGGTAAATTTTTGCTTTTATATCCTACTCAGGGTTGATTAGTATTATCATTCTTTAACGAAACTTAGGATTATCCCTCAAATTTAGCCAGAAGTAAGGAGGCCGACCCAAAATTTAAATCGACCTTTTGTTATGCTCGCATCAGTGCCAGAGCCGTGCGAGAGGCATTAGTCAAGGAATTGGGGTATGACCAGGCGCAATTGCCATCTCGTCAAACAATGGGCGAAATTCTCATTCGCTTGGGGTATCGCCTAAGAAAACACAAAAGACTAAACCCTTGAAAAAAATCCCGGAAACTGATGCCATTTTTGAGAATGTGTTCCAGGCGAATCAGGCATCCGATAACAATCCGAAATCATTGCGAGTCTCGATTGATAGCTTTCGCCAAAGTGAAGATTGGTAACCTGTCACGGGGCGGCAAGGCACGCACTCTAGAACCCATAGTTGCTGATGACCATGATACCGAAGCGAATTGGTATTATTTCAGTAATTGCAGGAACTAGTTGAGCCAATCTCAAATCCCCCAGTAGTTCCCCCTGTAAGCCGGCTAGAGGTTTTTGCCTAATCCATACTGGGTGGTGCCAGCAACCGTTATGACGGAGGACACATTTGGAGCTAGAAACAGTACTAGAATATACTACAGACGCGATAACCGCACTGGATCAAGAGTGGAACTACACCTATGTCAATCACAGTGCAGAACTGTTGTTACGGCGTAAGCAGACAGACTTGCTTGGTCGTTCTCTGTGGGAGACTTTTCCAGAACTGATAAATACTCCGGCGGAAGCGCGATTGCGATACGCAGCGGAAAACTCTATTCCAGTTAAATTTGAGCAATTCCTCCCAGGTCTTTATGGTTGGCATGAAGTCCGGGCTGTCCCGACTAAAAACGGACTAATACTTTTCAGTCGGGACATATCGGATCGCATCCGAGCGCTCCGTGATGAAGCTGTTCGCGTTGAAATCCGCAATATTTTTGAGCAAGCGCCCATCGCTATTGCTATCATGCGAGGGCGGGAGCATCGGTTCGAGATGCAAAATATAAGGTTCCAAGAGTTGATCTCACGGCGTAATGTTGAGGGACTAACAGTGCGAAATGCCTTTCCAGAACTAGAAGGACAAGCGTTTTTCGAGTTGCTGGATCAGGTGTATACCAGTGGGAAACCGTATGAAGGTAAGGAGATGCTCGCCCACTATGACCGAACCGGAACTGGAGTAATGTACGAAGGCTGGTTCAATATCACTTATCAGCCCCTGTTCGAGACGAATGGCGAAGTATCGGGAATTTTGAGTTTGAACGTTGAGGTTACCGAACAAGTTCGTGAGCGACAGCGCATTGAAAGGATTGCAGCAGAACGTGACGCTATTGTGCAACAACTCGTTGAGGGAGTAATCATTACAGATGTCGAGGGTCGCATCACCTTTGTAAATGAGGCGGCATCTCGGATGCATGGAGTCGCCAGGTTGGATGTCCCTCCCCAAGAATATGCCCAGACCTATCACCTCTATATGGAGGACGGCAGTCCCTACCCTTCTTGTGAGCTTCCCCTTGCCCGCGCTGTGCATAGGAATGAAATTGTTACTAAGGCACGCTGGCGCATCCGTCGCACAGACGGTACAGAGGTTCTTGTGGAGGGCAATGCTCGACCGATCTATAATGAGCAGAGCAAAAAAATTGCCGCAGTACTTACTATCCGAGAGCTAGAAGTCGGATATTGGAGTTCTGTCTAGAGTCTAACCGCTGACGGGGTGACAAGCAAGCTGATGGCTTGGGAAATTGCTCTTTCTACCCGATTGATCGACAAAAAGATGAGGGCTTATTGACAGCATTATTAAGAATGAACTCTCTAAGGGGCGTTCTCGATAATGATAATCATGATAGCTTTCGCCAAAGTGAAGATTGGTAACCTGTCACGGGGCGGCAAGGCACGCACTCTAGAACCCATAGTTGCGGATGACCATGATACCGAGTGGCAAGCCATCCTCGTACCCTTTGGTATTCTCAACACCCACAACGAGCAATTATCGATTTATATGGGGCAGTCGGCTGAAACCAGTGATTTTATCGTTGACTGTCTTACAGACTGGTGGCACAACAATCAACCCCATTACCCCCATCATTGCCTCTTAAATTTTTTCGGAGTTGCACACTTTTTGGATTCAGCGTGGGAAACGCATATGGAATTAAATACTCGCCCTTAGGAATTTGAGGATTTGTATTGTGGTTTCTGACTTCGTACCCCAGATTGCGTAAAGATTGGAGGTAAGAGAATACATCATCAGCATTAACTGCCCAGAGTAAGCCCAATTCTGGTGCTGATAATTGACTCGCAACGCCTATTCCTTCCAGAACACATTGAACAACATGCCAAAATTGCTCAACCTTGAAATGGCGATTAAATGTAAAACTACATCTAAGCCTGGGACTGTATTGGTAATAGCCAGAAAGCTGAACTAAATCAGCCATTCCTGTCAACTCAATTATTTTTTCCTCCAACGCTTTCCATAATGCTGTAAATACACACGGATCTAGGTGATTAGCGCATAGCTTTACTTTCTTAGCACCTAAAACCCATCCTTCATAGCCAAAGGCTGGAGTTATTTCAATAACATATTGATATTCTTCTTGCCAAATATCATCCTTCTGGGCTGTAATCGTCCAGCTAGAAGGGTTCAATTCGTATTTCAGATTAATCTTGACACTGTTGGATACTTGATTTTCATCCCAAGCAAAATCAGGAGCTAAGAATCTTACCGTTTGCTCATCAATATCATACGTTGGTAATAAGTTTGCAGTTTGCTGTTGTGTCTTGTAAAGGAGTGCGATCGCATCTTTAGCCTTCTGAGCATATCTCTCCGTCAACTGACGCTTACGCTGTCTAAATCCCAGCTTCTGAGATGGAGGCAAATAATACATGGGAAACGGTAGCTTCACCCCCATCACTTGCTCTAAAATACTCAGCGCTAAAATTCGTCCCAGTTGTGGCGGAACTGAATTTCCAATCTGTTCAATACAAACTTGACGATTCCCCACAATCTCATAATCATCAGGAAAAGTTTGCAACCGCTTGAGTTCTGCAAGGGTAAATCGACGATTTTCCCAACTAAAAGGGCCTGTGTATTGTCCCCCTTGGGCTTTAATCGTCCGCACGGGCATTTTTGGGTCAGCTTTATACAGAAAATCAGAGAACTTTGAACGCCAACTAAACACTGGTTGAGGATGTCCCATTTCGTCGGTATAAAAGCTATAGTTCAACCCTGGTGGAATATCAGTTAAAAGGTGCCCGTATCGACCCCCTATCCCCTCATCGGCCTCAGAAATATCAGCTCCTGCAACCGCTTCTCCCGCTGTGTAGAAGGGTTCGCAGCCTGGACAATCTGGCCCATGAGTCGGATAGGGAAATTGATAACTCCCTTCTCTCAAGCCCACAATAAATAAACGTTCTCGATGCTGGGGTACGCCATAATCGGCGGCATCGAGTACCCGAAAATGAATCGTATATCCCGCCTCTTTAAATGCTGTTTGGATTTCTTTCCAAGCTTCTCCGTTTTGCGCTCCCGTGATTCCGTAAACGTTCTCAAATAAGAATCCTTTGGGTTGAAGCGTTTTAAGGATACGGACATACTCTTGAAATAAAGTACCGCGAGCATCACTGGTTCCAGCCACTCCAGAGGCTCTCCTCCCAGCCGCCGAGAAGGTTTGGCACGGGGGGCCACCAATGATGAAATCAACTTTTAAATCGGGATTGGGAGAATATTCTCGAATATCAATGCAAACAGCATTGGAATTTTCTAACCATTTTCCGGGTTGTGAGTTGTGGTTGAGCGTCTGCACGTACTTGGCTTCCAGCTCAATCATTTGAACAATCTCAAAACCGCAGTTATGGAAGGCAATATCCAGTCCACCACCACCCGAAAATAGGCTCAGGGTTCTAATGGGAGCATGTCCCTGTCTGGAAAACCATCTTTGAAGCGATAAGCCAAAGCAATCAGGCCATGCTGGGTGACGACTGACATCCAGCGCTTGCAACATTTCCCCAAACCAGACCACTTTGTCTAGCTCAGTATTCGGTAGAGTCAAGGGGAGGGACAGTTGTTGCATGGGAGGCGTGATTCGGTCGTGATTGAACGGCAAACCTCTTTCCATCATGGATTGAGTTGCCACGTCAATCTAGCATGGCTCATCACTTTCGCTTCAAATATGCTAAATTTTCCCAGGCATAAGAATGGCTCCCTCTTATATCCCTGTTACGGCCTAATTCTTACAGGTACCGATTTTGTAGCACAGCAACCTTCGCCGCAAAGTTTCAGGTTTTGAGATTGAGGTTAACGTGCATAAGCAGGCAAGGCTGTCAAATCTAAACAACGATCCAAGCAACGGGTTTCTATTTTTTCTAACAGTACTTGAATCAAAGCGTATTGATTGACAACGGCTGATGGTACGCTCAAACCCGTCATTTCTCGCATGGGTATAGGCACATTCTGATCCAACTTAAACTGACCATCCTTAAGTTGGAATAAGGCGCACACCTGCTGCAATACCTGAACTTGAAATAGATGTTTTAGCTGTTCGTCTTGTAAAACACCTTGATTTTTCAGGCACAAACCCAACGGTTGATTGTTTCTATAAAACTGAAACAGCTTAGTAGCTACCTGCGGACTGACCCAATTGCGTTGCTTAATCAGCGAAATTAAACCTTGCTGATCTAATCGATTAGCTGCCGCTACGATCCGACCTTGATAAATCCAAATGTAATGGACTGATGGCATTGTTGATGAATAATCTGGCAAAGCCCGAAGTCTCAGCACGCCAGTTTTACGGCCCTTATCGATGAACTGAAATATCTCTGGCAAGGGAAAGTCTCGGAGAAAGCCAATGGTAGACATACGTTGTTCAATTAACGATTAGAAGACAGACTGAGAGAACTGACTACTACTTTCAGGTTTAAGCTGTTTTCTTCTAATTTTATATCTGTCTTAATAAAAATTTGCGATTATTATTCACAAGTATCTATCCTCATACCAGCTAACACTTGATTGAATATAAAGAAATATTAAATTTAGAAAATTCCTATCACGAAGCTGATGGTTTATGTTTACGGATTGGATATTTGTTGAACCTTAACATAGATCAATAATTCTCAGTTAAGGCTGTATAAGACACTACAAAAATATTGGGATTAATGTAGGATTTGCATTAAATAATGCACGGAAAAGCAGCGAGTGTAAGAAAGGATACAAGCACTCAGCCGGAATGTATAAAGAGACTGAATTGAATATCTACGATAATTATTCAGTGCTGTTGAGTCGATCAATTAAATCGTCAAGTTCTCGTTGCATCTGAGTACAGACTTTCTCATAGCACGCATCCACATAATCGCGATCGCTCGCCGCTTCCCGCCCATAACGCTCAAACACAATGGGCGCACAAACGCGGGTGTGGATCTGTATAGGCAAAGGAATATTCGGCAAAGGCCCAATTCCGACACCCCAAGGTAAGCCCAAATAAATGGGAAACACACCGATATCTGGGTCAAGCGACAAGGGAACACCCCATTCCTGTAGTTGTCGGACTTGCTGGTAAAAATCTCCCAGAATGATTAGAGTATCGTGGGCACCGTGAGAAATCGCAGGCACAATGGGTACCTCTTCCCGCAGAGCCAATTTAATAAATCCCTTACGTCCTGCAAAGTAAATGCGATCGCGCAGGCGATGAGGACGGAACATATCTTCAGCCCCGCCCGGATAGACGAGAACTGCTGCACCTCTTTGAAGGGCGGCGATCGCTGTTTTAGGGTGAGCAATGACAGCCCCTACCGGAGCCGCTAACCGACCCACGTTGGGGATTTTCCAAGCCAATCGGTGCATCAATCCATAGGTTAAGCGTTCATAGCCGAACCTGCGGTACCAATCGTACATAAACATCGAAGTATCCGGTGAAGCCGAGCCGCCATTATGGCTACCCACAATCAGCATCTTCCCCTGCGAGGGAATGTGATGCCAGCCCTCGGTTTGCACTCGAAAGTAAGAGTGGTACAACCATTCCCACACAGGCATCCAAGCTTTAATCACCTCAGGATCGCGCTGATCTAGCGACCAACCCTCATATAGATGCTCAGAGGCTTGAGCATGTCTTGCGTAACGAGCCGTCAAAAGATCGAAAAAATTAAACAATGGTTCTTAACCGCCCCAAACAAAGAAATAGCGTTTTTAGGATAATCGCGGGTTGGGTTCTCTGGCAAACCTGAACGATATTGTCCCACCCGCTTTCCGCCTCGAACAGAAGTCGCCCGCTGAGAAATGTGTGATGTTTTTTTAACATTTCACCCCGACGAACCAAAAATTGTTAAATTGGATACAGAAATATTTTTTTGAATTTCGTCTTTAATCGGAAATCTATGCAGAAGCAGAAGCCATTAGGCACCTAATTGTCGAAGTGACGGAGATCAATCGCTAAAAAACACTATCAAAAAGCTATTTGGAGGCACAGGATATGAAACTCTCTTACCGTGGCGTTAACTACGAAAATTCATCCCCCATGCTCGAAGTCATTGAAGGGGATATCGGTGGTACCTATCGGGGTCAAAATTGGAGATCGCACTATCTTAGACACATTCCCGAACCCGCACCTGTCCACGATCTGAAATATCGGGGTGTGGCTTACCGCACCGGGAAATCCGCTGTTGCTGTACCTTCTGCGGCGGGGGCACGCTGCACATTGCCCGGTTTCCACAAACGGGAACGAGAAAAAGAGTTGAATCAGCTAACGAGAACTCACCTGAGCAATATTCGCAACAGCTTAGAACGCCGGATGCAAGTCGCCAAAGCGAATGGGGATGAACAGCTAGTGCGCCTTTTAGAGCAAGAGAGAATGACGTTACCTCTCCAATAGTTTTTTCAGGAATGGGAGAGTTTCGAGTTCAAGTCAAACGTTGGGCGATCGTATGCGATCGCCTTTTTTTATGGCTGCTAGTTATAGCGGCGGATTTGACCTCACTATAAAATGCGTTCGCCGTCAACAGCCAAAAGCGTTAGCGTGGCAGTAAGCTTGTGCTTTGAGAAACTTCACAGAAACTGGCAAAATTTTCCAGGTAGCTACCTCCAGGAGATGACTCTGATGCTTGAATCTTATCGTCAACACGTTGCTGAACGAGCCGCTTTGGGTATTCCCCCCCTGCCGCTGAACGCCCAACAAACTGCCGAACTGTGCGAATTGCTGAAAAATCCACCTGCGGGTGAAGAAGAGACGTTAATGTCATTGTTGCGCGATCGCGTCCCACCTGGTGTCGATCCGGCGGCTTACGTCAAAGCTGGGTTTTTAACTGCGATCGCGAAAGAGGAAATCACCTGTCCCCTGATTACTCCCCAATGGGCGGTAAACCTTCTCGGCACGATGATGGGGGGTTACAATGTGCATTCCTTGATCGATTTACTCAAATCAAGCCATCCATCAATGGCAGCCTCAGCCGCCGCCGCCTTAAGTAAGACGCTACTGGTGTTTGATGCCTTTCACGACGTTCTGGCTTTGTCTGATATAAACCCTTACGCCAAACAGGTAATTGATTCTTGGGCAAATGCCGAATGGTTTATCACCCACCCTAAACTCGCGGAAGCGATTACCGTTACCGTGTTCAAAGTGCCGGGAGAAACGAATACTGATGATTTATCCCCCGCACCCCACGCCACCACCCGCCCGGATATCCCACTTCATGCCTTGGCAATGTTGGAATCCAAGATGCCAGGAGGCATCGAAACAATTGCCCAACTCAAGGAGAAAGGGCATCCTGTGGCGTATGTTGGGGATGTTGTGGGTACGGGTTCCTCCCGCAAATCCGCGATTAACTCCGTGCTGTGGCATATTGGCAACGATATTCCCTTTGTGCCGAATAAGCGGTCTGGGGGATATATTTTAGGAAGTGCGATCGCGCCTATCTTCTTCAACACGGCTGAAGATTCTGGTGCATTACCTATTGAGTGTGATGTCAGCCAGATGGAAACGGGGATGGTAATTACGATCCATCCTTATAAGGGAGAAATCACCAACGAAGCGGGAGAAGTGATTTCCACCTTTACCCTCAAGCCTGACACCATTCTCGATGAAGTCAGGGCGGGTGGACGGATTCCTTTATTAATTGGGCGCAGTCTCACCGACAAAACCCGCGAAGCCTTAGGATTAGAACCCAGCACCCTGTTCACCCGTCCCACAATGCCAACGGATACGGGCAAAGGCTTTACTCTGGCACAGAAAATGGTAGGGAAAGCTTGTGGTTTATCCGGTGTGCGTCCCGGTACCTCTTGCGAACCCCTGATGACGACCGTTGGTTCTCAGGATACCACCGGCCCGATGACTCGCGACGAATTGAAAGAACTTGCCTGTTTAGGGTTCAGTGCGGACTTGGTGATGCAGAGTTTCTGTCATACCGCCGCTTATCCCAAACCTGTGGATGTCAAAACTCACAAAGATTTACCGGATTTCTTCTCCTCTCGCGGTGGTGTAGCCTTGCGTCCTGGTGATGGCATTATTCACTCTTGGCTGAACCGGATGCTATTGCCGGATACCGTGGGAACTGGCGGCGACTCTCACACTCGTTTCCCCTTAGGGATTTCCTTTCCCGCGGGTTCTGGGTTAGTGGCGTTTGCCGGTGCCTTGGGTTTGATGCCGTTGGATATGCCGGAATCTGTCTTAGTGCGGTTTAAGGGTGAGTTGCAACCCGGTATCACGCTGCGGGATGTCGTGAATGCAATTCCCTATGTGGCGATGCAAAAAGGCTTGCTAACGGTGGAGAAGCAGAATAAGAAGAATATCTTCTCCGGGCGAATTATGGAAATTGAAGGGTTGCCTGATTTAAAAGTCGAGCAAGCCTTTGAACTCACTGATGCTAGCGCTGAACGTTCTTGTGCGGGTTGCACGATTAAGCTGAGTGTGGAGACAGTTTCGGAATATCTGCGATCGAATGTGGCGCTGTTGACAAATATGGTAGCGCGAGGCTATCAGGATGCGCGGACGATTATGCGCCGTGTTGCCAAGATGGAAGAGTGGTTGGCGAATCCCGTACTGATGGAAGCTGACGCCGATGCGGAGTATGTGGAAATTATCGAGATTGACTTGAATGAAATCAAGGAACCGATTGTCGCCGCTCCCAATGACCCGGATAATGTGAAGTTATTATCTGAAGTCGCTAATGACCCGGTTCATGAGGTGTTCGTTGGTTCCTGCATGACGAATATTGGTCATTATCGTGCCACAGCGAAGGTATTGGAAGGCGAACCCCCGGTTAAGACGCGCCTGTGGATTTGTCCCCCAACCCGGATGGATGAAAAGCAACTGAAGGAAGAGGGTATCTACGGTACATTTGGTGCGGCGGGTGCGAGAACGGAAATGCCGGGATGTTCTCTGTGCATGGGGAATCAGGCGCGTGTGGGAGATGGCACGACAGTGTTCTCGACTTCGACGCGCAACTTTAATAATCGCATGGGTAAAGATGCCCAAGTTTATCTCGGTTCTGCTGAATTAGCTGCCGTGTGTGCGATGTTAGGACGGATTCCTACTGTGCAGGAATATATGGACATTGTGGCGAAGAAGATTCATCCGTTTGCGGGTGATTTGTATCGGTATTTGAACTTCGATCAAATTGCTAATTTTGAGGATGAAGGGCGGGTGATTGCGTTGGAAGATATGCCTCGAATTGAGGATATTTTGGGGATGCCTACGGCAGCCAGGTAATTCATGTAGGGTGGGCATTTGCCCACCTTACTAATTCTCACTTTTGAAAAAGCTGAAAGATAGCGAGTAACTCAGGCCCTTCTATCGATATTGTAGAGGAGTCTTTTCTTGGCGGCTCAAATGCTTTCCGCTGGAATTAATTCGACCAAAAACTTCTGTGATATCCTCTTCTTCCATTGCGGTATAAATAGTTACTGCAAGTTGATAATCCAAAATATCAGCGCATTCTTTTCGTGAAAGCAGTATAGTATTTTCTTGAATTCTTTCAAAAATGCCTTCATCTGCTACTTGTTTAGCGTAAGAAAATTCCTCAGTATCAAAATATTTATCTTCAAAGGTAAATGAATTTTCTATAAAGCTGCAAATTGCATTTAGTCGTTGCATCCCATCTATAATTTCATACTTTCCACTTCCATATATTTGCGGACGTTCAGCTAATAAAATTAGGGGTATGGGATATCCTTTCAAAATACTTCCAATCAGTCTTTCTTTTTCTTCAACTGTCCAAATAAGCTTTCGTTGATACTTTCGATTGACTAGAAAACTGCCTGAGCGATAAAGACGGTACGCTTCAGTAACAGTCATTCCGCGTGGAACAATACTCATGATTACCATCTCTTATGTTAGAACTTATACAAACCTAACCCCCTAACCCCCTTCCCTGCAAGGGAAGGGGGAACAAGAACTCCGGTTCCCCTCTCCTACAAGGAGAGGGGCTGGGGGAGAGGTCATCCAAAATGTAAAAATACAAACCGATTATCATGCTTTGTTAATGAATAACCTTACTCCCCAACAATCCCCAACACCAAAACAGCAGTTAACTCACAACATCGTTATCGGACAAAAAGTAACCCCAGTCAAAGTACAACGCGCCAAGGAACTCCGTCGGCAAATGACTCAGGAAGAAAAAATCCTCTGGCAACACCTTCGCGCTAATCAATTGAATGGCTTACACTTCCGTCGTCAGCAAATTATTGATGGATTTATTGCAGATTTCTATTGTCACGCTGCCAGATTAGTCATAGAAGTAGATGGAGAAATTCATCAACAACAAGTTGAATACGATGCAGAACGCGATCGCATTTTGTTAGCACGAGGACTGCGGCTGTTGCGAATACAAAATGAACAAGTGAGACAGAATCTCGATCAGGTTTTAGCACGTATTTCGACAGCATGTTGCGAACAGACCTAATCCCCCAACCTCCTCATCCTCACTAAAGCTCCGGTCGCTCCGGTTCCCTGCAAGGGAAGGGGGAGCCGGAGTCTTATTCTTACTCCCCTCTCCTTGCAGGAGAGGGGTTGGGGGAGAGGTCAATCCAGATGCTTACCCCTCCTCATCCTTAAACAACCACTTCTTCTGTCCTTTCAGCAGAAGGCGTTACTGCTTCCATATCAGGCTGACAGTCAAACACCACCACAAAAGAAGCATGGGGCATAAGCTGACGCAAACACTGTAAATGACAATCAGCATCAGACCGACGGCGAAAGCGACCAACAATAGTCCGTTGACAATTCGGCAGAAGACAAGCGATCGCCTATGAACAGGAGCAAACAAAAAACCCCCAGAGGAGCGAACCATCTGGGGTGGAACTGTTAAGCCTTATTCTTTTCAAGGGGAAGGCTGATTGCTCCGGGTAAGTTCACAATCAGATTACAAGGATAATCTAAGTGCTGCTACAACAAGTCTAATGGCTATTTTCATCGCCGAATAATCCACTAGGCTTGCGCTTTTAATCCGCTTATTTTTCTCTCCTCAAAACAATAAAACAACTTGGTAACTGCGTTCAAGCATTTAAGTATAAGTCATGAATGCCCTAATTACCCCTACTAGGGCACCTAAAAGCAGGACAAGGATAGACAAAGAATTGATCCCAAAACCGAGCGTCCGTTTTTCTGCCGCTTGATAGTAACCCCAAGCATATAAAATGCGCCCAATCAGCCAAATAAATCCAATCCCCGCACCCCAAACAGGGCTGATAAATAGAGAGAATAACCACAAACTTGGCAACAAAAGAATGAGTTGCTCTAGCGTATTTTGCTGGACTCGAAACACTCGCTCAAAATCTGGATCTCCCGAAATTTGGGGTACAGGCACTTTATATTTGAATCTGGCTCTGCCAACATTGGCAGTCAGAACAAAGTAGAGAATTAGGGTTAAAACCGTCACCAAACTCGGAAAAATAAGTGTTTTTAGTTCGATCATGGCAACACATCCTGAAAATTATTCGAGGTAGGGCATGATAGTATTCATACTAGCCCTGTAGTAGCTCTCTAACTTCTTTAAAAATTAGTTAACTCAAAATTTTACGGTGAGTGAAGCTCTTTATGATCTTTATGAAGAGTAATCAACCAGACATCACATAACAGGGAGAGCAAAAGTACTTGGCGATTAAGCCGAAGTTCCCCTACATGGGAACTTCGGCTTAAAACTCACTGTAGGCTCGAAGCTTTAGCGAGGATTTAGTTTGTATAGCCCCAAACTAGAAGTTGGTGGGCAATTGGCTTCTTTTCCAGGTATAGCTAAAAGCGGATAACTCAGTGTTAATTACGCACCCACAGATTCTTTCGCCGCATACATCACTTCCAGAGTGATTTCACTAAAGCCACGCTCACGAGCAAACTTCTCAGTATTGCGCTTCACTTTACCGCGAACGAAACCAGGCACCTTGTTCAATTCTGCCTGAGCTTCTTTATTCCAACCGAGGTCAGAATCAGCAGAAATTCCTCTAGTAATCACTTCCTTGGTGTCGTGACCGCCGAAGATTTCCAACAAGTGATCTTCCATTCCCAAGGTGAAGGAATTGTAGACCAAATCAGCCATTTGATTTGTGCCTTCGTAACCCAGGAATGGCTTATAACCGATGGGGAAATCTTGAACATGGATAGGCGCAGCGATAACACCACAAGGGATGCTTAAACGCTTGCCGACGTGCCGTTCCATTTGGGTACCGAAGATAGCCGACGGTTCAATGCGTGCGATCGCATCCCCAATGGCTCCATTATCATCACTAATGAGTACTTCATCGCAGTATTCGCTCACCTGATCGCGGAACCACTGTTCATCGTACTTGCAGTAGGTACCCGCCAAGACAACGTGAATTCCCATCTCCCGCGCCAAAATCTTAGTCATGGCAGCCGCGTGCGTATTATCGCCAAAGACAACCGCCTTTTTCCCCGTCAAATTCTGGCAGTCAATGGAACGAGAGAACCAAGCCGCTTGGGAAACGTACAGGGTTTGGTTGTTGATGTAGTCTTCGTAATTAACATCAGCACCTTGGGCATTAATCACCTGTTGAATCTTGCGGATACAACGAGCTGTTTCCACAACTCCCATAGGAGTAATGTCTACAAAAGGCGTCCCGAACTCTTGTTCCAGGTAACGCGCTGCCATCAAGCCGATTTCTCGATAAGGCACCAGGTTAAACCAAGCACGAGGCAAATTCTTCAGGTTGTGAACCGAAGCCCCTTCTGGAATCACCTCGTTGACCTCAATGCCGAGGTCAGCCATTAACCGCTTCAGTTCGGTGCAATCGTGGTGATTGTGGAAGCCGAGGGAAGAAATGCCAATGATATTGACGGAAGGCTTTTCCGTTTTGCCTTCTGGCAGATTGCCTTGCTTGCGTGCCTTGGCGATGTAAAACTGGACAATTTGCTCCAAGGTGCGGTCTGCCGCTTGTAGTTCATTGACGCGGTAGTGGTTCACGTCCGCTAGCATCACATCCCCTTTAGCATCCAACTGAGCACGTTGGACAAAGTTTTCCAGGTCTTCTTGCAAGATGCTGGAGGTGCAGGTGGGTGTGAGAACAATCAAGTCGGGGGTTTCCTCAGCATCCTTGCGGGTGATGTTGTTCACCACTTTTTCCTGGGAACCGCGTGCCAAGACATTCCGGTCAACGGAACTGATCGTCACTGGGGTAAAATTGCGATCGCGTTCTAGCATGGAGCGCATGACATTGAAGTAGTCATCTCCAATCGGCGCGTGCATGATGGCATGGACGTTTTTAAAAGAACTGGAGACGCGCAAGGTACCAATGTGGGCGGGGCCTGCATACATCCAGTAAGCCAATTTCATACAGTGTTCTCCCTAGTGGTCAAAAAAAATCTCTAATTGAGGAAACGTGGGGAATGATTGCTCTGTTTTTGAGATCGTTTCTGATTGTCTCAGACTTGAAGTCCTTTCTGAGTCCGGACTTACAAGGGTTCAACTTTCTTAGCAATGCCTCAACCCTCCTGCCTGCATGACATTCAGCTCCGACTAAAACAATGTTACTGTTGTTTTAGTGAAATGATTTTTAATGTTTCTCTACATTCTGTAGGAATTGTCGCTAGAGTTGACAACGCCTAAAGGACGTGAGCTTTCTGGCTGATGTTCTGTAAGCTTCCTAAGATCTCAATTAATTCACTAGGTTGCTGAATTAAAAAATCGGGATTGTGTTTAGCTAATACTTCTCCTGAATTAAACCCCCAAGTCACAGCAATGACTTTAATATGAATTTTTTTTGACGCCTCAATATCCCGTGTTTCATCTCCTACGTAAAGAATTTCGTCTAAATTGAGATTATTTTGTTTCATTAATTTCCGAATTGACTTATCTTTACTAAATAGAGACGTTTCTGAATAGATAAAACTAAATAAATCTTGCATTCCATGTTTTTTCAAGAACAGCTTAACATTCTCTTCAGAGTTAGAAGTTAATATTCCCAAACAGTAGCCTTCATGCTTTAACTGAACAAGCGAGTCTTGAATTCCAGGAATCGTTTGAAGATTGAGAATTTCCTGATGTAAATATTCTCTAATTTTTTTGAGAAAAAAAGGAAGTCTTAAGAGAGAAACTCCTGACTGCCTAATGATTTCCCTAGAACTTAAATTCTTAATTTTAGGAATTTCTTCGGGAGTCGTTGGTGGATAGCCAAACTCTAAAGCTAAGCGATTGCTAATCATGACAAGGGCGTCGAAGGTATCAGCCAATGTGCCATCAAAATCAAAAACAATTACTTTTTTACTCATTATTGTGGCTGGATTTTTCAAAAACGAACAAATCAGGGCTAGGGAAAAGAAGCACGCCTTTTTTGATCTGAGTTTTGATGGCTAAAGGTTGAAATCTTTGAATATCTCCCTGCATCAAAAATCACTCATTAGAGACTTGAGTCGCCTTAAGATTGGCTTGAGCATTTCGTCGTAGCATTTCTGGTTTAATCCGCCGCAGCGCCGATGCCGGGAAGCGTCGGTTCCACTCATTTTCTGAAAGAGTTGCTAATTCTGTAAGTTTAGGAGCCACATTCCAGGGATAGGGCTGAAATTCTGCCACATCGGTTTCTTGGGCAAAACGTTGATTCCAAGGGCAAACGTCCTGACAGATATCACAACCCGCAACCCAGCCTTGTAAATGGGGTGCAAGAGATTCCGGTAATTCTTGACGCCGATTCTCTATTGTATGGTAAGCAATGCAACGATTGGCATCGACCACAAACGGTTTGGTGATTGCACCTGTCGGACAAGCGTCAAGACAACGAGTACAGGTACCGCAATGTTGGGTATGAGGAGTGTCTGGGGTTAAGGGCAGATTCGTCAAAACTTCCCCTAAAAACACCCAACTGCCATACTCTCGTGTAATTACATTAGCATTTTTGGCAATCCAACCTATTCCAGCTCGCTGTGCCCAGACTTTGTCCTGAACCGGCCCTGTGTCAGCATAGTAGCGAGCTAAAATCCCTTCACCTTGTGCTGAGAGCCAGTTCGTTAATGCCTTCAATTTTTTATGCATTACCTTGTGGTAATCTCGACCCCAACCGTAACGGGAGATTTTGGCATATTCGGAACCTTGTGGACGCTGGTGAGGGGTGTAGTAATTCAGCGCCACACAAATAACCGACTGAACCTCTGGCATACAGGCACGGATGTCAAACCGTCGGGGATGATCCATCCAAGCCATATCCGCGTGGTAGCCTAGAGCCAGCCATGCCTTGAGATGTTCCCCTGGAGATGAGGACGCTTGATCATCTACAGCCGCGATTCCACATAAATGAAAACCAAGTGATCGCGCTTCCTGTTTGACCTGACTACTGCTGACGGATATTTCCTCTGACAGTGACATTGATCACAAATTTCCCAAACTATTAATAATAATTTTTCTGGAAGTCCCTTGATAATTTTTATTTGTATTTTTAATAAAACGTTGCAACGTCAAATCAGGAGGTCAAGCAACAGATACATGCCTCCTATTGTTTGAATCACAACTACGACACAGCGACGCGGACAGAATCAGCTAATCGGTATTCAAGTTGCAGGATAAGAAGCTGGGGACGCTGGGGGAGATAGGAGAGAAGATTATGCCAGGTTTTATGCACATCAGCTTATCTAACCTGATATCGACAAAAAGTGCTGCACGTTCTTTCTAAAAGGGCAGGTGTAAACCTGCTTTTTTCCTTTACAACTAATGTCGTAATTAAAAAATTTAGGATGCTCTGATGACCCTTGCTCAAGGTGAAAGTACAAATACTCAGCCAGCTACGGCTGTTGACGGGATTATAGAAGGAATTGATGAATCTGTAGTGTGGCGTTATTTTCAAACGATGAACGCGGCTGATTATGAAGGTACGGCGGCGTTGTTTGCGCCAACAGGTGCGCTGCATCCACCGTTTGAGGAGCCAATAGAAGGGGCAGAGGCGATCGCAACTTACCTGAAAGCCGAAGCTAAGGCAATGCAGCTATTCCCTAGGCAGGGAATTGCCGAAACTTTAGAAGAAGACCAAATTCAAGTCCAGGTTAAAGGCAAAGTCCAGACTTCTTTGTTCGGCGTCAACGTTGCCTGGATCTTTATCCTCAACCCAGAACGGGAAATTCTTTACGCCCAGATTAAGCTATTAGCCTCTCCCCAAGAGCTACTCAACCTCCGGCGCTGATAGAAATTCGCTACTGACGCCTTGTAGCTTTCAAGGCGCTACAGTCATAAAAAACCGTGGGACTGGTTGTTCCACGGCGTTCGGCATGAGGAGCCTTAACTTAACTACATCGGATTGTAGAGCTAACTCACCAGCGACAATATTCTGGTAACGGTTTTGGTAACCGGACTCCTGTTTGTAAATAGAAGTGTTGTGGTTGAGTTAACGGTGTATCGAACTAACACAAACTTGTTCAGCCAGTTTGAGGAAAAACTCGATGTAACGAATAGGGAGGGGTAACTGAGCTTATTTTTTCTTGGTTGTCCAAACGGTTGTGAACATCATCAGCATTCCACCAATGAAGATGGCGATCGCTAGTGCACCTGCCACCCAATTGAGCCACTCAGTATTTTCCATCACTCTATACTCGCAAAGACACTAGTACAACAAAACTCTCATGCCTCATTATCGGCTAAAGGCTTGTGAGCATGGCTCACTCTTCAGAGTAATGTAGTTAGCTACAGCCTATCTGGAACATAACCTGAGTTGCCTGATCAGCTATTGTGCCTTGAACTTGCATAGCTTGGACGGGCGGGATGTCCATCTCACAAGAAATGTCGGCTCTTGAAACAGGCTTTCTGAACTCATTGTTAGCTTAGTTGCTGAATACCGACTTTGTCGTCAACAGCAGGAGAACGGGATCAGGCTCCGGCTTCTCCCGCTCTTACGGCTTAAGTCAGTGTCATTTAGCTCTTGGTGTACTTATCGATGATTTTGGCTAAGCTGGGTACTGCCGTCTCCACCTCACTCTTGGCTGACCCGCGAAGTTGCTTATACGCGCCTCGCACGATGCCGTTGCTGGTTTTCTCGATTCGGGCATCGGTGATGCCCAGCAGTGCGTCAGCCGCACGAGAGCTGTTCTGGCTGAGGTATTGAACCGGGTCACCCGTTTGTGTTCCCTCATTCCACATCGGTTCGAGTGCACTTAGGCATTCCGGCAGCAGCCGCTCGATGGCTCCTTCAATATAACCCGGCTTGACTCCCTTTACAGTTCCATAGGCGGCTTTCCATGCCATCCCACCAATGCCGCCCTTGGCACTGACCTGTTCGTCTATCAACTTTACGGTGTCAGCCACTAAGCTATCCTTTTTCTTTGCGTCATTCAGACCGTCGGTAAGTCCCATTTCGATTCTCCTTAATGTCAAAGTGCCTAAGTTCTAGGTACTGGCAAATTTGGGAAATGATATTTTCCACCATCACCCAGATATTTAAAGCCTTGCTCCATTATTTTCTGGCGTTTAGGCAGGATATCTGGATTATTTGAGAGATTTCTTAGCTGCCTAAGCGAACCGTCCTTCTCTCTCATTTCATTACTTACACCGAGTATAGGGTTGACTAGATTGGCAAAGGAGAGTTCATCAAAATTTTACATTTTCTAAAAATCTAAACAGGCGTAATTAGGCGGCGAATGCCCGTCTATCTCCCCAGAGTTCATCCCGCAGCCAACACCGTTCAAAGTCCAGCTTGCCTATTAACAGGCAAAGAGTTCTTTGAGCTGATGATTGAGCCACCACTCGATTACTAGCGACTGAAAGAAAACGAGGGTTTATCAACTCACTCTTTTCGGTTGTATGAGACTCACTGCATTAAAGCGTTGTGATATCTTTTTCCTTCTCAGCTAGCGATTCATCAATCTTTGTGATGTATTTATCCGTCAATTTTTGAATCTTATCTTGAAGATCTTTCGACTCATCCTCAGAGATTTCACTACCTTTTTCCTGTTTGCGGACAGAGTCAACAGCGTCGCGGCGAATATTGCGAATCGCCACTTTCCCTTCTTCCGCAAACTTGCTAGCCATTTTCACAAACTCCTTGCGGCGTTCGCTTGTTAATGGCGGAACATTCAACCGAATGACCTGACCGTCGTTATTGGGAGTCAAGCCAATGTCTGAGAGCTGAATGGCTTTCTCGATTACGTTCAGACTGGTCTTGTCATAGGGTTGGATGGTAATGGTACTCGCATCCGGCGTATTGATATTAGCCAGAGACTTCAGGGGCGTAGGGGAACCATAATATTCCACCATCACCCGGTCGAGTAGGGTCGCATTGGCGCGACCTGTACGAATGGTATTGAAAGCGCGTTGAGTTGCCTCTACGGCTTTCTGCATATGACTTTCAGCATCAGATAACTTCACAAAAACCTCCCACAATGGTTCCGACAGGTTCTCCCTTAACAGCGCGGTGGATATTACCCCGCACCGTAAGATCAAATACCATAATCGGGATATTATTCTCTTTACATAATGCGATCGCTGTACTGTCCATCACCCGTAAGTCATGAGTCAGGACATGACTGTAGGTAAGGCTCTGAAAGCGGCGGGCTGTTGGATTTTGATGAGGGTCGGAATCATAAATTCCATCGACTTTCGTCGCCTTAAAGATCACTTCAGCATCGATTTCTGCGGCGCGTAGGGCAGCCGTTGTGTCAGTTGTAAAGAAAGGATTACCACTACCTGCGCCAAAAATTACAACACGCCCTTTTTCCAGATGGCGAATGGCTCGACGGCGGATATAGGGTTCTGCCACTTCTTGCATTGCGATCGCCGTTTGGACTCGTGTGGGTATTCCCATGCGCTCCAAGGCATCTTGCAAAGTCATAGCGTTCATTACTGTGGCAATCATCCCGATGTAGTCAGCCGTTGCCCGATCCATTCCTGCCGCTGAGGCTTTGATTCCACGAAAGATGTTACCGCCGCCAACCACGATGGCCATTTGGACGCCTTCACCCACCACCTCGGCGACTTCAGTCGCAATTTCTTGAACGACACTCGGATCAATACCGTAGCCCAGTTCGCCCATCAAGGCTTCACCGCTCAACTTTAGTAAAACCCGTCGGTATTTTATCCCCATGCTACGACTCTTTTTTCTCGATTTCCTCCCCCATACGATAACAGTCTAGAGGTTTGTCTGTCTCTATTACCGATGTTGGTCTTCTCCATTACTCATTACCCATTACCCATTACCCATTTTTAACTCGTTTCGCCACTTAATCGTGCAGCCAATTGCCTTTGTTGCGTCGGGATGAACCTCTTGCCCTGAGAGTAAAGCCGCGATCGCATTTTGCAAATAAGGCACTGTAACGGCGCTTGCCTCCTGCGGATTATCATCAATTCGACCGTTATAGCGGAGAATTCCCTCCCGGTCGATCACAAACGCCTCTGGCGTTCTTTCCGCACCAAAGCTATGCGCCACATCCTGAGTGGAATCCCAAAGGTAAGGAAAATTAAGTTGCCTTTCTATGGCAAATTGCTTCATCGTTTTGAAGCTTTCTTCGGAGTCTTGCTGAACATCATTCGCGTTAATGCCCACCAAAGTAAAGCCTTGGTTTTGAAACTGAGCTTGAATTTGCTTGAGTCTGTCTAAATAAGACAAGACAACAGGACAGTGGTTGCTTAAGAAGATGACTCCTATAACTTGCCAATTTTGTAGGTAATAGGAGAGGTGGTGAACCTTATCATCAATTCCTGGCAGTTCAAAATCCGGAGCATAACTGCCAACAGGAGTTCCAGTCTTTTCCATGAGAGTCATATGGCTGAGTTGTTATCAACAAAATTTTTCCTTGACCCGAACTCATCAGATAGTGTTTTCATAAAGATGAGGGCGTCAAAATTGGCCCTCATCTAGCTTTACTAACCTTTTACGTTAGCTTGATAGCCAATTAACTTATAGACTAGTTTGGCGGCTGTAAATTGAGACACAACTGAATCAACAATAGGTGCTAATTCCATCACATCGCAGCCAATAACTTGATGGGTTTCAAACACTCGCCGGAGGAAGTCAGTCAGCCCATACCAGCTCAATCCACCGGGTTCGGGTGTACCCACTCCCGGCATCATAGAGGGATCGATGCCATCTACATCAATCGTGATAAAAACCCGTTGTGTAGAAATTTTGGCGATCGCTTGTTCTATCCAATTCGGATTTTTGGCAATCTCCCGTGCCCAGATTACTGGAATTGATTGAGCTTTAATCAAGTCAGCCTCTTCTTTACACAGACTGCGGATGCCAACCGGGAGAGTGGGTAACCCCATATCTAAAACTCGGCGCATCACGCAGGCATGGCTGTGAATCGAACCTTCGTACTCATAGCGCATGTCGCCATGGGCATCGATTTGAATCACCGTGAAGGGTTCGTTTAAGGCAAGGCGGTAGGCATCAACAATACCTGTTGTAATGCTGTGTTCGCCGCCTAAGGCAATGACAAATTTGCCATCTTGAATCAGTTGAGACACGGTGTCGCGAGTGACTTCCAGCATCTTTTCGGAGGAAATCGGTGGCAAAGAGCGCGTATCGGCAATATAGGAGTGTGTGTGGACTAGAGCATCCTTCCACGTTTCGCGATCGAGTTCATCATCGTAGTAATCTAGCTGCACAGAGGCTTCTAGGAGCGCTTCTGGCCCATTTTGGCAGCCTTTGCGGTAGCTTGTTGTCGCCTCAAAGGGTATGGGTAAAATGACCACTTGTGACGCTTCGTAAGATGCCTGAAATTCAGGCCCTAGAAATGGCTGAACGGTAGTAGATGTTTGCAGGAGCATCAAAGGAACACCAAAAACTTTGCAGAAAATGATCGTTACACAATTTCCGACGAAGCGGCAAAGGCAACTTGAGTCAATGGCTGTATTGAACTCTAGCCTGAGTGAGGGGCTAGAGGACAGACGCTGACTGAGTTGTGGTAACTCTCGTTAACAGGGGTGTAGGGATTTACCCCTAGGCTAGTTGTTCAAAACTTGCGGTACTTTACCGGAGTTAAAGAACTACTTCTATAACGATAGGACAATTCGCCGGTTGAGAAAATCGCTAGATTTATATATGACTCGCTGCTGCTCAGTTGCCAATATCAACGGGTGTACGTGCGATCGTTTGATCATTGGTTAGCAACATCTAATACTTCTGATAGTTGACACCATATGCAGCGGTCTAAGACTTCGTTAGGCTGTTTATAAAACTTTTTCCATCACTTCTGGCTCGCCCATAGGGAGCTATGTGTCGTTTCGCAAAACTTTAAATGGCTGATTATTGCTTTCCCATGTGCGAATGCCCAGGTAAATTTGCGTCTTGCGAAAGTAAGTTTCTTCGTAGGCAAGCCGTAAATTACACTCAAGACTGATCGGTTCAACATCACTAGCTTTGCTGGAGCCAATTGCCTTACGTAAGCCGAGGGACAGGATTTCCACTAAGTCATGACCGCAGCAGACTTGCCAGGGATCATGGCTGCTGCTTTTCTGGCTTGTTAGCCGTTGTTGTAGATCTTCACTTTCCAGCGAGAATGCTTGGGATTTATTCTTAACTTCTTGAATTAGTCTGAATTCATCAATTTGCAGGGTTTGCTCATCAATGAATTTTCTGAATGTAATGCCATCAAAGGTCAGATTTAATTCATCACGTTGAGAAATCCAAAGTAGATAACCAACCGACGTACCAGCTTCAAGTAATGCTGTTCTCACATCTCGACCAAACCTGATAATTTTCTCCTCCGAACCGAACTCAGCAATCACCTTATCGAGAGCGAAGGAATTGAGCAGCATAGTTTCAAGGTCATGGGTATCTGTACGAAGCAGATTAGGGCTGTGATGTGATGAAGTTTCAAGACGATCAAAATCTGCATCAACAATGGCTAAAACTCCTTGAAAACTTGAGTTCTCCAAAATCCTCAGAACTTCAATAACTCTAAGCTTGCTGGAGGGTTTGCCTGAAACAGTAACTACTTCACAGCCTGCCTTGTCAATAAAACGCTCATAGAAAATCTTATCTGATCTACCTTCAACTAATAAAAAAGTACCTGAAAAACTACTGCGTTTTAGTCGAATTGCATTGGCTTCACGGTCAACTGAAAGATACTCTCTCACTTGGCTGGTCCTTTCAGTTCAACTGTCAAATCCCAGCGATCTTGAATGATATCTGGTGAGTGAGTAGCCATTAAAACATCTAAATCTGCAAGTCCTGTGATTTCTTTCAAGTCCTTTAAAAACTGAGCCTGCCATCCCACATGGAGAGATAGTTCAGGCTCATCAATCAAGACTAGAGAATCAGGTCGGACTTTAAATAGTAGTTCGTACAGAAGAACCAATTCATGTTGCTCACCCGATGACAAATCGGTTGGGAAAAGAGTTTTTAAATCAGAGGACGAGGGATGATAAAGTGTCTTAAAAATAAACCCTTTCTCTTTATTGAAGTTCATCTCTTTATAGGAATAAGCAAACTTATTATTAATAATTCTCCTCAATAGATCAATTTTGCTGGCAATTTCATTAAAAACACTCAGCTTCTTTTCTACATCCTCAACATACACTGATAAGATATTTTTTGTACTTTCATCTATGGCTTGAGGCTGGATTTGAAAGTCTGAGTTTTCATCCTTATCTAATAGACCCACTTCTATAAGACGAGAGCGAGTCTCCTCAAGTTCGTTTAGCTGATGACGAAGTTGTTCATCTGTTATATCGGGAGATGGTTGTTGTTGTACCACCCTCGCAGGAAATGTTCTATCCAGGGATTGAGATGTTGTACCGTATTCAGCAAGCTTAGACTGAATAAGCTGTGCAAGCTCATCAGAATAGGCAGAAACAGTTGGCAACATTGAAGGTGCCCCAGAATACAATCTGGAAGAACGACTAGGGACAACGTTTAGTAAACGTTGTGATTCTATGAGACGAACATTAATATTATTCTTCAAGTTCTCTAGCCACTCAGGTTCTTCTCGGGACTTTACTTTTGAGGGTAGAAGGTCTTCAAAACGATCTATAACTTCGTTTAAAGAAAGAGTTTCACCAGTTGGTAGATACCGCCAAAATTTAGAGCCTACTCGACGAATTTCAGGTATTATGTCTTCTAAAATGTCAATTGGAAAGTCTAGCTCAGGAGGTTGCTTACTTCGAGTTAGGAAAAAAGGGATTCTTTCTGAGTTAGGCTTGTAAAAGTAAAAACTTATAGGATTTCTTTTATTTGTCTTTTCCGAAGTGTTAGAAGTTTTTACTACCTCAACACTATTACCATTATCAAACTCAACGCTGAAACTGCTAAACGGGATAGCCCGAAACACTGAATATCGGGAATTAAAGACGGCATTCAGCATCCTCAGCATGGCTGTTTTTCCAAAGCCATTCGGACCATGAATAATTGTAATTCGCTCATCCATGTTCAACGGAATCACATGGTCAAAAATTCCAAATAAGCCACTGACGGAAATTTGCTGAATTCGCATAGTCTTCGAGTCTATAGCCATAGGCTTCTTGACTCCGATTGTAACCTCGATCCACCTCACTCACTGCCAGCCTTATCTCGTCCAGTTTCCGCAACTCGCTACGCTATCTGCTCCATGTAAGGGCAAGGCATACCTTGCGCCTACGAAAATGCTGTATTAAAGCAGAAAATTCGTAAGTCCTAGGTTTGTTACAAAATATAAAAAAGAAAAGTAATACGAAAAACCGACTCTAGGCTAAGGCACGTTTATCTCCCATGACCCTTTCTTCTTCCACCACCCCAATCAACCCGAACACCGTGATGAAAACCTGGATATGGCGAGATTTCCCCATTGCCTATCAATCCCAAGGGGACAAAGGCCCTGCCGTTGTGTTGGTACACGGTTTTGGGGCATCCTCCGGGCATTGGCGCAAGAACTTGCCCGTACTAGGGGAAAACTGTCGTTGTTATGCCATTGACTTAATCGGTTTTGGGGCGTCCGCCAAGCCAACTCCCAAGCTGGAAATTGAGTACACCTTTGAAACCTGGGGGCAGCAGATTGCTGATTTCTGTCGAGAAGTTGTGGGGAGTCCTGCTTTTTTAGTCGGTAATTCCATCGGTTGTATCGTGGCGATGCAAGCTGCCGTGGATTATCCCGATATCGTCTTAGGAGTAGCGATGCTCAACTGTTCTCTGCGGCTGCTACATGACCGCAAACGATCTGAACTGCCTTGGTATAGAAGCATGGGAGCACCACTCGTTCAAGGGTTGCTCAGTATTAAGTGGATTGGTCAACTGTTTTTCGGGCAACTGGCTAAGCCCAAGGTTGTGCGTAACATCCTTTCACAAGCCTATCGGAATCCTGAAGCCGTGTCCGACGAACTGGTCGATCTCCTCATGGCACCGGCGGCTGACATTGGGGCGGTAGATGTATTTGTGGCCTTCACTCGCTATTCTCAAGGCCCGCTACCAGAAGACCTTTTACCTCTGTTGCCTTGTCCTGCGATATTTTTGTGGGGAACGGAAGACCCTTGGGAACCGATTGATTTGGGACGAGGGTTGGCAGACTATCCTCAAGTAGAAAAGTTTGTTCCCTTAGAAGGCGTGGGTCATTGTCCTCAAGATGAGGCACCAGAACTGGTTAATCCCATTTTGCAGGATTGGATCACGACGAAGGCTGAAGTCTATCAGGGTGAAAGTGAATCGATGAATCCCCAGACGTAGTGAAAGCACAGTCGTGGGTACTTCACTGGAACCGGATAGACATTAACCCCAAATAAGGGGCTGACTTGGCAATATGGCTGCGTCTAAGCCACAGGGCCTGTATCGTTAAGCGATCCGGGCACTCAATCACTAACTCTACTCCTCGAAGCACCAATTTACACTGTTGCAACATTTTTCGGTGGGGCAACTTCTGGTGCTGGAGAAAAAGCGCGATCGCTCTCTGGTTTAATGCAGTGTAGTCCATGTTCAACTCTACCTATGAAATCGCGGATCGGTTCGTTCGTTACACTTGGCTCCCTCTACCTATAAATCAATAGATGCTCTTGCCACGATCAATGTTAAAGATCATAGCAATTGCTCAAAAGCTTGTTGTCAGGATTGTTGGATTTCTGTAATCAGAAAATCAGGGAAGTGACATCCTCCCACACTGTAATCTTTGATTACAGTGTGGGCTTCCAAACCTCACAGTTTGGCATTCCTAGTTTTTCTCTTACGAGGTTTCGCCTCTGACCTAGACAGACTTTCATCTGTCCCTGGCAGACCGACTGCATAGGCGTTTTCTGTTCCGCAGAGTCCCTGCGTACTCAATTGATCTAAACCACGCAACCTGATTACTTCTGATGCTGCATGATCTCTATCCGTCTCATATCCGCATTCACCACATCGATGTACTCGTAGGACAAGTTCTTTCTTGCCCGTGTGCGTCCCACACTTTGGACAAGTTTGAGACGTTCCATCAGGGTTGACACGGGCAAAGTAGACTTGATGTTTCTTTGCTACCCATTCCAGTACGTTGAGAAACTGACCAAAAGCAGCATCCAGAGTATGTTTTCTCAACATCCCTCTGGACATTGCTTGAAGATTCAAATCCTCAACAAACACCATCCCTATACCTGGCTTGGCACACAGATGGTTAGCCAGTTTGAACTGCCAATCTTTCCGAACACTCTTCATGTGGTTGTGGAATCTGGCAACCTTAATTCGAGCTTTCTCGCGGTTTGATGAACCCTTCTTCGTTCTGGCATACTTGCGTTGCAGCAATTCCAGCTTGCAGCAGATAGGCAACACTTAATAAGTTGAAAAGCGCTATTGGGAAGAAGCTTCTTTTTGGAGCCAGTCTTGGCCCAACTGAATGGTGACATCTGAACCCAGATTGCCGGTACTGTCAACGCGTACCTCACCAAATCCCAAATGACCACGGATAGCACTAGCGCCCTGAGGGTCTCCCTGCTGCGCGACAATACGAGTGACTCGCAACGGTTCGTGCCAATTATTATCAATGGAAATGTTTCGGTAACCAGCCTCCTGAAGATTTTTAATCAGAGAAGAAGCGGCATCTGGCTGACCCGTGCTATCTTGAATCGCAATTCGCAAATAGGCTGGGTCAACTTCACGAGTTTCGCTAAAGCCTTGGTCAAAATATCGAGCTACCATGCGCTGGATACCGCGCTTGTGCGGTATCCAGTAACTGACATCGTGCCGCCCATCCCCGTTAAACTCACCCGGCACCATGAGCATTTGCATGTTGGATCGATTGGTTTGAACACCGAAACTCACCAACGCAACGAGTTCTTCCACACTTAAATTAGTGTCAATGTGGGACTGAATAAGGGAGAGAATTTTCGGCAGTCGTGACAAAGTGGCAGGATTGAGCGCTTGCTCCGTGAGTGCTCTCATCACAAGTTGCTGCCGCTGCACTCGACCAATATCGCCATTTTTGTCGTAGCGAAAACGTAAAAGCTGTAGGGCTTTCTCCCCATCCAAGTGCTGTTTGCCCTTCTTCAGGTTGATATAAAGGTGCTGAGAATCATCTTGATACTTCATATCTTGCGGGACATAGACGGTCACGCCCCCTAAAGCATCAACCAAACTTTGAACCCCCTGAACATTCACTCGGATATAGCGGTCAATGCCAACACCACCTAATAGATCACTTACTGTCTTCGCTGTCAGTGCAGGCCCACCGTGGACATTGGCAGCATTGATTTTGTTAGTGCCATGTCCCTCTATATAAGCGCGAGTATCGCGAGGAATGGAGAGTGCAGTTAACCTCTTTGCCTCTGGGTCAAACCGCAGCAGGAGCATCGTATCAGTATGCCCGTCAAAAGAGTTGATCAGCTCATAGGCAGGCTTGTCCACCTGTTTGCCCTGTAAATCAGAGGCAAGAACTTTAGTTCCTAAAATTAAAATATTGACCGGTCGAGTCAATTCGGGTAAATGAAGATTGCCCGTAGCCATGCTTCCACCCTGAGTAAACATCGCTGCCTCATCAGGACGGAGGAGACTTTGCTGGAATGGCTTACTAGAGAGTGATACGGCTACTAGCGCACCGGCTGTCGCCGACAACATAGCCACACCAGTAAAGCCCATCCAAAGCCAGAGCCAATGCCCTCGCTTTCCTTTGAAAGACTTTTTCCGAACAGGGCGATTAGCGTCGCTGGCAAGCTGGGCGTAATCCCTGTTCTGCCCCGAAGCAGATTGTTGATAAGTTTTTCGAGCAGACACTTAGCTTCCTCACACACACACGCAAAAGGGATGGAAATCTTTGAAGATAACTCACCGATGCACTAATGCTTAACCCTGAGTCTAATATGAAGTGTTGAATAAGAACACTCATAGCAGCTTTTCTGACAGTTTGCAGCAAAACCCGGTAAATCCTTGAAGGAATTCAAGCAATCCGTCAAAAACAACTATTAAACACTGGCTTATGCCTTAGCGGCAAGAGCTTTATGCGCGAAGGTTGAATTATAAGTGTTTGCGTAAGGTTTTTTCAGCAATCTGGGTTATTCCAGGAAGACGCGGTAGCTTGCGTTGCCACAAACGTACCATCAACCCAATACTTACCAAAAAATAGCCAGAGGTCAGCAGACTATTCATAAATAACAAGCGTAGCGTCCAAAATTCCGAGGTTTGCGCTCCTGCTCCTACGGCTAATAAAAGGTAGCCCAGCAGCCAAGCGAACGCCAAGGTAATAGACAAGCGACTCACGCTCTGTTGTTCCCGCGTCCCCTGACGGCGATAAAGCGTCCACAGGGCTGGGAAAAAGCCAAAGACGGGAATCAGGTATACAAACATCTGCAAACGCTGAAGCTCTCGATTTTCAAGTGGATCAGGCTCTCTCATGTCGGTTAGGGGTAGGGAGATGGGGCGTGGTGGAAGGGATTAAACGGTGAGGTACCAGCGCTTCAGATCACCGACTTGTTGAAGAAGTCGATGATTTCGTCTTCACCCATGATTGAGGATGGCTCTATTAATACCCTAACGCTAGTCAAAATTTTTATCTTGAGTTGCGTTCAAATGCCAAGATGTAGAGGGAGCAAGGGATTCGAGGCTCTCCCTTGACTCCTAACTCAGGACGACATCAAAAAACGACTGAGGGGCGTCGAAAAACAAATCCATCGTTGAGAATCAGCTCATGCAATGCCCAGAGCATTCCAGGTTTGCTGACCTACAAGCCCATCTGCCTCAAGCTTATTGGCCTGCTGAAAGGCTCTGACAGCCGCTTTTGTGCCTAAACCAAACACGCCATCAATTGTTCCAGGATTAAATCCTTGATCTTTTAAAGCTTGTTGTAATTGCTTGACCAGTGGTCCACTGGAACCTTCCTTTAAAAGTTGCAGCGATTCTGAGATACCTCCAGTTTCCTTCATCAGATCCTGTCCGTAGATCACCGTCGCATAGAAGACGTAACGGTTATTAAGTTGGAAGCGCCGATCCTGTTTAATCAGGCTCATAAACTCCCGATGTCCCTGACGTAAGCGCCCCACTAAACAACCCGCACTGGCATAGTAAATGTTGTTGGTCGGGAAGTCGTAACCCCAGTGCTGATTAATGGCAAAGTAGCCCGTATCTTCCTTGTCGCCAACGCGCTGGTAGTCTTTGTTGAAGTCCCGGTGTACGGTAACCGTTCCCCCAGTCTGTATGAGTGCTTCGTGACGGTCAGTGGTACCGTGAATCCCGACCTGCCAAGCTTTATATTGACCAAACTTGATTCTGGCTGCTCCCCCAGGGTTCATGGGACGTTGCGTATAACGGTATCCTGGCTCTGTAGTGGCTTGCCAGTTACCGACAATTGCCGGAACGCCATCCACAATCTGGATTACCATCCGGCGGTCATTGAAATTATTGGGGGGATCGTTGTTGAGGGTGGCGTCGCCGTTCATCCCCTCAACGTAAACAATGTTGTACTGTCGGATTCCCTGAAAAATTTCATATTTTTTAAGCTGCATATACTTGACAATACGACTCGCCAAGTCATTGCCTAGCTTGAGTGGAGGCGCTGGCAAATCTTCAGGCTTGGTTTCAATGAGCTGTTTTGCCGTTTCCGCTCCGAGCTGTTCTGGCTCGTTAATTTTCATCAGTTTTTGAAATTTTTCGAGCGCGGCTGTAGAAATGGGGCCAAACTTGCCGTCAGCCGGCGGTTCCAACAGTCCCAAACCGATGAGCAAAACTTGAATCTGGGTTGCGAGTTCTTTGTCAGAGGCAATTCCCTCCATGCTGTATTTCAGGTCTTTGCCGATAAAATCTTGCAGTTTCATGATGTTAGAGTTGGAGTGCAGTTGATGTGAGTGATGACTTCAATCTTTCGATAGTTTAATCCGGAACCCCTCACGGGTTATAAGGGTGTCAGCGACAGGAAAGCACGAAAAGCGTTTGCGTTCGGCGAAGTCTTTGCTGAATCATCCCATGGTTCGTAAGCCACAAAGTACAGAGTTTGAATCAGTAAATATAGTTAACTTAGAGGCTATTTTGCTCCATCTACGCTTTGAGAGGCCGCACTAGAAAGCGCGATCTTCTCTTGTTTGTGGCCAAAGCCATAATGCTGTAAGCATTGGCAACGGATCACAGATGTGAACTATGCTGATTTTTTCATAACTCTGGCAAGGGATAGTACAGGGTATGACTCAATTAGCAGGATGGGGAGTCTTTTAATTGATGACTTAGTGTTCTTTAACACAGCACCTTTAACGGATGCATTACACTTGTTGAGCACATCCTACGGATTTTAATATTTCCTTTTTGAGTTTATGAGTACTCAAGCCAACTTTATTCTCAAAGTCTTCATCCTCTCCCTTGGAGTCTCTGTTCTGATTAAGTACGGAGGGCCTAGCTTACCCGTGGGCGCAACATCCGTGAACGCATTGATTGCTGTACTGACACCCAGTTTAATCTTAGCGATCGTCTTCTTATGGCGAGTCGGGAAATATCGACCGCTCAATTGATAGCCAGCTTTTCATTCGTGTTCAGCTTGGCTGCTGTGTGCAGCGCAATCGCAAGTGAAAAAACCTCCGAGTGTTGGTTTGGAAACCAGCGTTCGCTAAAATATAGCGGTTCTCAATTGAGTGAAATACAAGTCGTTTGTAGGGGTACAACCTGTTCCCTACCCTCTACTCAACGCAACTGAGAACGGCTATATCCTAAATCCTCAATCTAAACGTTCCAGAGTTAAGCAGAAACGACATAAGGAGAGTCAATGGCACTCACCTTCTTGGCATCGACCAGCGCCTGATAGATGATTGCTGCTACTTCAGCGCGGGTGGCTTCCTTGGTCGGATTAAGTTGCTTGGTTTGCGGGTAATTCACCACAATCTTCTTCTTCGTCGCTGTCGTCACTTCGTCTTTGGCGTAGTCAGGAATTTTAGTGCGGTCATCGTAAGCCGTCAAAGCATTGGGGTCAGAGGCCGATAAACCCAACCCATTCACCACCGATACCAAGACTTGCACCTTCTGGACATTCTCATTGGGTCGGAAGGTATTGTTCGGGAAGCCGGACACGAACTCGCCGCGATAGGCTTGTTGGATGACATCCTTTGCCCAAAAATCATTCGCTACATCGGTGAATTTCGCTGTATCTCGTTTTACGCCGGGATTAAAGGCTTTAACCAGCAGGGCGGCATATTGAGCACGAGTCATCTTCTCATCCGGCTTAAAGCTGCCATCCTTAAAGCCACTGATTAAACCTTGTTTCGCTAAAGCACTAATAAAATCAGCCGCCCAGTGACCCTTAATATCGGTAAAGGCAAGGCCATCACCTCCCCCATCCGACTGAACGGCGACAATATAAGGAGAGTTAACCGCACTGACCTGCTTAGCATCCACCAACGCTTGATAAACAAAAGCCGCCACCTCAGCACGAGTCGCCTCTTTGTTTGGGTTGAGTTGCTTGGTTTGCGGATAACTCACCACAATCTGCTTCTTCGTTGCCGTCGCTACTTCATCCTTGGCATAGTCAGGAATAGCACTGCGGTCGTCATAAGCGGTTAAAATCCCCGTATCCGACGCACCCAAGCCCAAGCCACTGATGAGTGAGACAATCACTTGAAGGCGCTGGACATTATCATTCGGTCGGAAGGTGTTATTCGGGAAGCCTGAGATAAATTGGCTGCGGTAGGCTTGTTGAATTACATCCTTTGCCCAAAAATCATTGGCGACATCGGTGAATTTCGTGGCATCTCGTTTGGCGGTTGGATTAAAGGCTTTAACTAACAAGGCAGCATATTGAGCACGGGTCATCTTATCATCGGGTCTAAAGGTGCCATTACTAAAGCCTGTAATGAGTCCTTTATCCAGCAATGCCTGAATGAACGGTTTTGCCCAATGATTCTGAATATCTGAAAAGATGGGGTCTTTCCCATCGCCACCACCACCGGATGAATCGCCATCACCACCGGATGAACCACCACCATTGGAGGCAATGCCATCAATACTAATTGAGCCTTTAACTTTCGACGCACTCAACGTATTGCCGAAGGAAATCAGTTGGCTGCTAGTGCCATTGTTCAAATCAAGCTGAGCGTTATTACGGATGGTGTTGTTTCCGGGGTCGCTGCTACTGCCTAAATCGGGCACAGCTTTATTGGTAACAACTACACCTTCTTCTGTGTTGCTTTCAATCTGATTATTCCGCAGGACGGGTCGAGACTCACCCGAAATAATCAAGCCATAGCGATTGCCAGAAATGGTGTTATTGATCAATTTAGGCGCAGAAGTTCCATCAATGCTAATGCCAGAACCCGCATCTTTGCAGGTATTTCCTCGGAATTCACCAGTGCTATTGCGTGTAATCGAGATGCCATTGCCATCATTGTCAATAAAATTATTATTTAGAACGACCGGATTGGCATCACCTGTCGCAAACACTCCCTCACGCTTATTCTTGGTAAAGGTACAGTTGGCAACCGTGGGGGCTGTCGATTCCATCCAAACAGCAGTACCTCGGCTTGCCAAATTGGTTACGGTTACTCCTCGAAGTTCGGCATTACTCGCCAGTAAAAATGTGATATTTTGACCGGCTTGGGTACGGCTGTTGTATTGCCCGCTACCCTCAATCAAAATGCCACTGCCTTTATTCCCTTCATTACCCACCACCTTAACCCCACTGGGAATATTAATGGGAAAAGCTTCACCGCCAGACGCCGTGTAATTCCCTGCTGCCAGTTGAATGGTGGTATCAGATTCGGCTTTTTCGAGTGCTTTCTTAATGGTTTTTAAGGGAGCAGACTGACTACCATCAGCACTATCACTACCGCTTCCTGGATTGACGTAAAGAGTTTGAGGCATAGTTAGAATTTCACAAAAGATAGTAAACAAACAAGGCGGCTTTGCCAGCAGTACAAGATTTGAGCTGTGGTTAATCTACCGCTCCTGATGTTTTCGGGTACAAGAATTGCAAACGGGATAATTTAGTGATTCAACGGCTTACGGCTTCGTTCCTGAAAAGGAAGAAGACTATCTGAAAAGTCTCCAAAATCCTAGCTAGCAAGCCAATCAAGCCTACCTACAAATTTAGGTGTCGCAATAGGGGGTGCCACCCAACCCTAGGTGCATCTTGCTACCGTTGATGTTCACGGTGTAGGCGCGTTGTTCAACGGATGTTCATCACAACAATGCAGTTAAAGACCCAATTTTTATTTCAGCTTGGCCTGATCGAGTCCGCCTCCTGCTGTTGGGTGAATCGATTGGATCATGATCAGAATTTTCGCCTCGCTCAACTGTTAAAGTACCCAATCGAGGGAGGGCATCTTCGGCTTGAGCGCAATATGCTCTGATTAGGTAGAGAGGATAGCCTAGCCCTCACCCTTCTATAAGTTCAGGCGCTTTACTCAACCCCCAGGTTGCTCTAATTGAGAACTTCTGTGTTAATAGTAACGTCAATCATTTTTGTAAAACTCGTGGCGTTGCAAAAAGCAGCGTTAGCAAGCATCATGCATCGAATTGTTAGCATTCTATCTTTCGTGTTTTTGCTGCAAGCTGTTCCCGCTTTGGCTCAAGAATCAGCACCGCGCGATCCAATTGATCAGGTAGTGGCAGCTCAATTGATGACTCCCTATCCGGATGGAAATTTTCGTCCAGAACGAATTCTAAGCCGTGCGGAACTCGCTTCCATTTTGGTCAAAACGTTTAAGCTGGATCAACGGCAACCTCAGCAACAAGGGGCGATTCCCCTTCAAGATGTTCCCCCTTCTCACTGGGCTTATAAAGATATTCAGCTAGTGCTGAAAAATAACATCATGAGTGGCTATCGCTCAGGACAGTTTTTCCCCAATCAACGCGTCACTCGTGCCGAAGCTTTTTCAATCTTGGCTCAGGGTTATGGTGTGTTTCAGTTTCCTGATAATACTGTTGCAGAATTGCTGTCTAAGTATCCTGATTCAGATAAAATACCAAACTGGGCAAAAAAGTCAGTTGCCACAGCGTTATATGAGGGGTTTATTAATGTCGATGCCACCAGCAACCAGATTAAACCCTTAGAACCGATGACTCGTGGAGATATGGCTTACGCGTTGAGTAAGTATCTGGAACGCCAGGAAGATACAGCGCCAATTCCCTGGAAAGTCGAAGAACCTGTTCGCGGTTAGTGAAGTATGGGGTGTTGGGTGTAGAGTAGGTGCCATGATATATCGCTCATACCCAACATCTTTCACAGTCCTAAATTCGCACAGTTTTATGGCATTGTCTCTAAGACAAAATTTCGCATCACGGCTAACACTTGTGGTTTAATTTCATGCCCTATGTCAAACACTTGATACTTCACGTTCACATTAAGAGCGGATAGGGTATTCCTAGCATGTTCAGCCTCACTTAGAGGTACAAGCTGGTCTTGTCTACCATGCACGAGCAAGACAGGGAGAACGCTGTTCTTCCAAAATAGTTTTGGTGTTGGATTTGGATGCAGATAGCCACTCAAAGATACTAAACCAGCTAGTGGCAAAGTCAGGCCAACATCCAGTGTCATCGCTCCACCTTGAGACAACCCACTCAAAATCGTGCGTGATAGAGGGAGGCTAAACCTACCTTGCAGAGACTTCAGCCAGTTCGTTAAACGTTGCCGACTTTCGGCTAAGCGCTGGTAGTTTTCAATTTGCGGCTTGGAGTTTTTTATCGTCAAATCATACCACATCTTCCCGCCAGGAACAGTGGGATGAGAAAAGGGTGCCCTAGGAAATAGAAGGTGGTATTCGGGGAGGTTCAGTGCGGATGCAAACGATGCCATAAACTCAGGGGTACTACCATTACCATGTAGGCAAACAATTAACCCGGCAGGCATTCGCCCTTGAGCCGGTGGTACTGAGATAAATTGCAAATATTGAGATGGATCTCCCAAGCTAACAGGAGTTGGTTCTTGGGCAGAAGAGGAATCTTTTTGACAAGCTTTTAATAGGAGGCTTGCAGAGAGAGTGCTAACCCCTTTTAACAGAAATTGACGCCGACTGGATTGCTTGATTTTCAACGCGCACAACCTCAAAATCTAAAGACGTGCTTCGCTCAGAATAATTGGATCTAATTCATGGTTGATTAGGAAGCTGAATCAATTAGAGCTTTGATTAATCCTACTTTGGCTTGAGTGACATTCGACTTTGAGCTAGTGTTAATCGAGCCGATAAAATACTCTCCCGTGGGTAGATAGTGTAAAGCTAATTCGGGATAAGTAATAATCTCCCAGTCTTTGTAAATTTCACTGATTTCTTTCTCATGCTGGGGACGATTGCTTTCGTAGCACCAGCCGGCTTCCATTAATTTTTCTACCAGGGACGACATGGATAAAATTTCCTTTTCTGTGTCAAATACAAAGGAGAATTGTATTCGTCCATCCTATCAAGAGAGACTACTATCCCATTGCTGTGCAGCATCCGCAACCGCCTGATCTACCGTCTTTTCTCCCAACATTGCTGCCTGCAAATTTTCATAAATGGCCTTTTGCAACTTGTTGAGGTTTTTCATGGTTGGAATCAAGACTTGTGCCTGTTCCATTTGACTCGCACTGATATCCCTAGCTTGCTCTACAGGCAACGCCTTGCCATCGCGGGTGAGCGATCGCCGATATTGCTGCAATGCCTCTAGTGTGGAGGGTAAAACGTTCGCGGCTTTGGCGAAAGCCAACTGATTTTCAGAGTTGGTGACAAACAGCGCAAATTTCAGGGCGGCATCCGGATTATCTGTATCGCGAGGAATGACGATATTCATCACTGCCACATTCTTTTTACCCGTCTCACCGGTCATCTGAGGGGCGGTAGCTGAAGCTTTAGCAATGCTTGGGGCATTTTTGGCGATCGTATCCATAAACTCCGCACCACTAGACAAAAGCGCCGTCTCGCCCTGTTGATATAATTCGATCGCTCGTCGATGCCCTTGGGTGAGTGCTTCTTTGGGCATTAGCCCCTGCTGATAAAAATCTACCCAATACTGAAATGCCGCTTTGCCTTTGGGAGTATTAAATGCCGCTTTACCCTGAGCATCCACTAACTCTACTCCCATCTGTACGAACGATTCCAGTACTTCACCTGAATCCTCTGGAACCACTGTGACAAAGAAGGCATACTTCCCCGTCTTATCTTTAATTTGCTTGGCTACCTGCGCCAGTTCGGCGTAAGTAGCGGGGGGTTGGCTAATTCCCGCTTTTTGCAACAATTCTTTGTTATAAATTGTCACTCGGCTGGTGAGATACCAAGGAATACCAAAGCTTTTGCCGTTGAGGGTACTGTCTTTCCAGATGTTGGGTAAATATTGCTGACGGACGGACTCTGGAACTCGGTTATCCAGTTCTAACCAAGCATTCCGGGATGCCAGTTGGGAGGCGAAACCCGGATTCAAGTTCACTACATCGGGTGCGGTTTTTGCCGAAACAGCCGTGAGGATTTTATTTTCCATCGCCGCCCAAGGAATATCTACCCAGCGAACCTTGACACCGGGATTTTCGGCTTCAAATCGAGCGATGAGTGGGTTGAAGTAATCGGTAAATTTCGGCTGCAATTGCATCGTCCAGAACTCAATTTCAGGACTTTTAGAGGAAGAGGCTGTTGGACGGCAGCTAATCACCAAGCCCAACATTAGTCCCAACAAAGCCAAAATTCCTAAACGTTTCCAAGTTCTGATTCTGCTTCTGCTCATGTAACCTTATAATTTTAATTTTGATGCATCGCGCTAGCCGTCAATTATCCTACTGTAAGCAGAGGATAAATGAAGGTGCGAGCGTCTCTGAAGGCGTTAGCCTGCGGTCAAGTTCCTTGAGCGTTACGTTTTGTACAATCGGCTGGGCGGATACAGATTAGAGCCAGCGCTATTACTTTCCTTTGTGCAAACTAAAATTGAAAGAGTCGCCTGTTGCTTACCGCCTCTCGACTCCACCTCACTCTTAGGTTCATTTTGAAAAAAGAGCAAGGATGGATGATTGAGGTTCAGTACAGGGCAAAGTCAGCGTATCGCCCTCTCCCAAAAGACGTAGCGATCGCATCAATCGTCATCGTCAAAGCCAAGTGCAGGCGTGAAGAATCGTTAGGGTGCCAAAATAACAATATAAGCCAAGCGACGAAAGACTCTGGAATCGCTCTTGCACCAACCCTCCCTCCCGTTGGAGCTTGCCTGTTTATTCTTGGAGAAAATATCGCTTAAGCATGGTGTTTGTGAGCTAGATTGGGTACCATGCATCAGTATTAATCTTGTTAGATTAAATCTTTCAGCTCATCACGTCTCTTAATCTTAATTTTCGCTCCGCTGAACCAGGATATGTTTAACCGTTTTCAAGGGCTGTTTTCAAAGGGCAAGAAAGGCGTCGGGATAGAATTGGCCCCAGAACGAATTAATATCGCTCAACTGCGAAAGCAGGGTCAGGGCTACAAAGTTGCCACCCTATACTCTCACGAGGTGCCGGAAGGGATTTTCCAAGATGGGAAAATTGCCGACTCCCCAGCTTTGGCTGAACTGATTAGGACAGCATTAGCCGAGAGTAAACTCAAAGTTGATCGCGTCGCCACTGCCGTACCGATGCGGGAATCCATTATCCGCATTATCCCCATTCCCGCCGAGTTAGATGATCAAGAACTGCGAGACATGGTGCTCAACCATGAAGCGGGTCTGTATCTGCCTTATCCCCGCGAAGAAGTAGACTTGGATTATCAAAAGTTGGGCTTCTTTCAAGATGAAGATGGCATTGAAAAGGTGCAAGTCCTCTTAGTCGCCACCCGCAAGGAAATAACTGACACGTATCTGGATACATTTGGGCAAGCTGGATTACAGGTGGATGTATTGGAGATTAATAGCTTTGCCCTGATTCGGACGATGAGAGAGCAACTACGGCAATTTTCTCCCCAAGAAGCAGCGGTCTTAGTGGACATTGAATTTGACAGCACTGAGATTGCGATCATTGTCGATGGTGTTCCTCAATTTTCTCGCACCGTTCCCATTGGAACCTTCCAACTCCAGAGCGCTCTCTCACGAGCCATGAATTTACCAACCTCAAGGAACACCGAGCTACTACAGGGGATGACGATTCCGCCGGTTCCCGCTGATGGGTTAGGAGGACGGACTGGAGCGACAGGCATTAATCCAGGGATGGCAGCTCTGCTGAGAGTCTTGGGAGAACTCGCCGATGAACTGCGCCGCTCCATCGATTTTTATTTAAATCAGAGCGACAATCTAGAAGTCGCTCAGCTATTACTAGCAGGTCCTGGAGGTGGAATTGGACAACTGGATGAATTTTTCACCCAACGCTTAAGCTTACCCACGACTCAGGTAGACCCAGTGATTGCTCTTTCGCTGGAGGTTGACCAAGAAATTCCCTCAGTGCAACGACCGGGCTTAGGCACTGTACTGGGATTAGGATTACGAGAGGTTTGAAGCCATGTATAGTCTAGATGTTAATTTTCTAAAAGATCGGCCTGATCCTCTCGGACAACGGGGGGGAGAAAGGGCTTCTGCTCCACCGACGCCTGTGGGGTCGATGACACCACTGATTATCGGAGTCGCAGTGGGTCTCCTCCTGCCAGGATTGGTGGGGGGCTTATGGTTTTTTCTGCAACAGCAAAATGCTCAAGTACAGCAAGAAATCGATCAGTTGAAGGTGACGCTGGGAGGCTTACAGCAAGCAGAGCAACAAATTAAGCAGCTCACGGATGAAACAAATAGAGTCAAGAGCGAAACAGTCGCCCTAGCCAGTGTCTTTAATCAAATCAAGCCTTGGTCTGCGGTGTTGCAGGATATTCGGGAACGTGTTCCCCCGAATATACGAATTCAATCCATCGATCAAAAACAAGTCGTGGCTACAGCAGCTCCAGCGGCTCCAGCGGCTCCAGCGGCAGGGGCAAACAATCCTAAGCCGGGAACTCAACCCGCTAACCCATCCAATAACATGACGACCAAGCTGGAAATAACAGGTTCTGCTCGCTCGTTTGATGATGTGAATTATTTCCTCTTGACACTTCAGCGCTCTCCTTTCTTAAAAAGCAATGAAACTCAATTAATTTCTGCTAAGTTGCAGGAGAATCCCAATAAGTTGGAATTCAATTATCCCCAAAACCAAAACCAAGCGGGTGGTCGAGTGACCTACGAACTTCCGAAAGCGGTAGGATATACAATTCAAACGAGTTTAAATGATGTCCCAGCTTCGGAGTTAATTAGAGAGTTAGATCGTAAGGGCGCTGTGGGACTCGTAACCCGGATTAGAACCCTTCAGGACAAAGGAGTATTTCAAAAATGACATACGCTGATGAAGAATTTCTTCCTGAAGGTCAGGTAGAAACTCCTAACTATCCAACCGCTTTTGGTATTACCTTCACTCCTAAAGTGGGGGGGATAATCTTTGCTGTCTTAGGTCTTTTGGGAGCAGCTTATCTGTTTGTCAACGTTGTACAGCCTGAGTGGGAGCGGAATCAGACGTTACAAGGCGAAAAGGCTAAAATCCAGGACGACATTAAGAGACTAGAGGATACCAAAAAGAAAATTGCGCTGAAAAAGCAAGAGTTAGAGGCAGCCAAGGTTCAAAATAAGCAGGTACTCAGTTTATTTGCCAATGAAAAAACTCTGGATACTTTGTTGCTGAATCTCAACAGCTCCATTAAAGAAAGAAATGGTGCTTTACAAATCTATAATCCCGGAGAAAATCCACCAGCGACAGATGGTGTTATTCAGGATGGTTCTTTGGGAGCAGAGGTCAATGGCAAACTGAAGCGTAAAACCGTCAACGTAGAGCTTGTGGGTAGCTTCGACCAAATTCAGTCAATCATGCGGAGTTTTGAGCGCTTGCAGACGCTATTGGTCGTTAAAGACTTTAGACTTGAAACGAGTGATGAGCCGATCCTTGTATTAGTTGACCCCAGTGGCAAAGCAGTTCCCGGAGTCCGGAAAAAAGACAAACCAGGCCAGGAAGGGGTGGTAACGAATGCTAAGCCGAACCTCAAGGCCACATTTAAGCTAGAGGTACTGATGCCGGTGCAGCCGGAGGAACCCAATGCAGCATTGACTCAGCTTGGGCAAAAACTTAAGCCCTAAAACCAAAGAAAGCAACAAAAACGTAAAAAATAGTGTGATTAGCAGGTAAGCTATTAGCTTTAAGACCTTCTTCAGTGGAATGTACGAATAGGAATCCTACATCCCTTTGTGGCCTAGGTCGAGAGGTAGTAGTTTTCCCATTGGGGTAAAGCCCATACATCAGGAAGGTTTTTCCAGAGTTTTGGGAATGATAATAGCTAACTTCTAAAAGCTAATTGCTATCAAGCTATTCGCAAAATAGCTCTTATAGGTGAGGAGTGAACCGTGAGACAGGCTCAAGCATTGAGTGGAATTGTGATTGGAGGAGCAGTAGCGCTGTTAGCAACACAGCCCTCTTTAGCAACAACGACGCAGGTGACATCTGTGCGACTCGACAACAGTGGAGGTGAACTTCAACTTACTCTGGAGACAAAAGCTGGCGCTGAGCGTCCGCAGGTTTTCACGGTGAGCCGTGGTAATGATTTGGTGGCCGATATAGTTAATACTCAGCTCAGTTTGAACAAGGGTGACAGCTTCCGTCAAGCAGATCCAATGCCTGGTATTAGCTCTGTCGTTGTGAGCCAGCTAGATGCTAACAGCGTTAGAGTTACCGTCAGCGGTACAAGCAGCCCTCCCGCGAGTCAAGTTCTCCAAAGTAATCAGGACTTAATCACTTTAGGGATTAGCACACAAGTCAAGGCTCAAACCCAAGGTTACCATCCTGTCACTTCGTCACCCAATGCTCCTGTCTTATCGGCGACACCGGATATCCTATCCCTACAGGCTGACAAGGCAGAGGCGAGTATCGCCACAATTCCAACTCCTGTAAGCCAAACTGCGATATCTCAACCTCTCGAAGAAGCGCCAAATCAAGCCGCGCCAACTTCTGCTACCCAGAAATCAATCGCTCGTCAGGTTAAGCAAGCGCCGACTCCAGCCACTCCAACTTCTATTGCTCAAACGACGGTACCTCAACCCGTTGTCCCGGTGCAAGCACCAGTGGCTCCAGCACCAGCGCCACAAGCTCCAGTGCCAGCTCCGGCACCGGACGTATTGATTCCCAACCCGCAAATCACGATTGATGGCGTTCCGGTTCAACCCGCAGGACCGGCCGGTACAGTACAACCCGTTGCCCCAGCGCCTCCACTCTTACCCAGAGCAATAGCACCACCAGTGGGTGATATTGCTATCTCGAATATTAGTGCGGCGGCTAGTGTGATTGACTTGGGGACAGGGGTACGTGTTCCCCGCCTGGTTTTGCGAGAAGCTCCTGTTCGAGAAGTCTTAGCGCTCCTAGCTCGCTCCGCCGGTCTAAACCTAGCCTTCACCGATGGAGGGGGAGGGACTCCTCAACCAGGCGCTCCAGGTGGAGCCGCAGGCGGTGCACAGCAGACTATTTCTCTGGATCTGGAAAACGAACCCGTTCAAGATGTATTTAACTACGTCCTCCAGCTTTCGGGTTTCCAGGCAAACCGAGTTGGACGCACAATTTTCGTGGGTGCCAGACTACCCGAAAGTGCCCGCAATATCGTCGCTCGTACCTTGCGCCTCAATCAAGTCCCCGTTGGGCAGGCTGTGGGCTTCCTAATTTCTCAGGGGGCAGAGCAACAGCAAATTACAACCCAGACGACTCTAACCGTTGTCGGGGAAGGAGCAGCGGCTCAAAGAATTCAAAACACTCAGACGCAGGTCAGTAAAATCACTCCCCAAGAAACTGGAGGCGGAGCTGGAGGGCCTGGAGGAGCAGGAGGAGCTGGACTAACAGGTCCCTTGGTACTGCGAGGGCTAGCCGTGTCACCTGATGAGCGTCTCGGAGCCATCACCTTGATTGGCGAACCACGCAAAGTAGAAATCGCCACAGCCTTATTGACGCAGTTGGATTTGCGGCGTCGTCAAGTTGCGGTAAACGTCAAGATTGTGGACGTTAACCTCTCCGGAACCGATGTATTTAACGCCAGCTTCTCCTTTGGGATTGGGGATAGCTTCTTTGTTAATGATGGTGGAGCGGCTTCCTTTAATTACGGTCCATCTCGCCCACCTTCTTCGGCACAGGTCACCAATAGTTTGGCCAACCCAGCGGTTGTTGTTAATCCTTATGGTCCGTTGGGTGACAATCCGGCCAATACGTTCATCGACTTCAACAACTCCACAGTTGTCCCAGGAACTGGTATCGGCGACCGAACCATTATTAACAATGGAGGGCAGGTCAGTGTGATTAACGACCCACCACCGAATGCACTCCCACCAGCCAGCTTCTATAACCGTAATGCTGGCGCTACAGGAAACCCATTCCAAGCAGGTATTACAGACTTCACATTCGGCACGCCTAACACTACCACTATCACGACAACTCCTGGGAATCCCGGTCAAACTACAGTTCTTCCTAATGGAACCACACAGGTTACTGGTGCAACTCCACCGACCACCACAGCTACTTTCACACCGGGAACTTTAGGAACAGTAAGTCAGGCTCTTCCCAGTCTGTTCCAATTCCCCAAACGGTTGTTATCAGCCTTGCAAGCTCAGGTTACTAGTGGCAACGCCAAGATTTTGACCGACCCAACGCTCGTTGTTCAAGAGGGTCAGACAGCAACAGTGAACCTGACGCAAGAGGTCTTTGGTGGATTCCGATTACAGACCCAAACCGACCCCACGACAAACTTAACCACTCAGGTTCAGGAACCCATCATTAAGAGGGCTGGCTTAATCCTACCGATTAATGTCCAAAAGATTGACGATAACGGCTTTATCACACTAACGGTTAATCCAGTTGTCTCTGCCATTGGGGGTTCTCAAAATACGCCGCAAGGTCAAATCACCTTAGTCCAAGAGCGGCAACTGCAATCAGGGCAAATTCGCCTGCGAGATGGTCAAACGCTAATCCTCAGCGGCATTATTCAAGAAGTAGACCGAACCACTGTATCAAAAGTGCCGATTTTGGGCGATATTCCGATTCTGGGAGCCTTGTTTAGAAGCACCAACCGGGTAAATCAGCGGCAAGAGGTAATTGTTTTGCTCACACCGCAGATTATTGACGACGCGCAAGGCTCGTCGTTTGGCTATAGTTACACACCGGGGCGAGAAACACGTCAACTTTTGCAACAGCAGGGTGTTTCCCCTTAACCAACTGGTAAACGACTCAGCGCCGTCTTAAACGACGGCGTTGGCTTGAACAGCGAAGTTAATTGCTCTCAGTCCTGCACGGGCTGACTTTAGACTCCCACAGCTTAACAGGGAGTTGAGTTTTTTTGGGATTTCTTGTAAGCCTTCAACAGGCTCTAGTAGCTTTTTTATCCAGTTCGTTTAGGTGAGGGTTCAGGTGTTCCTAACCCTCAGCAGAGAGGAAAGACCACCAAAGAATGAGTATAAATTCCTAATTTTCCACTGTGAATGGCCCGAAAATCCTGAAATCCACATAACTTAAAGCTTTCACCGATCCATATCTGCGGTAGAGACCTTAGAATAATGCAGTGAAACTTCGAGCCTGCGGGAGTTGCAGCGATTTCGAGTTGAAAAGCCCCGCAATTAGGGTCACCTATCTAGATCTTGAAGCTGAGATTTAGCGTAATAGTTGACCTGTGATGCAAATACACAAGGAGAATCCGAATGAACAAAGGTGAATTAGTTGATAAAGTAGCGGAAAACGCAAAAGTGACCAAAAAGCAAGCCGATGCAGTCCTCTCTGCGGCACTAGAAGCGATTATGGAAGCCGTTTCCGAAGGTGACAAAGTTACTTTGGTAGGCTTTGGTTCTTTCGAGTCCCGGGAGCGCAAAGCCCGTGAGGGTCGCAATCCAAAAACCGGGGATAAAATGGAAATCCCGGCAACTAAAGTTCCTGCGTTTTCGGCTGGGAAACTGTTCAAGGAAAAAGTTGCACCCAGTGATAAGTAACGGCTGATGACATAAACGGAACGTATCCTTGAGACGACCGACTCACGGGGGAAATTTAGCCTGGGCAGCGGCACTGGCAGGCTGTTCCCCTTCTTTGATTCTTGATTTTTCGGCGAGTATTAACCCACTGGGACCGCCAAAAAGCGCGATCGCGGCGATTGAGCAAGCCCTAACAGACTTAACCGCTTATCCTGACCCTGATTACGCTCAACTGCGGGCGTCTCTGAGTCAGTTTCATCCGACTCTGACGCCTGACTGGATTCTTCCCGGTAACGGCTCAGCGGAGCTGTTGACTTGGGCCGCGAGGGAACTATCTGAGCTGGAGGAGACTTACCTACTCACTCCAGCCTTCCGCGACTATCAACGCGCCCTTGAGGCATTTGGGGCCAAGGTCAGGAAATACCCAATCGATTTGAGTGGCAAGATTTTAGAGCGACCATTACCCATCCAAACTCTAAAACCCGAAATTCAAAATCGTTATGGTCTGCTGCTGAATAACCCGCACAATCCCAGTGGGCAGTTATTTAATCGAGAGGCAATCCTGCCTCTGGTTTCGCAATTTGCTCTGGTTGTGGTGGATGAAGCCTTTATGGACTTTCTGCCTTCCAACCAGCAGCAAAGTCTGATCTCTGTGGTGCAGGACTATCCCAATTTGGTGATTTTGCGATCGCTCACCAAGTTTTACAGCCTCCCTGGATTACGGCTGGGCTATTGTATCGCTCACCCTGACCGACTGCGGCGCTGGCAGGAGTGGCGCGACCCTTGGCCTGTAAATATCCTAGCTGCGGCCGCCGCGACGGCTGTAGTAACCGATACTCAATTTCAACAGCAAACTTGGGACTGGCTACCCAAAGCGCGATCGCAACTATTTCAGGGTTTAGCGTTGTTACCAGGGTTGCAACCCTATCCCAGCGCCGCTAACTTTTTACTGGTGCAATCTGAACAACCCAGTTCACAGGTACTCTTAAAACTGCTCAAGCACAGCCGAATTTTAATCCGCGACTGCCTGAGCTTTCCGGAATTAGGCGATCGCTTTTTCCGAGTTGCCGTTCGCACCCAGGCGGAAAACCAACGCTTACTAGAGGGTCTAGAGGCTATCCTTTAAACACAGGAGTTACAGAAGAAATGTAATTCTGAACTCCTTTCCTTGTGAATTTCGTTGAACATAGCCCGATGGCTTATCACAATGAAACATTAGCAATCAACCATCGAATATTTAAAATCGAATGACCGTCGAATACGACCTCATCGTCATTGGTGGCAGCCCTGTTGGTGGTTATGCCGCCGTTGCTGCCGCTCGTTTAAATGCTCGCGTTGCCCTCATAGAGCCTCAGTTGCGACCGACCAAAAGTCTAGATGATGGAGTTATCTACACTCAGGCGTTAGCTCAGGTTGGGCATGTCCTCCAACAGCTACGTGACGCCCCACAATGGGGTATCCATTGTTCAACAACTGATTCAACCGAACAACAGCAAGTTCCATCGATTCAATTGGCTGAGGCGATGCAGTGGGCGCACTCAGTCGTGGATACCTGCTCCCAACAGAATTCTCCTGCTATCTTAGGCTCTTTAGGCGTTGATGTAATTACTGGTACTGGGGAATTTTGCCGACGCCCTCACCTTGGCTTTGTCGTCAACAATCGCCGCCTTCGAGCGCGTGCCTATCTCATTGCTACGGGTTCTCGCTCGGAGATTCCCGATATCGATGGGTTGCAGACGATTAGCTATTTCACCCCAGCAGATATCTGGCAAGAAAAGTTGCAGGTTGGCAAGTTACAGATTGAAAGTTTAGAAAACAACCTTCAACCTTCAACCCGACTGTTGCAGGGAAACTGGTTAATCATCGGTGGTACTCCTATGGGTACTGAACTTGCTCAGACTTTAGCGCGGCTCAACTGTGAGGTTACTCTAGTCACCAGTACCTCTCAAATTTTGCCCAAAGAAGACCCAGAGGCGTCTCACCTCGTGCAAGCTCAATTAGAGGCTGAAGGGATTCGCGTTCTCACCGAGAGTCCAGTAACCCAGGTGAGGCGTATTGACGATAAAATCTGGGTTCAAGCCGGAAATCACGCCATTGAAGCGGATAAAATTTTGCTGGCTACGGGTCAGCAGCCGAATGTCGAAGCCTTAAATTTAGAAGGTGTTGGAGTTAAATACACTCAACAAGGGCTGAAGCTGAACGAGAAACTACAAACCACCAATCCTCGCATCTATGCTTGTGGGGATGTGGCTGGGGGTTATCAATTCACCCATATTGCCCAATATGAAGCTAGCATTGCTCTGAACAATGCTTTATTTGCGCCCTTATTTAAAGTCGATTATCGCTCAATTCCTTGGGCAATTTTGTGTGACCCTCAATTAGCACGAGTGGGTTTGACGGAAGCGCAAGCCAGACGGCGCTATGGTAAGGATGTCTTTGTGGTGCGGCAATATTTTAAAACGCTGGATAAAGCACAGATATTAGGGCAAACGACTGGTTTTTGTAAAATTATTGGGCGTCAGAGCGGGGAAATTTTAGGTGCATCAATTGTTGGTTCAGAGGCGAGTGAGTTAATTGGTGCGATCGCGCTAGCAATTCGGCAGAAAATTAAGATAAAATCCAGTCCATTCGGTCTAACTTCACTACATACCGACTTCCCTCATATTTCCCCAACGTTGTCAGAAATTTTTCATAAAACAGCTCTGGAGTGGCAACAACAACGCCTCAAACAAAACTCTACCCTACAAAACTTTTTAGAAGGGTTTTTCAACCTGCGTCGCTACTGGTCTTCTTAGCGCTCTCACTTTTGTCAAGCTGCGATAAAACTACCCTTTGATAGAAATCTTCTAATGCAGTAACACAAGTTTTGTCATCGTATAACAAATGATGGCGTTCATGGATTTTTTGCACAATTTCCTGTCGCCAGTTCGTATCGACGCCTAAGCGTACAGCAATATTAACATACTCAATCTCATCGTGAGTAATTGTTTCTGTGATTCCCATCATTTTTAAAATTCCATAGGAGTGACGACTACGCATCAATTCTCCCGGACAAGTGACGATAGGTAAACCACAAGCAATCGCTTCCAGGGTTGTATTTCCCCCTGACCAAGAGAAGGTATCCAGGAAAATATTGGAAACTAAATTGAGATTGAAGTAATCAATTCGTTCCAGTCGGGGTAGAATCACACAATAGTTTTCATAGTTCAATTTTAAGGTAGCAAAAGCACGACTGAGACGCGATCTAAATTGGGTAGTAATAGCAGCAACAGGATGAGAAATGAAAACAAATTGAGCTTGAGGGACACGTTGAGCAATTTGAGCTAAGATGGCATCAAATTGGGGCAGATATTTAAATAAAGATTGACAACAAAGATAAATAACATTATCCTCACGCAAATTTAATTCTGAACGAGTTTTGGTCAGTTTATAAACATCAATAACATCAGGCTTTTGATAACAAATGCCGATATTAGGTAAACGAACTAATTTTTCACAATAGTGAGATTGAGCATTTTGAGGTTCCATCAAATCACTCGACAAAAAGTAATCAATGGTTGGTAATCCCGAAGTAACCGGATGTCCCCAAGTCATACATTGCAGGGGTGCAAGACGTAATCCTGCGATGTAAGCTGTTAGTGAATCCATGCCAATGTCTGTGAAAACCAGGATATGTAGCTTATCCGCCATTACCTGCTTACAAAGACCATCTAAATTACCATAAATATGATAAAATCTATCACTGCAATAGTTAAATTCTTCAGTCGTTAAATCGGCTTTAAAGCCAATATAGTAACTATAAATTTCAAATTTTTGTTTGTCACAGTTTTTGAGCCAACCTAAAGTTAAAGACGCTACAGTATGTGTTCTGAAATAAGCGGAGAGATACCCGACGCGAATCTTTCCTTCATTACTGAGCTGAGGCATGGGCAAAGGTATCGTCCATTGAGGGTAGATAGCTGCCATCAGCCGATGAACTAACGTTCCATACTTTCGTTGTATTCCTCGATCATTAAAACCCTGATAACTTAACAAGAAGGTAGTGGCAGTTGCGGTTAAGCCAGCCAAAGTCTGCCTGATTCCTTCAGCCGTATTAAAGTCACTTTGTTGAATTAAGTGATTGAGTCCCAGACAGAAGCGCTGACGCCAGTTTTGAATCTGTTCCTGAGTATCATAAAGGATAGGTAAAAGGAGGTGGCTCTGCCAATAGGCTTCAACAAAATTGGGGTTTAGCTGTAAGGCTTTTTGGAAGTAAGTTATGGCTTCTTCCATTTGATTCTGACTTGCTAAAGCTAATGCCAGTTTTTGGTAGACTTCCGGATGCTCGGAATTCAGAATTAAAGCCTGGTGGAAACAATCTGTAGCTTCCTCAAAGCGACTCAGGTGCATGAGCGCCCAGCCTAGTTTAAGGTAAGTATCGAGGAATTTTGGCTCTAAATTCAGAGCCTGCTGATAGCAGACAATCGCTTCTTCATACTTACCTAAAGCCTGTAGAGATGCACCTAACTGAAGATGGGCATCTATATAATTAGGGTTGAGAGCGATAGCCCATTGATATTGAATCATGGCAGCATCCAGTTGGTTTTGCTGCCTCAATAGATCGCCTAGGTTGTAGAAAATTTCTGGAACATCTGGCTTAATCGCGATCGCTTGCTGATAATGAGTAATAGCGGCCTCAATTTGACCCTGATGTTGCAGAATATGAGCTAAGTTAGCGTGAGCCTCAGCATTGTTAGGATTGAGAGCGATCGCCTGTTGATAGTGCTCAATGGCAGCAGACAGATTACCTTGCTCTTGGAAAGCATAGCCCAGGTTGTAATGAGCTTCCGTATAATCTGGCTGGAGTCGGATCGCCTGTTGGTAGTCAGCGATCGCATCTACGAGTTGACCTAAGGAGTGTAGAACTGAACCCCGGTTATAGTAAGCTTCGGCATAGTCTGGCAGGAGCGCGATTAACTTTTGATAATAGGCGATCGCTTCTTCCAGCTTGCCGGCTTGGTGAGCAATCCTACCGAGCAGATCCAACGCTTCAGTAGAATTAGGCTGCTGCTGAAGAATTTGTTGGCAGATCCATTCAGCGTGAGATAAGTTACCCGTCTGGTAAAACTGGAAGGCGCTGATGATGGTTTCAGAGATATTACTCATTCATTCACATTCTCATCGTTAAATCAAAAATTATCACGGGATTCCTCCCAAGAAGTGAAGATAACGGCTATGAACAACTATGCCCAAAGGAGGATGAAAAAATTTTATTCTTCAATCTTTAATTCTCAATTTCTCAACTCAATTTTTATCGGAGATATTTCTATTTTTTACCGAGTTTTTTACTTTTTGGGATTAACGTCTAGGGAAGAGTCCAAAAGACTGATGGATCACATAGATGTGACGAGAATTAGCTCAACTCAGGAATGCATTACTCCCTAAAAGGGTTAGGTGTCTACTTTGCATGTAGAAGATTTTTAAAATTTTAGGAGGTATCGTTGTGAGACGGAAGTTTGCCGCTTTCTCGTTGGTGTTGGGACTGACATTATTTGTAGGAGCCTGTGCTGATCAAGGAAATACTCCTTCAGGAGAAACACAGCCGGGTGCCACACCCAACGGCACGAGTGGCACAGAAGCGCCGAGTGGAACACAAGGCACGGATAGTATGCCTGCACCGGGTGGCGCTGGAGGTTTAGAGTCTCCCAGTACATCGAAGGATTCAGCCTCGCCAGGTAGCACTAATGATTTGCAAACACCTAGCGAATCCGAGGCTACACCATCACCGGGTGCAAGTTAATTCAATTCAATAAATGCCGAGAATTGCCAGGAGAATTCCAAGATATTCTTCTGGCGGTTAGCTGTACTTTTATTCCATTGCTTGAACTCAGGGATTCAGAGAGCATTCTCGTTTATCCATATAGAGGGGACACTCGCTAAAGTAGCTGTGTAGGTACTTCTACGAACCATGAGGATTTTACTGGTAGAGGATGATGAGCGCCTTACTGATGTTATTGCAGAAGACCTCACCGACCAGCATTATGCGATCGAGGTTGCGGCTGATGGACAACTTGGTTGGGAACTCGTCAATAGTTTTACCTATGATTTGATTTTGCTGGATGTGATGCTGCCCAAACTCGATGGGATAACCCTATGTCAGCAACTGCGTTCTCAAGGTTGTGCCGTTCCAATTTTGATGCTGACAGCCAGAGACACGATTACTGACAAGGTGATGGGACTCGATGCGGGAGCGGATGATTATCTGGTTAAACCCTTTAATTTGCAGGAGTTGTCGGCTCGCATTCGAGCTTTACTGCGCCGGGGGAGTTCAACCTTACCACCTGTATTAGAGTGGGACAGTTTACGCCTTGATCCGAGTACCTGTGAAGTCTTTTATGAAGATCGTCCAGTGCCGCTTTCGCCTAAGGAGTATTCTCTGTTGGAGTTTTTTCTGCGTAACCGTCGCCGCGTGTTCAGCCGTGCTCAAATTCTCGAACATCTTTGGTCATTTGAGCGATTACCGGAAGAAGCAACCGTCAAGGCTCACATTCGTGGTTTACGGCAAAAGCTGGAATCGGCAGGAGCTCCGAACGATTTAATTGAGACAGTCTATGGTTTGGGTTATCGCCTCAAGCAGACATCCTGAGAAATACGACTGGGGGAGCGGGAGAGATGTAGCATGAAAAAAAATAGGTAGAACCTGATGTTTCAAGGTCTGCGCTGGCGTCTTTTATTGTCTCAACTGATGGTCATGGCGGCAATTTTAAGCGTCTTCGGTGCAGGAGTATATGTTTTTTTGAGCCGCAATCTTTACCGTCAACTGGACAAAAAACTGTTGACTTTAGCTCAATCGGCAGCTCCCTCGCTTGTACCCGTGAAAGTTAAAGGAAGTCAACATCTTGAGCGCGTGGATGAAGTCCCTTGGCGTGATATTTTCAATCGAGATAAACAAAGTCTGGAATGGTTCAATGCGGAGGGAAAACTACTCGCCAGTCGAGGAGTTTTGGAATTACAGGTTCCGCCCAAAGTCGGTTCCCAGACTCTAACGCGGAGGCAAAAACCACATCAAATTCGGACGTTTACCATTTCCATCTTCAAAGATGGCTCGAACCGAAACCATCCATTTCTAGAAGGCTATATTCGAGCCAGCCAATCTACGGAGGATGTAGACTCCATTCAACAGCAACTGTTGTGGGGAATGGGGATGGGAGGAATGATGACGCTGGGGTTCGTGGCGATGGGTGGACTCTGGCTGACTCAAAATGCGATCGCTCCCATTGAGAAAAGTTTTAAGCAGCTTCAACAGTTTACGGCAGATGCTTCTCATGAGCTACGCGGCCCATTGAGCGTTATCCAGGCATCGGTTGAGGTGATGCGGAATCACCCGGAGCGAATTCATCCCAAGGATGCCAAAAAGTTAGCTTCGATTGCCAGCGCGACGACTCAGATGAGCCATTTAGCCCAAGACTTACTCTTTTTGGCTCGAACCGAAGCCGATGTTGCAACTCCCGCTTGTGAATGGAAACCGATTTCTCTCAATCTCGTGTTGCAGAATTTGGTGGAATTGTTTGAATCCTTTGCTCAAGAGAAGGAGATTACGTTTAAGTATCACAGTCTTGCGATCGCGTCTGTGATGGGGGATGAAGCTCAACTAACTCGTTTAATTTCCAACTTGTTAGAGAATGCCTTCCAATATACGCTTCCTGAAGGTCGAGTGGTGCTGACTCTGGCTAAACACAGTCGTTTTGCCCTTGTCAATGTTCAGGATACGGGTATTGGCATTGATCGCGAACAACTCGCGTTTGTTTTCGATCGCTTCTGGCGTGCTGACAAAGCGCGATCGCACCGAGTGGGGGGTACGGGTTTAGGACTGGCGATCGCCCAAACCATTGCTCATCGTCATGGGGGGAAAATCAGCGTCAGCAGCCAGGTTGGGGTGGGTAGTTGCTTTCAGGTACGTCTACCTTTGTGCAACTAATTCGATCCTCAATCGGTACTTTTGGGGAAATCTCCTGTACCTTATCTAGTTTTTTACTTTTAGAGATTATTCTTAAGCCTAGCCATAGGGGATAGATTACCGAAATGAAAACTCGAACTCAGTTACTATTGGGTCTTCTTGGATTAAGTTGCTTGATTACACTGCCGGTACTCGCCGAGAAGAAACCCGGTCAAGATACATTAAATGGTACTCCGTCATCCATCGAACAAGACGTTCCTGCTACACCCCAGCCAGTTGTTCCAGAAACAGTACAGCCTAATTCTTCTGTTGAGACTGCACCAGCCAGCAGTAACGTGGTAGAAAAAGCAGCGAGCAGTGAAAACTTCCAGACACTCGCTAAAGCCATTAAGGCAGCGGATTTAGCCGAAACTTTAGCAGGAGAGGGGCCATACACCATTTTTGCCCCTACCGATGAAGCCTTTGCGGCGCTACCGCCAGGGATATTGGAACAACTGCTAAAACCCGAAAATCAAGAAATATTGGTGCAACTGCTCAAGTCCCATGTGGTATCGGGTGCCGTCACGAGCAGCCAGATCCAGTCGGGAAATGTTGATACTTTAGCGGGGACACCCGTAGCAATCCAACGGGATAAAGACGGTACTGTTACTATCAACAATGCCAAAGTAACGCAAGCCGACATTCAAGCCAGTAACGGTGTCATTCATGCGATCGACACAGTGATTTTACCCCAAGAAACTCAGTCTCAATCAGAAACAACACCTAAACCCGTGACTCAGAATTAAGTTCCGATTTTCCTGAGTAGAGCAAACAGTTCCAGCCGCCCAGTCACACGACTGGGCTTTTTTGTATTTTTCCTGATTAAGGAGATAATTTAGCTCTTTGGGCACGGTTTTCTTTATACCATAGCGCCACATAGGGTGCCCATTTTTCAAAATGAACAAACAGCAGTTCACAAAATTTTTGAGCTTCAAGTTGGGCATCTTTTTTCCATCTCAGGTCGAGAAGATGCATGAGCGATCGCATGTTGCAACTGAGGACAAAATGCTGTCTAGCATCGAAAGGAATTAAGCCTCTAGCGTGTTCTTCTGATAACCCTTCCTCAATTCGTTTCTTGTAGTGCTGACATGCTTCTAGGCACCATTTCAAGTCTTCAGTGCGTTGTTCTTCCGAATAAAAATAACGCTTTCCTTGACGATTCGTGTAATTACCAACAGGGCGGAGGTAGAAAACTTCTTCTACATTTTGCTTGCCTTCGGCAACATGAATAATTCTCTCACCTGTATAACGAAATGACTGTACATCAAAACTGACACCAACACGATGAGTACGAACTTGTTGCATCATTGAGTGGGGAAAATAGCCAACATTAAAAGTAATTTGTGGATGTTCTATGGGGCCATAGTGTCCCCTTTCCCCCGCTAGTAGATGCTTAACAATCAGTTCCCCACAACGTGACTCATCAGGCCATTTTTCGTGGCTATCCCAGACATACTGTTCTGAATAATCCTGATGCATTGCTGCCCAAACCACTTGTTGGGGATTTGGCGTTGCCGAAATCACATCAATACAAAATTTTTCCATATTGCCCCTGAACCTTATATGGATACTTTCAAACAATAAATGTAACGAACAGTACCTATCCGGCTGTTAATTTAAACTTTAGAAAAGACAACTTGTTCGGGCTGGTCTTGATACTTACCGCGCCGCTTCTCATAACTGACAGAACAAGGTTCTCCTGAGAGAAAGAGCAGTTGAACTACACCTTCATTGGCATAAATTCGACAATCAGCACTCGAAGAATTGGAAAATTCTAAGGTCAAATGACCGCGCCATCCTGCTTCTGCTGGAGTTAAGTTCGCAATTAAACCGACACGAGCATAACTACTTTTACCGATACAAAGAACCGTTATATCTTCAGGAACGGCTAGATGTTCTAAAGCTACCCCAAGCCCATACGAATGAGCGGGTAAAATAAAGTAACTCCCGTTAGCATCGGTGTGTAGCTGAACGGGTTCTAAATTTTCCGGATTGAAGTGTTTGGGGTCAACAACTGTACCGGGAATGTGTCGAAACACTCGAAACTCAACGGGCGATAATCTGACATCATAACCATAGCTACTCGTCCCGTAAGAAAGCACTGGCAGTCCTTCTACACGGCGAACGATGCTGGGTTCAAACGGAGTAATCATTCCCTGAGTTGCCATCTCGGTAATCCAGGTATCGTTCTTAATCATAACTATTGATTTAAAGGTGTTGACTGCGGCGAATTTCTGTGATTTGGTCAGCGACATCGAGAATCGCTTTGGGCATTTGTGGCCCCGTTAAAATAATATCAACGTGACTGGGGCGTTTTTTGAGAAACGCTAGCACCTCATCTTGGGGAATTAAGCCAAAGTTGATGGCTAAGCTAAGTTCATCAAGAACGACTAAAGAGTATTTTCCTGCCAATACTACGCTCTGAGTGTACTGCCATAACTGCTTCAAAGCGCAATGCTCTGACTCGTCCAACTCCGGTGTGTCAATGTAGCGGGGAAGATCGCAACGAATCCAATCGAGGTGCTGTCCTAAACGCACAGGGTGCTCATACCCTTGCCCAATTCCGCCTTTGAGGAACTGAATTACCAGAACGGGGGTACCCTGACCCGCAATTCTTAGGGCTTGGGCGATAACATTGGTAAAAAAGCTGCGGTGGGAGGCGGTAAACACTTGCACCAGTCCCTCAATGTGATAGGGAAGGGGACAAGGAGAATCAATGGTGGTCGCTTCTAACTGGGAAACCATAGTCAACACTTAAGGGGCAACGAATCTCCATAGCTCATCAGAGCGTACTTAAAGAGCCGATGCCGTGAGCAAGATGTAGTGTATTTTTAGGGTAGACTACCTAGTCAAACACCACATCTGTGAGTCCGTCAAGATTCCAATTGTAGCGCTTTCATGAACCTGGGAATGGTGGGAGAATAGCTGGCGTAAGCTTGAATACACGCCTAGTGTGGGAAGTTGTGCAAAATGAATTATCTATAGAATTTTTAAGAATAGCGAAGTAGGAGCTTTTTATTGTGAGACTGGTGATTCTGGGAGGTCCAGGAGCAGGAAAGGGAACACAGGCTCGAAAGTTGTGCCGCCAACTGGCTATCTCTGAGATTTCCACCAGTGATATTTTGCGACGGGCGATCGCATCCCAAAGCGAACTGGGGCGTCAGGCGCAAGTGTATGTGGACAAAGGAGAACTCGTCCCTGATCCCATCGTGATTGAATTTATGCGAAATCGTCTCTTGCAAGACGACGCTAAGGGTAAAGGCTGGTTGCTAGAAGGCTATCCCCGTACCGCCTTTCAGGCAGAGGAGTTGGATTTTTTATTGGATGAGTTAGAGCAACAGTTAGACTGGGCGATTTACCTAGAGGTGCCCCAATCTGTGATGATGAATCGCTGCCTGGAGCGATCGCACACGCTTACCAGTCATCCCAAGGTGAATACCTCAGTAAAAAATTCGCGCCCAGACGATCAGCCTGAAATTGTACAGCGCCGCCTCAATTTATTCTATGAACGAACCCTTCCCATCCTAGAATACTATGGGTATCGCAAGCGGCTGTTGACCATCAACGGAGACCAATTGCCAGAGCAGGTAGAGCAGGAGATTTTGCAAAAACTCCAAATTTAAAGGCTAGGAAAGGGGTGCAGGTTCATTAAGGTTGAATGTTAGCAGCTTAACAACTTACAGGTTAAAAATTTGTAGATTACAAGACTGCTTTGAATCCATCAACCTTTAACCTTCAACCTACCCCTTCGGGGAACGCTACGCGAACAACCTTCAACCTTTCCAAACCTCAACACAAACCGGAGAATAATCATGCCTTGGCAGCGTCCTGACAATCGGCAACCCGACGAGTTACGTCCCATTAGCTTTGAGCGAGACTTTACTCGCTTTGCCCTCAGTTCCGTCTTAACCCGGTGCGGAAACACTCAGGTACTCTGTACTGTGACGCTGCAAGATGGAGTACCCAAGTTTTTGGACGGTACGGGAAGCGGCTGGCTAACGGCTGAGTATAGAATGCTCCCAGGAGCCACCCCCAAACGTCAAGAACGGGAGTTTCTCAAGCTTTCGGGGCGCACTCAGGAAATTCAGCGGCTGATTGGACGCAGTCTAAGAGCATGTCTGGATATGAAAGTTTTAGGAGAACGTACCCTGATAGTGGATGCGGATGTGCTCCAGGCTGATGCGGGTACTCGTACAACTTCGATCACCGGTGGATATGTTGCCCTCGCTGATGCCTTGGATAAGTTAATCAAAAAAGGAGTACTGGAGCGATCGCCACTGTGTAATCAAGTGGCTGCGGTTTCTGTAGGACTCTTGGAGGGAGAACCATTTTTAGACCTCAACTACCTTGAAGATGTCGCGGCTGAAGTAGACTTTAATGTCGTGATGAACGACAAGCTGGGTATTATTGAGGCACAAGGGACAGCAGAAGCCGGCACCTTTAGTCGCCATCAACTCAATCAACTTCTAGACTTCGCAGAAAAGGGAATTAAAGAACTGCTAATTGCTCAGAATCAATCCTTACCCTAGTTATTGCCCTCAAGGATTAAAATTGGGGCTTCTACCTTGAGAAATTTATGATTAATAGTCTTCCCCAGACAGTGAGAGCGGCTTTTAAAACAGCTTACTTAAAAGTCATTGCTGTAATTCTTGTAATTGCCCTCATTGGCTTTCCCACTGTTCATCATTATGGAATTTCTGCCGATGAGGGAACAGAAATAGCGATGGTGAGGAGGAACCTAGAACTCATCACGAAAGGTACGCCGATTCCGGGCGATTTAAAGTATTTTGGCCCCGTCTTTAATGTCACCTCAGAGATAGCTTTTCAAATTCAGCAATTCTTGGTTAAAGGCTTCTCCTATAATCCCCTTGACTATGGAAAAGAGCTTGATAGTGAGCAGTCAAGGCTCAAAGCTTTAGCTGAACGAGCCAGATTCAAGCATTATATGACGTTTTTAGTTTCCCTAATTACCTATGGGGCGGTAGCCGGATTGGTGGGAATTCTATGTGGTGCAGAGTATGCCTGGTTTGGAGCATTAACCTTAGTGTTTTTCCCCCTATTTTGGGGTCATAGTTTTTTCAATCCCAAAGACCCTCCTTTTGCAGCTTTGTTTACGCTGACGACTCTGGCGGGGGCTTACTTAATTAATTATTATCTAACGACTCCAAACCCGCTCAGAGTGGGTAAAAATAAAGCCACTTTATACACTGTTTTATATGGTGCCTTAATCGGTCTGCTCTCTGGGATACGGATTGGCGGATTTCTGGTTTTATTATTTATTTTAGCTACCTATCTAATCCTTCAAATTAGCCAAGGATTCAACCAAAGAAAAATTATTAATTTTGGCTGGTTTTATTTACTGTTATGTATCACTTGGTTTGTTGTTAACACAATTTGCTATCCAGCCTTTTGGTCGAATCCCATTAGTGGATTTTTGGAAATGATTGGCTATTTGTCCCAACATCGGCTCCAAATCCAAGTCTTATTTGATGGGAAGTTTATCCCCATCCAAAAGCTTCCTTGGAATTACTTACCGACTTGGATGTTCATGTCCATCCCTTTGATTTTTCAGCTCGGTTTTGTGGTCGGAATCAGTTTGATAATCGCTAGATATTCCCAATTATCCAATCTTCAAATAGCCTGCGCCCTATTAGTCTTATTCCAAATTTTATTCATGCCGTTACTTGCCATTGTTAAGCATTCTCCTATGTATGATGGAATGCGGCATTTTTTATTTACATTGCCAGGAATTGCAGTGATTTCGGCAACAGCTTTTATTTGGATTTATCAAAAGCTATCTCAGCCAAGTTTTAAGATTATGGCAGCTACGTTCATCACCGTAGTTTATGCGGCAATCGCGTTTGATATGGTGGCCCTACATCCTTATCAATATATTTATGTGAATCGCCTATCGGGTGGTTTGGAAAAAGTTCGCGATCGCTACGATACTGAATACTGGGGCTTGAGTTTACGTGAAGGCATGGAGTGGATTAACGAAAATGCTAAACCTGGCTCCACTGTTTTAGTCGGTGGTTTTATCTACTCGGCTCAATTATTTGCTCAGCCAAGTGTGAAAGTGATGGGGTACAACGAATCAACAGCAGCAGAAACACCCAAACCCTATTACTATTTAGCGTGGCCTCGGTGGGATGCTCAAAGTAAGTTACCGGATTGTCCAGTCGTTCATCAGGTGACACGCCTAAGCGTACCTTTATCCATTATTAAACGCTGTCAGTAATCTGACTTTAACTAAATTTATTACTCTACTAAGACTTCGTCCATAACTACTTCAATCTTAGAAAAAATTAATGGCTCTGAAACATTTCATTAATCGCAGCCTGCAACTCTTAACTACAGCGCCATTTTTAGCTCCAAATGTACTACAACAGCCATCTGTTCGTACTCCCATAGCCATTAGTTTAGGCGCGATCGCAGGTGCTCTCTCGCGTTACTATCTCACCTTATGGTTTGCCCAACGCTTTGGCACAGCGTTTCCCTATGGCACCTTTTTCATTAATCTTACTGGCTGCTTTGCCATGGGGTTCTTCGTCACCTTGGCTTTAGAACACGTAGCAATAATTCCTCCAGAAATTCGTTTAATGGTCACAACTGGCTTTTTGGGCGCTTACACGACGTTCTCAACTTATGGGTTAGAAAGTCTTACTTTACTGCGTGAGCGCAATTTTTCTGCTTTCAGTTTTTACTGGGTTGGTAGTGCCATACTCGGAGTTATCAGTGTTCAGTTCGGCATCATCCTCGCCCACTTCGGAAAATGACTACTGCATTTCATCCTCATCTCATTTTTGTGTGTCGACCACGCCTTTAACTCTAAGGGTTGCAACATCTATTTCTTCTCATTTTCTTCAATGTTGACCCGATTGCAGTGTTGAACGGTGTAAGCCTCTAAGCGTTCAGGCACTTCGTATTGCTGACCGGTAAAGGGTTGACTATAGTAACCCTCCTCAAAGCCACGAGCAAATTCGCCCCCTACTGTTCGAGGTTTATACGCTTCGTTTTTGCGAGCGCTTTCTTGGCCTTCCCGATAACCATCTCTGTAAGCACTGGGATGATCGGCAGCATCCCTAACAACTCGCAATTGTTGGACGGGAACACAGACAGTTGTCTTTTTCGGTTTAGCTTGAGCTATTGAACAGAAGCATGACGATACAGATGCAATAGCTAAAGTAAACAGAGTAGCCCTGACTATCTTACTCATTGCTTTTGTGTGATCGCTGTTTCTCGTTTTTCTATCTCTGACTTAAGCCAGCTTATGCAGTTGGCTTAAGAGTAGGTTTACCTTAGTTTGTTGTACAGAGTACCTTAAGTATGTTTTTATCAGACAAAAGGGAATTTATCTAGTGGTTGGAAAGAGAGCCGAATTACTGCGCTAGAATTTCCAAGCGGTAAAGCAAGCAATTATTAACGAACGCACAAAAAGGTCAACTGGCATCACCAATCAAAGTAAATGCTGCCCAGTCTTTAGGGTTAGGGTGCTGCTTCATGGTCGCGAGTATGGCTTGACGCAGCGATTGGGCTTTATCAGGATTTTGCTGCCACTGACGATAAAACTCAGTCATCAAAAAAGCTGTAGGAGCATCCGGTACTGACCACAGGGACACAATTACACTGGGAACTCCCGCGCTAATAAAAGAGCGAGATAGACCAACCACGCCATCGCCCGTGATGTTACCTCTGCCCGTATCACATGCACTTAAGACTACTAACTCGGCGTTGAGTTCCATATCTAGTATTTCGTCGGACGTAAGCAAACCGTCATTCAGCCGATTTGCTCTTTTTGGAGCAAGTGCGATCGCGCCCGGTACGCCGAACTGCTTAAAATCATCCAGTAGCCCGTGAGTTGCTAGATGAATAATCCTCGCTTTAGTCATCTGTTGCCTGACTGTTGTTTCACTAGCAGAGTTACCCGTAAGCGCCGTGGTATTGAGCAGTTGGGCAATTGCTAAAGCTTCTTGTTCCGCACCTGGTAGCGGCGATAATTCTATCTGTTCTCCAGACAGGTTCATGATGTTGCTGGGCATCATGGGATTACCGACTACCACTACATTGGTTCCCGATACATTTTGCCGTTTTTCCTGCGTTAGCTGTAGCACCTGAATGGCTGGTGCGGTCAAAATGGTGTGCTTTTCAATCAGGTATTTGCCTTCTTTGTCTTGTAAGGCGGGGAAGGGAACAAGGAACAGCTCGCCTTGAGGAATAAAAATGACGTGGGCATTGGGATCAGTGGGCAAGGATTGAGTGATGGGTTCGATTAGCAGTTTGTGGAGTTGCTGTAATTTTTCGCTTTGAGTTGCTGTATTGTTTGTTGGTTGTACACCCAGGCCACGTCCTCTGACACCGATAGAATCACGGCTGTTAGTAACCAGGTCTTTTAATGATGTATTCAAAGATTTAAGATCAACCTGCTTAAATGCCACATCACCTGTAGGATTGATTACCCATATGTAGAGTATCTGATTCGCCATCAGTGAATACTCAACGAGTGTGGCATTCTGAACCCCTGCAATTTGCTGGATTTCTTTGATTGTTAGAGATTTGATCGTGGGTCGAGTCTTGGGATTGTTAGATTGTCGCTGTGCTAATAAATCTATAAATGCTCTTGCTCTCCCCCGTTCGGCAACTTCTAGAGCAGAATCAGTTTTACCCTGGGCAACCAAAGCCTGTTGCAGTTGTTGGTAGTTGTCGATATTAGTGTCAAAGAATGAGATATTATCAGCGTCAGTTAATCTGAATCGCAAAAACTCCCAAATCTCAATCGCAGCAAGTAGGGCTTTTTCTGCATCGGCATATTGACCCAAAGTGTTGTAAACAGCTCCCATTCTGCTGAATGTCTGCCCTTCCCCTATTTTGTCCTGCACTTGTTGGCAAATAGCCAAGGCTTGCTCGTGGTACTTCAAAGCTTGGGCATACTGCCCCTGATGGTAGTAAATTAACCCAATTTGGTTGAGAGTGGCTCTTTGTCCCCTCTTGTCGTCTTCCGTTTTGAAAATGCTCCAAGCTTGCTCCAGTAACTTTAACGCTTGGGGAAACTGTCCTAGTTGGCGGTAAGTTGTCCCAAAGTTATGGAGAATTATCCCTTGCGTCACCGTGTTGTTCTTTTCTTTGGCAATAAATAAAGCTTGTTCGTAGTACTTTAAGGCTTGAGGATACTGTCCCAGTCGGAGGTAAACTGTTCCAATGTTGTTGAAAGCTACTCCTTCCCCTGCCTTGTTACGCACTTTTTGGTTAATGACTAAGGCTTGCTCGTAGTATTTCAAAGCTTGGGCATACTGTCCCAGACTATCGTAAACTAGCCCAATTCTATTCAGAGCTTCTCCTTCGAGTTGACTCCAACCCTTTTTTCTGGCGATCGCTAAGATGCGCTGAAGCGTCTCTAACGCCGACCGAAACTGACCCCTTTTAAACTGCCGATTAAGCATCAGGCTTAACTGTGTCACCTGGTTGGCTAATTGTTGTTGGTCTGGAGTTATTTGTGCTTGTGCAGATATACCAGAGATTCCTAAAGTTAAGTCCCCCATTTGTAAAGCAGAACTCCAGGAGAGGAACAGGGTGGCGCTGATAAGGCTGAGACGGCGAAGATGCATGGGTAGAGTTTTTGATCGAGAACCTGACTTTTGCTTTCCCTTCACAATATCGGAACGAGTGTTGAATTTAGATACTTGACAAGGCTTGGTGCTTTCAATGGTTAATCCAACATTGACAACTGATGTTTTAGTGGTCGGGGGTGGTACGGGTGGTACTGCGGCTGCCATCCAAGCGGCACGTAGAGGCGTCCGAACCATCCTCGTGAGTGAGTTCTCTTGGTTAGGGGGAATGCTCACTTCTGCGGGCGTTGCAGCACCCGATGGGAATGAGCTAGCCGCCTTCCAAACCGGCCTTTGGGGTGCCTTCCTGCAAGAACTGCGGCATCGGCAGACAGGGGGGTTAGATAATAGTTGGGTGAGTATGTTTTCTTACGATCCCCGCATTGGAGCCAAGATATTCGCTGATTGGGTGCAGCAACTCCCTAACCTGAAATGGATTGCCAGACAAATCCCTTTAGAAGTTTTGCAACAAGGTAACTGCATTACAGGTGTTCGCTTCGCCGATTTCACCGTCCACGCCAAGATTACCCTGGACGGAACGGAACTGGGAGACTTGTTGGCATTGGCACAAGTGCCCCATCGCTGGGGTTGGGACTTGCGATCTGCCCAAGGCGGCAGCGCTTCGCTATCGCAGTTTGGAGAACCTAGTGCCCCCATCTCTCCTAATGAGTTAACTCAGCGATATCCAGTGCAGGCTCCAACTTGGGTGGTTATCCTCAAAGATTTTGGAACTGCCGAGGTTGCCCCAGAAATTCCCCTCCCACCTCATTACACTCCTGAGCTGTTTGCAGGTGCTTGGGATAACTACGGTGCAGAGGTGTTTATGAATTACGGGCGTTTACCTGGGGATTTATTTATGATCAACTGGCCCCTACATGGCAATGATTATGGTGAAGGTGTGGGGCGTTTAGTTGAATTTCCAGAACAGCGACAGCAATTTCTACAGGAAGCCCTTTGGCACACACAGGGTTTTGCCCATTTTATTCAAACTCAACTAGGGCATCGTTATGGCTTAGCTGACAGCATCTTTCCCGACGCTGCCTTGGGCGGGGGGGCTTATGCGCTACATCCCTACTACCGCGAAAGTCGACGCCTCCAGGGACTAGTTACAGTGCGGGAACAAGATATTTTACCCGTTGCTGGGGGGCGAGTGGCAGCTTTACCACTCGATGAAACAGGCAGTGCGATCGCTTCGCGCTGCCCCCTTGGGGCAATCGCCTCTGGCGCTGCGGGTAGCGCAATCACTTCCATCGCTGTGGGAAACTACCCCAATGACCACCATTACCCCGGTGTCAATTTCTCCTTAAAACCAAAATCGCTCCGTTGGGGAGGACGCTGGACGGGCACACCGTTTACGATTCCCTATGGGTCATTAATCCCTATAGCAACAGATGGTCTTTTAGCTTGTGATAAAAATATTTCCGTATCTCACATTGCCAATGGAGCAACCCGGTTACAACCCGTCGTGATGAACCTGGGACAAGCCGCAGGGATGGCAGCATCATTGTGCATTGAACGGGGATGTCAGCCGAGAGATTTACCCGTCAGGTGTCTCCAAGAAGCCTTATTACAAGACTCTGTTGCTCCTGCGGCGATAATTCCTCTGTTCAATTTGCCAGCTAACCATCCAGACTGGCTGTATTGGCAGCGCTACTACCTGGATCACCCAGAAGACTATCCGGCAACGGGGAATGTCAGTGTTCAAAAGTTGAGGGGTGAAAGGTTGAATATTACCAGTCGGAAAGAGCCACTAAAATCTTCAACCTTTACTGGCTATTTCCAACGCCGTGAACAGCAGGAATACAGCCTGACTCTGACTGAGCCAGGGGTTCACACGGGTCAGACTTGGATGCTAATTACGCTAGAACCAGAGGTTGATGAGCAACTTCAGGCTTGTACAGACCAGCAACGGCTCACGGTTTGGGGGCGTCTTAATCATTCAGGTGGCTGGTTAGTTGTGGAAAAGATGGAGTCCGTGTAATACCTACGTAAAACACCGAATTGTACCACCAATTCCCTAAATATCCAATAAATTGCCACGAAAGTTTTTCCTGACGCCCTCGTAGGAACCCCGTATCAGGTAGTAGAAATCCCGATACGGACATCTGCTATGAGCATTTACACCTGTATTTCCAATCAACTCATCTCAGTTGACACCCAAAAATACAACGACAAGTCTCCCCATCGCGGGAGTGGGCGCTAATGTTTAAATGGCATCCGGCTGGTTTTGGGAAAAATGATGCCAACAGCAAACCGTTGAGACTAGATGCTGGAGTTTTGCGTCATGTTACTGTCGGGTAGCCACGCAAAGATTCTAGCAGCTTGTCTTGGCGGCAAATCGAGACACTTTAGTCTTTATTATCCCACCAGCCTAAAATTTAGCAAAAATATTCTCGATCTTCAACAATATGCGGCAGGATTCCTGGCTTACACGCGCAGTGTTAAGTGTGGGAGGAATGCCGTTCTCCAGCTTTTGTCAGTCGTTTGATGTAGCCCTAAATCACCAAGGGACCCCAATCGCTCACCACCCTAGAGGCAAGCCAACAGCCGCCACACGCCTCAACGGGAGTTTTTCCTGACCCTATAGTCTTAAGCCCGTATCAGTGAGTAGACACTCTGATACGGGCTTGCCCTATGCGTAGTTCCTCTTTGTTCATTTTTTTGTTAAGTTTTTTAACAGTTTCACTATCTCTTGATTCTTGGCTGATGGCCTCCGGTTCAACGGCTCTCTTAGAATCGGCTCATGCGACTCAACTGCTAGCCGCTCAAACCCAAACTCACGGGAACCCACGTCCTGAGCCTGGTAGCAAACGCCGGAGCTTCTACCAATTACAGGAAACTGAGATTCTTCGGTTATTATAAAGTTTCCACACAAGAGCTTCATCCCGCAGATTTCCTCTGATGGTGAAGAAATTCTTCTACTTACCCGATTTCTCTTGAGTTTTCTATAATTAGAGAGAAATTAGCTTTTAACATAACATTAGGGTGCTTTGAGTAAGCGCATGTTCTACAGTCGTGAGTTGAACTCACTGCTCAGGTGAAATGGTGAGACAAATCACTCAGGAACAAAAATTTTTTATCCATGCGATATGACCGCCCCTAAGATGATGAACCAAGTCGATCTGATCAAAAGCCTTAGCCCCAGCGCCATGGATCAGATTATGCTATATCTGGCTTTCAGCGCGATGAGAACCAGCGGACACCGACACGGGGCTTTTCTAGACGCCGCTGCAACCGCTGCTAAATGCGCGATCTACATGACCTATTTGGAGCAGGGTGAAAATACCCGGATGACGGGTCATTTGCACCACATTGAGCCAAAACGGGTCAAAGTGATTGTTGAGGAAGTCCGGCAAGCCTTATCAGAAGGGAAGCTGTTGAAGATGCTGGGTTCTCAGGAACCTCGTTATCTGATTCAATTTCCCTACGTCTGGATGGAACACTATCCCTGGCAACCAGGGCGATCGCGCATCTCTGGTACCAGTCTCAACGCTGAAGAAAAGCGATACATTTCGGAAAAACTGCCGGATAACCTGCCAGATGCTCAGGTGATCAACTCCCTTCAGTTTTTGGAGTTGATTGAATTTCTGCACAGTCGCTCTCAGGAAGAATTTGAAAAAGAGCGGCGTGTGCCTTTAAGTGAAGCGATGGCGGAACACATCAAGCGCCGTTTGCTGTACTCCGGTACAGTCACGCGCATTGATTGCCCTTGGGGATTACCGTACTACGCCTTGACCGGTGCGTCTTATTCGCCAGCCGATGGCAAAGAACGCACCTACACCATGGTCGAGGATACGGCGCGGTACTTCCGATTAATGAGAGATTGGGCAGAGCGTCAGCCGAAAGTGATGCGAGTGTTGGAAGAATTAGATATTCCGCCAGAGAACCTGAACCAAGCGATGCAAGAACTTGATGAAGTGATTCGCGCTTGGGCCGATAGGCATCACCGTGCCGATGGTGAGCCAATGGTGCTACAGATGGTTTTTGGCCCGAAAGTGGACTAGAGGTGAAAAGAAGGGTTGAATGTTGAAACTTGGGAAGATAATCTGTAATCTCCTCAAAAGTGCAACATCAATAACAACATTCAAACCTTCAACCTTCAACCTTCAAACCTTCAAACCTTCAACCCAAGCTGTACCAGCGCCCTGCTAAAACCAGCAGCACTGCTACGATCGCACCAATCAGGGTATTGATAAAATTCACCACTTCATTCGTCATCCAGTCAAATTTGGATTGAAGGGTTGCCCCAATTAAGCTCTCTACGTTGGTGGCGATGAAGGCAGATATTACACAAAATAAGACATCTGTCAAGGAAATCAGATTCACCCCCCAACCGATGAAGGCGATCGCAATTGAACCCACGACACCGGCGATCGTTCCTTCCAAGCTAATTGCCCCCTCAGTCCCCCGCGCCACAGGCTGTAAGGTAGTGATGAGAAACGTTCGTTTTCCGTAGGCTTTGCCCACCTCACTACCACAAGTATCCGAGAGCTTAGTGGCAAAACTGGCGACATAGCCCAGAAGCAACAAACTCCGATAAGGCGGCGCAACCAATAACGTGCCTAAGGCACAGAGTGCCCCAGTCAGAGCAGAACCCCAGACATTTTCCGGCCCTCTGGCACCCGATCGCTTCTCCGCAATGCCTGCGGCTTCCTTTTGCTCCATCCCGATGCGGGTAACAGCAGAGCCGACGAGGAAGTAAAACATCACAACCACATAGCCCTGCCAACCTAAAGTTCCCCAGATGAGAACACCGAGCAGCCACGCGTGAAATATCCCGGCTGGAGTGAGTAACTTCTTTGGGGCAATCCAGACAATCGCCAGTAAAACCGTGTTCAAGCCAACCGCAACCAGCCAAGGAGTGAAAGAAGTAGTAAAAAGCATCACAAATTTGTGAGGGACATCTTATTGTGATTTTAGAGTTAAGAACACTCAGACAAAATCTAAATCTAAAATCAGTATGTAAGCAACCCACGGCTAAAAGCGCGTGCGCTTCAGCCCGGATCAAGCCAATCTAAACAAGGGCAACACTTCGGCAAGGATCAGTGTCCATTGCCCTTCTAATAGACAAGCTATCCCTGGACTTCCGGGGAGGCTTACAGCTCCCCCAAGAGCGGCAATTAATATTGCCGCATTTATATCAGCATCATGTTCAAATCCACAATGCCCACACTTAAATTTCTTCCCGTTCCGATACGACTTCCCCTTTTCAGGGTGAACGTGTCGGCAACGCGAACAGGTTTGGCTTGTGTAAGCAGGGGGGACAAACACAACTGGAACTCCGGCAATTGCAGCTTTGTACTTTACGAATATCCTGAGTTGATAAAAAGCCCAGTTATTCGTTCTACGCCGCTCAGTTTTGCTGCGTGGTTTTTGGTTGAGGCTATCCCTGATTCCGGTCAAATCCTCAAACGCCAATGCAGCATCAGATTGCTTTGCCTCAGTTACCAGTTGCTTACTGATGTCGTGGTTCAGCCACTTCTGAAAGCGACGTTCTCTCCCAGAAAGCCTTCTCAGCAACCGTCTAGAGTTGCGAGTGCGTTTGGATTGAACGTTTGCTCTGACTCTACTAAATTTGTCTCTAACAGACTGGATGTGTTCACCACTCCAGGATTTACCTGTAGAGGTGGTAGCAATATCTTTGCGACCAAGATCGACTCCAATCACTTTGGGTGTTTTACCCGTTGGTGGGGTGTCTATCTCAACCACAAAGTTGATGTAATAATCGCCCTTCTTAGACTTATTCAGTGTTGCACTGGTGAGGTTTTGCCCTCTGAGCAGCGCAATCTGATATCCACCGATGGACAGCTTAAAATCAACCCGTCCACACTTCAAGGTCACGCCCACAGTTTGCTCGGATTCCACATATTTAAAAGTGCGGACATCCAAGCTAATGGAAGTGGGTCTGAACTTGTGGATTTGCTTGACTGCTTTGGCATTACCAATTACTCGCCGGATAGCCTGACAAACATGATTGGCTTTCAGTCCTGTAACTTCACGAACGGGCTTATAAACTTTGTGGTGAAGTTTGGTCGTATTTCAACAATTGTCGCGTTTAGCTACTGCGAGTATCTGGTTGCAAGCATCAGCAAATCCCCGCAGAGTCTCATCGATCTTTGGTCAAAACTCTACAGGGACTATAAGCTTGCATTTAACAGACAGAGATTGAGTCACACATACATTTTAACTCATCCCGCTAGACAGATGGAAACTTCCGGGGTATTGAACTCCATCAGTTTCCCTCCTATTCCTCCCACGGCTAAAAGCCGATGGGTTTCTCGGAGTTTTCTATGAACACAGTGCTGTTTCATCTCGCGTTTCCCGTTACCGACATTGAGCAGACCAAAGAGTTTTATGGAAATGGACTGGGCTGCGAAATGGGGCGAGAATCCCGTCATGCCTTGATTTTTAATTTATACGGTAATCAACTCGTGGCGCACGTTACCCAAGAACCTCCAACGCCACAAAAAGGCATTTATCCCCGACACTTTGGCTTAATTTTCACCGAAGAATCGGAATGGGAAGCCTTGCTAGAGCGTGTGCAACAGCGCAATTTAACCTTCTACGAACAGCCCAAACTGCGTTTTAAGGGTCAAATTACCGAGCATCGCACGTTCTTTTTACAAGACCCGTTTTATAACTTACTGGAGTTTAAGTTTTACCGCCATCATGAAGCAATTTTTGGGGGGCGGGAGTTGGCAGAAGTTGGCGATCGCGTTTAACTGGCATCTTCAGCAGTTGCAATAATCAGTTTGATTTATCCCCCAACCTCTCTCATTTGAGGGGAGGGGAGTAAGATTTTCGGCTCCCCCTTCCAACTAACGAATTTTTTCCTTTTCCCCCTCCTTATAGGACGGGGCTGGGGAGTTAGCTTTTTCTACTTTTTGAGAATGGTGCAAGATGTCAGATTTAATAGGTTCAGAAAGGGCAGCGACTATAGCAGCTAGACTGCGAGGATGGACAACCATGAAAGCATGAGCAAAAACTGATAATTTGACATCCCGCCCTACAGGCATCTGGGAGTTTCGTGCAGGGATAATGATAAAATCCCAAGGTGTCCATAGGGACGTGTAATTAATATGTTCCAGCGTCTGGGCGTCTTGATTCAAATCTTCCAAAAACACACTACCCGGACGCATCTGAACGCAAGCGCGGCGATGCCAAAGATAGGCTAACCAAGTGCCTTTGTTGGGTGCAGAGATGGTAATGAAACGTTGTACCCGATTCATCCCTCCTAGTCGTTGTACGTAGTAGCGTGTTACCAAACCCCCCATGCTCAAGCCAACTAAATCAATAGGTTGTTCTGGTGGAAATGTTTTATTGATAAAGTCCCTGACTTGTGATGCCATCTCTTCTAAAGGTAAGGTGGCATTATTCGGTGTTAGGTCGATCATATAAACCGGCCAACCCTGTTGAATCAAGAAGGGAGCTAGGGTACGGAAGACAGAAGAGGTTCTAAGAATGCCGTGAACCAGCACGACTGGATTCCGGTTGTTCTGATGGTTCATTAATGATTCACTCCCAATTCTGCAACTCAGTAATCCAATTACGAAGCAACGCGGTAATTTGTTCGCGGCGTGTTTCAAAGGTAGCCGCTATCCAAATAAATGCGATGCCGACCAGAAGCCCAACAACCCATTTGGAGAAGGGGTAATCAAAAATCAGAATTCCTAGTTGATACAAAGCATTAATTAAAAAAGTTGCCGTGCCTACATAAAGGTATGCTCGAATCCTTAAACCCAGTCCCGCAAAAATTACCAACAAACTAATTATTCCACTTACTAAACCACTCCCTGGATTGCTCCATAAAGCCACAACACAAATTGCACCGCTACCCACCAAGCGTAGGAAGTGACGCCTGTGTTTTTCTTCGGGTTGTTTTAGATTGGGATCGACTTGAGCGATGTAGAGCAAAGACAGTGCCAGCGGAGTGACATACCACAAGGCATCGCTCAGTTTTAGATACCAAAACCAGCGATAGAGCACCCAGTCAATTAACAGGGCACTGAGATAGGTAAAGCGAATTTGCTGATTCAGGATGGCAAAGAAAACGTAGTACCCTGCAATAATCAGTAAACTGACGGGGGAATTCCCCATCGGACTTTCGACAACGGCAATCAGGGGGATAGCGATCGCTGCAACTGTCCAAGGGCGTTTTTGCCAGCCCCAACGTTCCCAAGGCAGGATGAACAGGAAGTAGGCAAAGACAGAAGCGATCGCACCTTTCCAAGGCCCCAATGGCCCCGATAATAGACGTGCAATGGGTAAACTGAGCCAATACAGACGTATTCCAAAGGCTTCTAAAAAGCCCAGATAAACCCAAATTTCTCCACCCCTAACCTCTGGATCGTCGGCTTCCTCCCCCCTGGCAGGCTTGTGGCGTCCCTGAAAGATGGCGTATTGCACTAAAAACACACCCACCCCAAATCCCAGCATTAAAGATTGGGGTTGATAAGTGGTAGCACCTATCAAGAGAAGGCTACTCCAAGCCCAGTGCAGATGAGCGATCACGTTGAGTTCTTCTTTCGTCAGGTGCAGGTACTTGATTAACCAGGGAGATAGCACTCGGTAGGCATACATAATACTCGTCCCCAGCCCTGCCATCACAATTAATCCGTCGCCTGTTGAGCCTCCCGATAGTTGTGAGAGTTGATACAGTAAGATTTCATAAGCAGAAACCGAAACCCCCAACAAAGCAAGGTAGAGCAGGGGTTTAAATGCCTGACGCCGACGCCCCACGCCGATGGCAATCACAGCAAGAGCAAGGGTTGATAAACCCGTCCAGTTGGCGAAAGTGCCCCAGCGCAGTACGCTGCCCAAAATCCCATAAAGTAAAGGGATAACATGCCAGCTACTGGGTAAATGACTCCTACCCGTTCGACGCTGCCACCAGTCCCCTGCTAGCTGGGCAATGAGTCCTAAAGCGAGGTTAGCGATCGCTAAGTTCAGGGCTGAGCGCCCCAAAAAACCCAATCCCTCGGCTGTCAACAATTCCAGACACCAACCTAGGGCGTAAATGCTCCAGTTCGACGGGTGACGCCAGCTCCGATAAAGGATCGCTCCCATTGTCACAAACCCAGCCACCAGCACCGCCACCTCTGGGGAGAGAAACCCCCAATAGACAGCTAAGGAGTGAAGTGTGAGTAGGATGAGTTCTAGACTACATAATGCGATCGCCCAACTATCTGTCGCCGGAACATAAAGGGATGCCAATTCACTAGAACGGCGCATCAGCCAACTACGTATCAGCCATAAACTGGTGAATGCGATCGCACCCGCTACCAACCAACCCTCTAGAGACAGGGGCGGTAATCCAGGGATACCCTCCCATAAGCACATCCCCAAGAAACTCAAACCAAACCCGACTGTAATTCCTGCGGCACTAACGTCTCGCCGATAATGGGTATTCACGAACATCAGGATGGTGGCAACCCCCAAACTGACTAATCGGACATGGGGGATGCTCAGCGTCAAGAATTGCAGCGCAACCAAGGCAGCTATACTTAACGCGCTAGCGAATTGCCTTCGGGAGCCTGATGTCCAAGTCGCTACTCCAGTCAAAGCTAAGGGTGTAACCAGCCACAACAAACCCCAATAAGTCACGTTAACAGTTGGGTTTTCCCATGCGGCTTGAACATTCACCCACAGCAAGACATAACTCAACCCAGCTAAGGCTAAGCCCAAATGCCAAGCACTGCGACGCCATATTGGGGATTGAGCAATTCTAGTAACTCCTGACTCCTGTACGGGTGACGTATGCGTCGCCTCTACACCTGGCTTCTCACGCCCTAACGTCACTGCCCATTCGCCTACCATCAGGGCTAACAAAATGGCTGCCCATTCCCCTCGATTCAGGTGTGGCAACAGATAGTCAATGGCGCACAGAATAGTTGTTATACCTGTAATGTGAGTCAGGTACACCAGCAGTTCGAGATTACGGCTACTACCCAAAAATCCACGTCGTTGGCTGACAATCCCCAAAGTAATGGTGGAATTGAGTAAATTGAGCGTCCGCAGCAGGGGATTAACGGAACTGAGGACAGTTAGGAGGGTGCCAAAGGAGAGAGCGATCGCTTCTCCAAACTCAGCCAAATGAATTTTCTCTCGGCGCTCCAGCCAGTCTATTAACCCGACGATGATGATCAGGTAGGGAAACAGCACCAAGCTTAACAGGGCAAAGGGCGTATCCTCGGAATGGATGAGTTGGCTGGCGGTTGCCACTAGCTGTGTTTGGATATGGGCTGGAATCAACCGCCAAAACAGCCATAGGGACTGTAAGCCAGTGCACAAAATAGCGGCTAAGTCAAGCTTCTGCCAAAATCGTTGTAAGCGACTACCAAAGAACCACAAGCCCAATCCACTCACTGCGATCGCTTGCCAGGGAAACTCGACTCCCACCGAAACCAGCCAGCCTACAAACAGCAACCCACCCCCCAGCCACTCCCAACTCAACTGAGGCAATTCGGATTCCTCGGCTGACAACTTCCGTTGTTGCTGGGATAGCCAAGATAGGAACCAGCCGTAGGCACCAATTGCTAAACCGAGCTGCTGGATATCCACACCTGCGACAAAAATGGCTCTAAACAGAAGAATGCCGATGCCATACACCGCGATTTGGAACGTAGCGGGATGTAGGATATCGGGCGAAGCCCTTCCCGCAGGCTGGGATGAATTAATCCTGCCTTGAGGCTTCCGTCTTCTGCATTCCCAATAGAATGTGGCTAAGGTAGTACTTGTGCCCAAATAAACCGCCACTAGAGGAAATCCGGGCACACTCCAACCCCAGTGCAGGTAACTGAGCGCCAAATAATTGAGGATGGGTAAAGGGGGTTGTTGCTCTCGTTTCCAGATGAAAAAGGCGTTAGCGTAGCGTGCGCGTAGCGCAATCGCGCTCAAGATCGGGGTAGCACAAGCCACCACAATCCAATCGACGGGATTACGCCACAACCCAAAGCCGTCCATCGCCCAAAAGTTGACCGGCACCAGTAGCAGCGTCACAATCTGCAACGTCTGAGCCGTCAAGCGTAAATTACTCTGCCGATTTGCCCAGGCACAGACTCCCCAAAACGTTAAGGTATATCCCAATAACACCCCATATTGTCCAGAGGCTGGGAAATTCTTCCATTGACTGGCAGCTAGCACCCCAGAGGATACCACCACCATGAACACCCCTAGAAACAGCAGCCACCTGACGCTGAGTTCTGCCTGAAGCGACTGCAACATTTCCGTGAGCCAGGTGGGGGACGGATTGGGTTGTTTTGGTGCGGGTGCCGTCGGTTCCTCTGGAGCAAAGTCTGTGGCGAACTCCGGTAACCGTTGAGGCATTGGTGTGCGGGGTGATATTGGCGCTGGAGTTGAGGAGGCTGTTGGCGTAACAATTACTTGTGGCAACGGACAGGTAAGATTTTCTCGGCACAACTTTTGCACGAGACTGTCCGAAAGCAAACCTAAGCGTAAAAACGCATCTAAACCTTCTAACAGTTCAGGATTAGACGTTTGAGTTGTGAGTTCAACTTTGAGTTGAGTCTGAGACAGTAAACCCAAGCGCCGCCATATACTTAGACCTTTTAACAGTGCAGGCTGAGCCGTACTGGTCGTGACTTCAATTGTGACTGAACGATCTGCCCAAGGCGGCAGCGCTTCGCTATCGCGTGGCGATGACATAAGCAGCAATCCCTTCTACTCAATCCCATCATGACTTTAGATTGGGAAGGCGCGATCGCCCTCTTGAATAGAAAACAAGCATAGCAGAAGAGGCTCAAGCAGCGTTGCTTGAGCCTCTTCTGAGTCAATTAAGCTTTAAGGCTTAGTAGCGATTACGATTTCCTGAAGAGAAGTTTCTATTTCCTCCCCGACCGCCACCGCCACCAGACGGCCCTCTATCTTCGCGAGGCTTCGCCTTATTCACCTTCATATCACGACCCATCCACTCAGCTCCATCAAGAGCCTCAATCGCTGCTGTTTCTTCAGCTTCTGTACCCATTTCTACAAAAGCAAAGCCACGTAAGCGACCTGTTTCACGGTCTGTGGGTAACTGAATCCGCTTTACAGAACCATATTCTGCAAAAACAGCGCTGAGGTCTTCTTGAGTGACCTCGTAGGAAAGATTGCCTACATAAATGGACATAGATTATCTCCAAAATCAGAGGGTGTAGAGAGATAGATTTCGGAGAGAAGCCTGTTAAGACCACAAGGAGTAAAGCCTGTCAATGCTAGAAACAAACGCTACAACCGAATTTATTCTCATCGGCTAGTCTAGCACAGCGTTTACACCTCATGGTTAGAGAGCAAAAATTGTTACAAAACGCAATAAATGGTTGCACAGAAGCGCTGTCCAGACGAGAAGCCTCGTGTTCGCAATCCCTCTCAATACAAAGGAGAGGTACCGTGAACTCCTGAACACCTGAGTATCTGAGAATACCATCGCCAGGGATTTTTTACATAACCTGTTCGACTATAGGTGAGGCAAAAACGGCTAGTCCATTAGGAATACACTCAATTTCCGCAGGAGTGGTGCCAATAATTTCACCATCCACGACGATTTTTTGAGGTGGATCTGTTGTTACCTTAATCCGCCGGGTTGATAAGTGGATAATATCCGGTCGGTTGGGCGCAGTCTGGATTAAAGCTGAGCCAAAAAGGCTAAACATGGCATTCACGGCTTGGAGCTTCGTGCTGGGTGTAGCAATGGTCACATCTAACAGACCATCTGTCGCAATCACCTGCCCTAATCCTTGAGCCAAAACAGAGGTTGGTGGTGCGGCGTTGGCAACGGTGACGGCTCCTGCCAGGAACTCATTGACAACGCCGTCAATCTCAATTTGCGTGGCAAACACTTCGTGTTCGTTGAGTTGTTGAATACCAGCTACGATGTAGGCTAAGGCTCCGAAGCGGCTTTTCGCCTCCCTGTTGGCTCGTTCAACCATTTCTGCCTCAAATCCAATACCTGCCAGCAAAATCATCGGGAACCCATTGCAGCGAGCCGCATCCACAATACAGGTTGTCCCCGCTAAAATTGTCTCGCAAGCTCCTCTAATATTGGTGGGAATTCCCAAGGCAACGGCAAAGGCATTGGCAGTTCCCCTGGCGATTATCCCCAAAGGTATCCCTGTGCCAATCACGGCTCCAGCTACGGCGGAGATCGTACCATCACCACCCGATGCAATGATCAATTCTGCTCCTTGTGCGATCGCATCCTGAGCCAATTGTTCTGCACTGAGTTCCGGGGTTGTCAAGTGAACATTTAAGCGAATTTTGGGTTCTAGAAGCTGCTGGATTAGGGCTAGGTCTTGCTGTGCATTCCCTTGACCTGAAACGGGGTTAAAGATTAGATAACCTACACGAGTGTGATGCAACATTGCCACGATCGCTTCTGCTGTCGCGAGGTTTGTGGCAAGAGGGATGTTGTGAACCTCGCAGATACGTAATAGTGCTTGGATATTCGGTTCGTGAGGTTGAGCGTAGAGGGGGTCAAACAGGAAAATTACGGCAATAACTTGACCTGTGGCAACTTGAGCTGCAATTTGAGCATCGCCTCCCATTGGCCCAGACAACATGCGTTCGACGGGTAAACCGGTTCCTTCTTGGATGCGCTGTCCGGTGCTTCCGGTTGCCATTAATTTGTAGCGAGCAAGAATCGGTGCATAGGTACGAGCAAAGGCAACAATATCGTCTTTTTTGCGATCGTGGGCAATCAGGGCGATGGTGGTGGGCATAGTTGACTAGACAAGGATTCAGAAGTCAGAAGTCTTCTAGTCAGAATAATGGTTATCGAGGATGAATAGCCAGTTTGCGACGAGCCATAACCAAAGCCATCGCGTTTTGGGGAGGGTGGGGGGGAGAGGCGATCGCATTCTTTAGCTACAAGAGATTGGGCGAAGCTGTGTCCACAGTTGATGGCAACATTTATTTAACTTTCGCGAGTAATATATTTTTTCATCTAAGGCAACCAAAAATCTGGCAATAAATTCTTACCCAAATCGCGCACTGTCTTATTAATCATCCGACCTAACTGAATATGGGGTTCATCCGGTTCAACAGGGATAATGTTTGCATTACGTCCATGACCGAAATACGCGATCGCAATATTGGCAGCTTCCAAACCTGTAACATAAGCCTTCTCCTGTGACCAAGAACCGTGGCGAGTGACAATCCAATCCCCACTCATAAAAACATTCTCGATGGTCGTCACAGATGGCATTAGATACTGATAGCTACCCGGTGCAAAATGAGTCACTCCTTGCGGTACCCGAATAACACAACTATCGATAACTTTTGCCTGTCCAAATGCTGGGATACAAGTTGCTAAATCATGCTGAACTTTTTCTCCAATTTGCTTATCACTTAGAGGTAGCAACTGATTGGCGTGGTAAAAGTCCGCTTCAATGACGCTACCGGGTTCATCACGGTATTCGTCTTGCAATGCATTGAGGTCAAAAAATGTCCAGCCTGTTGTGGGGTCAAATCCAAAGCAGGCATTCGAGGGATGGCGGATGTTTATTTTGCGATCGAACCACAACCGCGTTGCCAACACATCAATTGACCCTAAATTCTTCAAGTCTCGGAATTCCCGATAATTTTGTAGTGTCGGGCTACCGCTAACTATCTTTTTCATGCCACTGACGCTAACACTAAAAATCACCGCGTCTGCCTCAAAAACTTCATCGCCGCAGACAACCCCTTTTGCCTTACCCGTGCTGTCAAGAAGGATGTCGCTGACTCGTTTATTCGTGAGTACCCTGCCGCCAGCTTGCTGAATGCGTTCCACCCAAGGTTTAAATATCATCTCCCCAACCGTTCCCCGACACCAAACGACATCAAAATCGGGTTGGTGAGCGAGGATGAAGTAGTAAAGCATCCCCAACGCTGCGGCGGCGGAACACTGTTCCCCAGGTGCAAATAAGCCGACTAATAGCATGGGTTCAAAGGAATCTTTGTACAGTCGGGCAGAGACACCAAACTGCTTAAATAGTTCACGGGCAGTTACTTTGTCATAGCGTTGCCATGCTTCATCCGAGTTATCAAAATCGATGATGCCATAGAGTAAGGGTAAAGCTGAAAGGCGGTCAATAAGTGGCAACCGCTGGAACTGGGTATAGAGAAAGGTGCCTAATGGAGTGGGGAGTCGGGGTTCATTTTGAAAAATCGGCGATTCCACTTCCAACCCAGCGGGGGAATATTGGGAGGAACGGGTAAACGGGGTAAACGGATTCAGTCCCAATTCTCGAACCAGGGCAAAGATATTGCTGTAGGGATACCAGAAGCCATGAATCCCGCCCTCGATGGAACGTCCTCCGGCAGTTTTCCAGCCTGCCACTAAACCACCAGGATAAGGACTCGCTTCTAGGAGTGTAACGTCGTAGCCCTGTTTGGCTAAGTGGTAGGTTGCTCCTAATCCAGCCCAACCGGCACCGACAACGACTACCCGTTTTTGTTCTGACGCTGCTGACATCCTTTACCTCTTGAGTCTCTTTGTTTAGCTTAAATTGACAAGAAGCCCCACGTCTCAACCCGACAGGGTGAGCGTGGATGAATTGCGGGGAGCGCGGAGGTACCTCCGCTGACCAAATGATGATAGGCTTGCTTATAGTAAATAAATTTCACTCTAAATGCTCAGGGTTGTTAAGGTCAGACTCTATCCCAATCCACAACAGCAGCAGCTACTAGAACAATCGTTTGGTAACTGCCGTTGGCTGTGGAATTATTGTCTGAACTTAATGAACCAGACGTACAAAGAGACAGGAAAAGGGTTGTCAGGTTATGAAGTTAAGAAGTTCATCCCACAGTTAAAGAAAGAGCATGAATGGTTAACTCTGACGTATTCACAGTGTTTGCAGCAAGCCTGCTTAAACCTGGGAGTAGCCTTCAATAACTTCTTTGAAGGAAGGGCGAAATACCCTAGATTCAAATCAAAGCATGGTAAGCAGTCAATCCAGTATCCTCAACACATCAAGGTTGCAGATAGTCATTTAACTATTCCCAAGATAGGCCAGGTGTCGGCAACTATTCACAGAAAAATTGAGGGTAAAGTAAAGACTGTAACTATCTCCAAGAACTGCTCCAGTCAATACTTCGCAGCTATTTTATTTGATGACGGATCATATAAGCCGAAGTCAAGCACAGATGGCAAAGCGATAGGTATTGACCTGGGACTGAGCCATTTCGCTGTAACCAGCGATGGATCTAAGTTTGATAATCCCCGAATACTCTTGCAGCACGAGCGGAATTTAAAGCTCAAACAACAGCAGCTATCTAGAAAACAGAAAGGTTCTAATAACTGCAATAAAACGAGAAAGAGAGTCGCTAGGGTTCATAGGAAGATTACTAACTGTCGTGAAGATTTTCTGCACAAGCTATCGCGTAGGATAGTGAACGAAAACCAAGTCATTGTGGTGGAAAATCTTAACGTTAAAGGCATGATGCAAAATCACTATCTAGCCAAAGCTATTCATCAAGTTGGATGGGGAATGTTTTGCACCATGCTCAAATACAAAGCTGAGGCAGAAGGGAAGGTTTATCAAGAAGTTGATCGTTTTTTCCCCAGTTCTAAAACTTGCCATGTATGCCTCAACCAAGTCGCCAGTCTACCACTAAAAGTAAGACGTTGGACTTGTGAAAACTGCCAAACTACTCACGACAGGGACATCAACGCTGCTATTAACCTTCGAGACGAAGGACTACGAATTTTGACCTCTGGAACGGGGGATAAAGCCTGTCGCCCAGATGTAAGCCGTAGTAATAGAGGACGCAAGAAATCTACTACTACGCTTTCTGTTGGGCAGGAAGCCTACTGTGTACGCGAAGCGTCACTGTAGGTAGTTCACGATGACACGATTGGTAGGAGGGCAGGAAGACTGGATGTGTTGTAAAAATTTCTGTGATTTACAGGCTAAACATCAGCAACAGTGATGAGAGTAGGGACACGGAAACAGGAATTTCTCGGTCTAGACCATAATTTAAAAACGCCTTCTCAAAACCTACCAATTTGGGTCAACATAGAGATTAATGGTTAATTCTTTACGACCCGCTGGTACGCCTGTAATGCAGGCACAAATCGTCTCCCCATCATTGAGTTCTACCTCACAAGCATGACAAGTTCCCATCAAGCAACCTGTGGGAATAAACACACCAGCGCGTTCAGCCACTTGCAACATTGGCTCTCCCACTTCGGCATCAACTGTCACGTTATCGGGTAAGAATTGAATGCTAACACTCATGGGTTGTTAGTAATTAATTGTTAGTTAGTATCACAAAAACGATGGAGTATTAAAGGATGAATAGCTACGCCATTCCCCCAAGATAGTCTAAACCATAACTTCACCCTTCATCCTTCTTGATTAGCTTTTTGAGACGGTAAAAACGGGCTTAAATCTAAATGTTCTTCCACCGTATCCGCCAGCAAGTTTAACATCGTTTCTCGTTGTTCGCGGTAATTCGCAACACCTGTAGGCAGAGACGGGAGTCCTCGTTGCTGTCGCAGAAAATTCAACCAGGCACGTCGCCAAGGCCCATTGTCAAAAAGTCCGTGCAGGTAACTGCCCCAAACCGATTGATTAATGTCAACAATGCCTAAACCAGGGTCATCAAATAGAGGTTTACAAGATGACTGTGTATTTCCTTCTTCGGATTCTACTAATCGCGATCGCCCTTGATGAATTTCGTAACCTGAAACAGGTAAACCCACTTGAGGATAATTGGACGTTACAATCCGCTGACGTGCAACTTTATTACCTGCAATAACTGTTTTTAAGGGTAACAAACTTAACCCTTGATAACGTCCCTCTTGCCCTTCAATTCCCTCCGGATCGGCGAGCATTTTGCCCAACATTTGAAAACCACCACAAATTCCCAACACTGTACCTCCGGCAGCGGCGTACTCTTGAATGGCTGCCGCCATACCCGTTTTTTGTAGGACTAGTAAATCAGCAATGGTTGTTTTACTACCTGGGAGAATCACCGCATCTGGATGTCCCAAGGGTTGGGATGGCATTACATATTTGACGGTGACGCTGGGTTCGGATTCGAGCGGGTCAAAATCCGTAAAATTGGAAATTCGAGGCAGTCGAATGACGGCAATCGTGATTTCGCTATTCGCCTTTTTTTGAAAGTTTCGTTCTAGCAAATCCAGGGAGTCTTCGGCGGGGAATATCTGCTCCATCCAGGGAATCACACCCACGACAGGAATACCCGTGCGTTCTTCCAGCCAGGTGATACCGGAATCCAAAAGCGATCGCTGACCCCTAAACTTATTAATCACCACACCCTTAATTAAGGCGCGTTCTTCGGGTTCCAAAAGTTCCAGAGTGCCGACGACGTGAGCAAAAGCTCCACCTCGATCAATATCCACCACCAGCAAGGTAGGAGCATTTAAATGCATCGCCACTCGCATATTCGTCAAGTCGCGGTGCTTAAGATTAATCTCCGCAGGACTACCCGCACCTTCGCACACCACTAAATCAAAGTCATTCGTCAGACGCCGCAGTGATTCTTCAATCGCCTGCCAACCTTGAGTAAAATACTGCTCATAGTAATCGGCTGCACTGACTTTGCCGACAGCTTTGCCCATGAGAATGACTTGGGAAGTCATGTCCCCTTGTGGCTTGAGTAATATGGGATTCATTTCCACACAGGGCATTACCCCGGCAGCCCAGGCTTGTACCGCCTGTGCATGACCGATTTCTCCCCCATTCGGCGTTACATAGGCATTCAGCGCCATATTCTGCCCTTTAAAGGGGGTGACACGCCAGCCGCGCCGCGAGAGAATACGACATAAGGCTGTGGCAATTAAAGATTTTCCTGCGTGGGAGGTTGTACCCACGACCATAATGGCTTTCATACTTTGGGTTAGAAGCTGGTTGTACTAGGCTTTCGCGAAAATGTAGACGCCACCGATTGAAGGGTTTATTAAAAAGGCAGTCTGAACCATCGACTCACCGCATTATAAAGCCGATCTAAAAAGGAGGGGGGAGGTAGGGTTCCCCCTTGGTTTTCCCATTTTTCGACTAAATGACGCCCTAAAGGTGTTAAACGAAAACTATCCGTAATGCCCTGACCATCGACTTCACGTCGTAAAATACCGACTTGAATTAACCACATTAACCCACCTTCGATCGCCAATTCCGATAGGGGGCGTTTTGTGTAATGGTGTTCAACACCTTTTTGTCCTGCGATCGCTTGCAAGGAAACACTTTGCGATCGCATCGCTGCCAATAAAGGTAACTGGAAGGGTAAACACCGAATGGCTCGTTCTGCACGTTTAAGCGTGCTAGTCGAATATTGAATTGATTGAGTATCCAAAGGTTGAAGTGAAGTCATCGCAACGGTTGGTAAATTAACACCCTACTGACCGCTGGTTCGGTTTTTCTATCTTAAGCGGTTTCTATCAGATCCCGCCCCATCGTTTCTAACCAGTACGGTTCATTTCTGGGAAAATTGTAATCTATTGTAATATGTAGAGTTGGATGTTTACTTTAGACCAACAGGATACAAAAACGATGGCTTTACAAGTTGGTATGGATGCTCCGGCCTTTACCGCCAAAGATAGTGATGGCAATACCATTTCTCTGTCAGATTTAGCCGGCAAAACTGTTGTGCTATATTTCTATCCTAAAGATGACACCCCCGGTTGCACCAAACAAGCCCAAAGCTTCCGGGACAACTACACCCAATACCAAGGGAAAGATATGGTTGTACTGGGTGTCAGCAGGGACGATGAAGCCTCCCATAAGCAATTTCAAGAAAAATATGGTCTGCCTTTCCAACTCCTAGCCGATACAGATGGAACCATTACCAAGGCTTACGATGTTGATGGGGGGGGTTATGCCAAGCGTGTCACCTACATCATTGACAGTAATGGCAAAATTACCCATGTCGATGACAAGGTGAATACAAGCAACCACGCCCAAGATATCTTAGCGGCAATGGGCTAATTGACCAGAATTCATAAATAAAAAATTGAGAGGTACGTTCAACCGTACCCCTCCTTTTTAATCACTCATTTGGACAATCGGATTGAATTAATTGCCCTGTGGGTTTTCCGGCTGAGTGTTAGTGGCTGGATTTTCTAGAAGTTGCGGTTCTGGGTTGCCAATCAGTACTCGTTGTTGGCGCTTGAATGCTTCAGCCGCATTATTGAGATTTCGATTTTGCTCTTGGGAATACTCGCTCATATCGCGCATACCCCCCAATTGAGACTGATGAATCATTTGAAAGATATTGAAGTCGCCACCACCCAGGTTTCCACCAAATGAATCTCTCTCATTTTGTCGAGACGCATCTGGGAAACTTTGAATATTGCCTGGAGCGGGAGCGGTTTGAGCCGAAGCCACTTGAGGGAGAATCATCGAGGCGATGGCTACCGTTGAAACGCCTACGCCAAGAGCTATTCGAGCGAAGCAGGTTGAGGCGAATGCTGAAACGAACGGGTTAGTGATCTTCATGGCGGTTTAGGGCAAATTATGCTAACTCAATAATGACACTTAAGAAATGCGGCGGCGCAGCAAAGGCTGAATTGCCACTAATATTACAGCATCAAAAACTAACAACACGAGGAGAGCTCCCCCAAAGGAAATAGATGCCCAAGGCGCTTGCATCACAATACTACCGAGTGACCAATCGCTGTGGTTATACAGATAACGAATCGGCTCGATCGCATAACTCAGAGGATTGAGGCTTGCTACAATTTGCAACCATCCCGGCATAAAGGATAGAGGTGCAAGCGCTGTACTGGCGAACAGCAAGGGCAAGTTGGTTACAAAAATTACGGCTATGAGTTCAATGTGTCCAGGTAGGGCAAATGCTAATCCCAAACTCAACGCCGTTACCCCGACAACTAACAAAAGAACAATCAGGGTAATCACTGCCAATCCTACTGGACTAGGGAAACCCGCTCCTAAAAAGGCGCAAGTGATAATGATAGCCGCCGCTTGAATCAAACTCAGAGCAATAATATAAATCGCATTGGCGGCAACAATGGAGAACCGAGAAGCTAGAGGTGCTACAAGTAAGCGATTCAAGAAACCAAATTCTCGGTCAAACATCACGGGCAAACCAGCATTCAGTGCACCAGCGAAGACGGTGAACACTAATACCCCCGCACCCAGGAATTTTCCATAAGAAAGACCCTCACCAAACAGGTCTTGCGGCGCATTTTGAAACAAGGCACCGAACAGAATGAGCCACATTAAAGGCTGAACTATTCCGGCAATTAAGGTAGAAGGACGCCGCTGTAATTGAATGAATAGACGTTTGGTGAGGGCTAAAGTTTCTTGGATAAATTCACCCAAACCTGGCTTATCGCTAATTAAGGTTTGATTGGATAGGTCGGGTTGTAAGTTAATCTCTGATTTAGAAGGAGTAATGGTTCCGCTCATCTTATTTTTTATCTTTCAAAGGAATTTGATTGTCTTTTGTGGAGCAGGCATCTTGCCTGCTATTTTTACCCAAACAGGCAGGATGCCTGTCCCACAGCAGAGATAGTTAACCTACCGCATATTTTGTTTTTTCTCTGCTTTGGGGTCGCGTGTCCCAGCGGCGGCGAGTTCGGCATCCATTAAGGTTCTACCCGTGGCAGCGAGATAAACATCATCTAAACTGGGTCGCGACTGAGCAATTCCAAATGTGGGTAAACCCACGTCCTTCAAGGATTGCTGAATGGTCATTAAAGCATCGCTTTGGGGTTTCACAACCAAGTTGAGGGAGTTACCCTGAGCGCCATTGATAATAATCTCTTGCACAAAGGGTAGAGTTTGAAGCATATCTTTGGCTTTTTCGGCTTCTTCAGTTGGGGAGAACTCACGGATACGCAGGGTAATGCGATCGCCTCCGACTCGATCTTTCAACTGGGAGGGTGTCCCCTCGGCAATCACAATACCGCGATCGATAATTGCAACTCGATCCGCCAAGGCGTCAATCTCATCTAAATAGTGGCTGGTAATTACAACCGTGGTTCCTGCTTCCCGCAGCTTACGCAATAAATCCCAAACTACATAGCGGCTTTCAATATCCAACCCGACGGTTGGTTCATCTAAGACCAAAACCTCTGGTTGATGCAGCAACCCTGCTGCTAAATCGAGGCGTCTTTTCAGTCCTCCAGAGTAGGTGCCTGTCTTTTTATCCGCATATTCCTCTAAACCCAACAAGCTAATCACTTCCGTAATCCGCTTTTTGGCAGCACTACCAGGAAGGTGATATAGTGCCGCTTGCAGTTGCAGAAGTTCTCGCCCCGTGAGCATCTTATCGAGGGCGACTTCCTGCGCGACATAACCGAGGCGTCGTCGTGCTGCCCTTGGGTTGTCAATGACGGAGATGCCAGAAACCTCAATTTTACCCGCGTCGGGTGTACTCAAGGTACACAGGCAGCGAATGGTGGTGGTTTTCCCTGAACCATTGGGGCCGAGTAACCCAAACAATTCACCGGGTTCTACTTTAAAGGAGATATCCTTGACGGCTTCGACATCGCCGTAGCGCTTTTGCAGATTTTGGACTAAAACAACGGCAGCCATAAGTATTCCTATGCCTGGATAGGCTACACAAATCTAAACACTCTTTCTTTCCATTTTAGGGGGTTACCTGCCTTAGGGCGTGAAGCGCTAATCTGGCATCAGACCTGTCCCTCTGAATCAGGACGTAAAGGAGCAGATAAGTATGGTGACTACTGCTGTTGTATCAGAAAATTTCTCTGTGGAAGACTTTATGCTAAATCTTCCAGAACACATGGAATGGGTGGATGGGCAACTGATAGAGAAAAATGGCATGACGTTACAGCATAGTGAAATTCAGGGGAATCTGTACTTTTACTGGAGGAGTTACAAGACTTCCAGTGGACAAGGGGGAAAAGTCTATACTGACGTACCTTGTCGCACGAATAAGCAAGGAAGGCGTCCGGATGTTGCCTATCTTACGCCTGAGCTAGTCGCACAGTTTGGCAAGGCAGATATATTGCCACAGAGTTTTCCTCTAATTGCGGAGATAGTTTCTCCGACTGATATTGCTGAGGACGTGTTTCTCAAAGCGCAGGAATATTTACAGTCGGGTTGCGAGGAAGTTTGGTTAGTGTTTCCCTCAAGTCGTTTAGTCTTAGTGATGACTCAAAGTCAGATAGTAGGGTTTACAGCGGGTGAAGTGGTTACTACTCAAAAAGTATTGCTGGGTTTTAGTGTGGCGGTAGATGAATTGTTGGCTTGAGGCTGACAAATTAGCTAGCTTTTGGGAACACTCACTATAAATACAATCTGCTGACGCCTGTCCCAATATGCTTTATTGTTCCAATCCCACCTGCTCGAATCCTTTCAGCCCTGATGGGAATAAGTTTTGCCTTAGTTGTGGTTCACAAACACTCTCACCCCTATTCCGCAACCGCTACCGCGTGATTCAACTCTTGGGTGAGGGGGGATTTGGCAGAACTTATGAAGCCATAGATACAGATAGAATAGACGACCCTTGTGTGATTAAGCAATTTTTTCCACAAGTTCAGGGCATGGCAGCGCTGGAGAAAGCGACGGAATTATTTAAGCAAGAAGCAAAGCGACTGTATGAACTGGGAGAGCATCCTCAGATTCCCCGGCTGATTGCTTATTTTGAACAAGATAAGCGCCTGTATCTAGTGCAAGAGTTAATTGAAGGGCAGACTTTACTTGCAGAATTGCAGCAGCAGGGAGCGTTTAACGAAGAAAAGATTCGGCAATTGCTAGCGGATTTGCTGCCAGTACTCAAGATTGTTCATGAACGCGGCGTGATTCATCGGGACATCAAGCCAGAGAATATTATGCGCCGCCGTAAGGATGGCAAGTTGATGCTGATTGATTTTGGCATCTCCAAACAGGTGACAGCAACGATTCTTGGTCACGCAGGTACGACAATTGGGACGCATGGATATGCATCGATAGAACAAATGCGGGGTCAAGTTTATCCGGCTAGCGACCTTTACAGTTTGGGCGTTACTTGCATTCGGTTACTAACCCAATGTTTACCAAAGGAAGACGGTTCTGATGAACTTTATGATGCACTGAATGGTAAATGGATATGGCGAGAACGTCTGCCAAAAAGTATAACTATCAGCCCACAACTGGGGCAAGTCTTGGATAAATTAACCCAAAACTATGTGAGAGATCGCTATCAATCCGCCGATGAAGTGCTACGAGCATTCAACCCTGCAAGCTCCGCGCCATCGAATTCAAGCGCGGTAACAGCTGTAAGCAATAATATGACTTTCTCTTCTGCTCTAAATTCAACGGTGGTAAAAGAATATAGCAAGCTGCAAGAACTACTTGCAGAAGGAAAATGGCAAGAGGCTGATGAAGAAACTCAGGCTATCATGTTTGAAGTATTCGGTTATCCAAGCATCTTCAATGTATCCCTTTATCCGGAAAACATCAAAGTATTTCCCTGCGAAAACCTGCGTAAGATAGACCAGCTTTGGGTACAACACAGCAATGGTCGCTTCGGTTTTAGTGTGCAGAAACAAATCTGGAAGAGTGTGAACAAAGAATGGAATTTTTTTTGCGATCGCGTTGGATGGCGCGTGAATGGTAACTGGCTTTCTTATAACAACCTCACCTTCACATTAGAGGCTCCAGTAGCTCACCTGCCTGGGTTGAGAGACTTACGATATGGGAGGTGGTTTGGTCGTCATGGACTATGGGTTCAGTGGTGGGTTATTCTCTTCTCTCGCGTTGAGGCTTGTGGGCTGTGATGTCCTGTAGTTAAAGAATACAGCCGCTCCAGCTGTCTGAGAGAGCTGGATGGACTGTGTTCGGAAAGTTTTACTTATTAATCACAAGAATTAGCTATGACTGAAATCGTATTTCTGGTTGAAGATGACCCAGATGGAGGGTATACGGCTAGAGCCTTGGGCGAGTCAATTTTCACTCAGGCTGATGATATGGAAAGCTTGCGTGAGATGGTACGTGATGCAGTTCACTGTCATTTCCCTGATGAACAAAACCGCCCTAAAGTAATCCGTTTGCACATAGTCCGTGATGAGGTCTTTGCTTCGTGAAACTCCCACGATAAGTCCGCAGGGCATAGCATCTCTGCAATAATGTTTTCACCCAGTTCAACTCGCATCATAAAACTACTGCGATGGAAAAACCCTTCAGACTTACCTTCTCGAACGGACGTGAAGCCGCCGCCATTCGACCCTCTGTGCCCACAGAGTTATCCGTTGAACTCAACCAAATAGGGCTTCAGGGGTCGCGTCCCATTTTAGTCGTTGTGGGAGGTGCAAGTCAGATTAGTGAAGCTGAATTCTTACGCATCCAACAGTTATTTATCAAAGTCTTAGCGCCTATTGCCGAAAAGTTAGGCGCTTATGTGGTGGATGGGGGTACGGATGCGGGTGTGATGCAATTGATGGGTATGGCACGTAGCCAAATCGCAGGGACGTTTCCCCTAATTGGTGTCGCTCCAGAGGGAAAAGTAGCGCTTCCCAATCAGCTCACCCCTCCAGAGGATTCCACACCGTTAGAGCCTCACCATACCCATTTTGTCTTGATTCCTGGGAACGAGTGGGGAGATGAATCACCTTGGATTGTTCACGTTGCTACAGTACTCGCGAATGGTGCGCCCTCTGTTACCGTGTTGCTCAATGGTGGTGAGGTTACATTCAAAGATGCTTTTCAAAGTGTCATTGCAGGGCGATTGGTGATCGTCATTGCCGGTAGTGGTAGAACGGCAGATAAGATAGCAGATGCCTTGGATGGCAAAGGGACTGATCAGCGAGCGATAGAATTAGCTGATTCTGGCTTGGTACTAGACATCAACTTAGAAGAGGGTTTCAATCATCTTGCTCAAGCGATTGAGGAGCTGCTTTCTGCTCAGAATTGAAGCCTGACGAACAAAGACAAAACTTTGATTCCTAAAAATGCGATCGCTCTTTCACTACCATGAAATTGGACTGTAGCCGATGAAAAACAACGATGCAAATCCATCATGTAGCCATAATTTGCTCAGACTACGAAAAATCCAAACACTTCTATGTTGATATTTTAGGATTTCCGATTATCGAAGAAACCTATAGAAAAGAACGACACTCTTACAAACTCGATCTACAAGTTGGTGAAAGCGATCGCATCGAGTTGTTTTCCTTCCCCAACCCACCGCAAAGACCGAGTACACCGGAAGCCTGCGGATTGAGGCACTTAGCGTTTGAAGTTAACGATATCCATGCATCAGTGGCTCAACTGCAAGCCAAGGGAATAGAAGTCGAAGCGATTAGGCTCGATGAGATTACAGGTAAAAAATATACCTTCTTTAAAGACCCCGATAACTTACCGCTAGAACTCTATGAGAAATAGGCCAAAGGCTGGGTGTAGTAGTTAGTGAATTGCAGCTATCCGCTTTACATTAACTATGCGACATCTTGTAACGATACTGACTCCTGTAGCTTTCCTTGCCTTGGGTGTTCTGAGTTCAACTAACGTGCGATCGCCTTTGGCGCTGCGCTCCGCGCAATCGCTCCCTTCTCGTTTAGATACCCTAGCCGCAGCCGCTCAAGCCACCTCAACCGCCAAGTCTTGGGAAAATGCCCAACCCGTTCACACCCTCAAACCCCTCGGAGAAGCGCCACCTATGTGTGCTGGGTTTTCCGTTAGATCTCAGGCGTTTAGCCCCAATAACCAAATTCTTGCGGTTGGTGTTCACGGCTCTGTTGAGCGTCTGTGTGGTGGTGCGCCTAGCACTCTCAGCCTATGGAATCTGCAAACAGGGCAAAAAATCAAAACACTTGTTGAGGGAGGTGCAGGCGAGGCACTGCTAGCGGAGGAAAAATACCGCAATCAAGAACCCGACGATCCGAACGCTATTGTCGGTGATATTGCTCATGATGTCGCCTTCACGGGCGATGGACAAACATTAGCGGCGGCGATGTCCGATAAAACTATTAAGCTGTGGAATGGGAAAACTGGGCAACTCATCCGCACTCTCAAAGGACATGCCTATGCCGTTCATGCGATCGCAATTACACCCAATAATCAAACCTTAATCAGTGGCAGTTCTGACCAAACCATTAAACTGTGGAACCTGAAAACCGGGCAACTCATCCGCACCCTCAGAGACTCACAGCCAGTTTATCAGTTGATCCTCAGTTCGGATGAACAGAGCCTTGTGAGTATCACGTCAGCTAGCAGTCTCTCCTATGGCTTGGGTGACACAACAGTTAAACTTTGGAATCTGAAAACGGGGCAAGTCGTCCGCACCTTTTCAGATTTCGCCGATTCCTCCGCACAGCCTCTGTTGAGTCCAGATGGTCAGATTCTCGTCACGGGTAGCAACGATAATAGCATTAGGTTTTGGAACGCCCGTACAGGGGTACGCATACGCTCCTTAATCAGCCATTCGGGCACAGTTCGTCGCCTTGCCATTAGTCCAGATGGTCAGTTTCTCGCCAGTAGCAGCGCTGATGGTAGTGTCAAACTGTGGAACTTTAAAACAGGTCAGATCATTCGTACCATCTCTAATGTAGGAGACATTTATAACCTTGCCTTCAGTTCAGATGGACGGACACTAGCCATGCATGATGCGAAGGGGCTTCACTTATGGAATTGGCGATCGCCCCAAAAAATCCGCACCATTGAGGCGAATTCTGATTTTGCCTTCACCCCAGACGGACAAACCTTGCTGACTTCGCGTAACTATAGCCAACAGGTTTGGCGCTAGAGGAGACTTGTGGAGTGGCAACGGTTCAGATCCCCGGCTTTTCTAAGAAGTCGGGGATCTCGTTTCTCACCTCAAGCGACTGGAGCGCTTAAGTATTGCTCAAGGGCTTCAGAACCGCCAATGAGTTTTCCGTCAATAAATACTTGTGGAACCGTTGTTGCACCCGTAGCAGCCCGTAAAGAGCGCATGGTGGCATCTTTGCCCACAACGATTTCTTCATAATCAATGCCCCGTTCCTTGAGAGCCTGCTTCGCACGGGCACAGAACGGACAACCCACTTTAGTAAACAGTGAAACACACTGGGGCTTAGCGGCATCGGGGTTAATGAAGTTGAGCATTGTCTCCGCGTCAGACACCTCAAACGGATCGCCCTCTACTTCTGGTTCGATAAACATTTTTTTGATCACGCCATCGGTCACTAACATAGAATAGCGCCATGACCGCTTACCAAAACCTAGATTTTCTTTGTCAACGAGCAGTCCCATTTGTTCGGTAAATTCACCGTTACCATCGGGAATGAAGGTGATGTTGTCTGCCTCTTGCGTTTTCTTCCACTCATTCATCACAAAGGTGTCGTTGACTGACATACAGATAATGTCATCAACACCGTTTTCTTTAAATGTTTTTGCCAACTCGTTGTAGCCCGGTACATGGGTGGATGAACAAGTAGGTGTAAACGCTCCAGGTAGAGAAAAGACAATCACAGTCTTACCCTTAAACAGCTCATCTGTTGTGATATCAACCCATTGATTATCATTGCGGGTTCTGAATGTGACATTAGGTACTCTTTCCCCTTCGCGGTTTTTCAGCATTTATTTTGTTCCTAGGTGATGTTAACTTGTAGTCGTTATGAATTTACTTCCTATAGTGTACTCATAACGAGTATGATTTGCCAAGAAAATTCCACCAAAAACTCAACTCGTTTTTTCCGAGTCCGAAATCCCTCAGATTTTCCGAATTAATCTACCTTAGGGGGGATAACAATCGCCATATACTCTCGGTAACTGCAAATCTTGTCGCCGCGCACGTCAAAAGAAACGGCTATTTGGTTTTGGTAGGGATTCCCGCGCAACAACCCTTCAGAGCGAAACTCAAATACCGCCGTCGTCTCGTTGCTAGTCACACGCTCTAAAGTTAGCGTTAACCCTTGATCCATGACTTGAGAGACGTACTTGAAGAAAGCGGCGGCTCGTTCCTTCCCGACGTTCAACCCTTTGTAGGCACCCACCGGAAACCAGAACGAGAAATCTTCCGTTAATAAGTCCAAAAACGGTTCCCACTCACCAGTAGCTAAAGCATGAGAGAAGTGATTGAAGGCTTGCTGGGCAGTTGCCATTGTTTCTGGTTTTGTTTGTGCCATTCTTGCTACCCTTCCACAAACGCGCTCAAACTTCCTATCCGGCGATATATAGTCAGCCTACCCAAGTCAGGCTCCTTTGTCGTTGACCAAAAAGCTGTTCCTGCTTCTAGACTGGGTTGACAGTCACAGACGAGTGTGAGTATACCCATAATTTTGCCGCTACTGGAATCATACCCTTAGCGCTAGCAATACTGAATTGTTATCTAAATCATCTGGGAAGCTAATGGGGAGTTCCAAACCCCTCCCCCTTAGATTAATTATCATTATCAAGAATGAGGAGGTACAGGTAATCAAAAACAGTCCCGAATCGGGGTATAAGTTACTTTAAAGTGTTTTATGTCTTCCTTTGTGCAAAGTTCAATTGATTTATGACACCCAAATTTAAAAATATGGTTGCGTGGCACCAGGCTGAACTGGTGATGCAACCGGCTTTAATCCGTATCATCGATCAGATTCGCAAACAGCTCGAAAGTACAACTTGGAAGGCAACTTACAAGGATGTTCAGGCTCCAATCCCAGGCTATGAGCTGTGTCTAGAAGGCAATGGCAAGGAAGTGTGTGTCAATATTTGGGAGCTTTGTTATCAAGTTTGTTTTCTCAACTACACTTTGACACACACTGAACTCGAAAGCCAGGAAGTAGAGATTGATACCAACCTCATTGATGAAGCCGGTGAGGTGGATTGGCAATATCTAGACACAAAGGCACAACGCTTGGTGGCAGAAGTTTTTGCCAGCTTACCCCTGGCTTAGCTTTTGCCATGAGCGATGCGCTTCCATAGGAAGATAGCTAATGGAGGCGAAAAGCAGGAAGAAAATGATTCAAGAATTACACGATGTTCAGCAAAAGGCTGGGGCGACTTTTGAGTCAGTTGGCGATGTAACGATTCCCGTAAGTTTCGGGAACGATACAACCGCGATTCAAGCCGCACGTCAGGGTGTTGCCTTGGTGGACTTATCCCATTGGGGATTGCTGAAAATCTCCGGTGATGACAGACTGCGCTACTTACACAACCAAAGTACCAATGACTTCCAAAAACTCAAACCAGGACAGGGCTGTGATACGGTTTTTGTCACCTCTACCGCCCGCACCATTGACTTGGCAACGGCTTATGTTACAGAAGATGCCGTGTTCCTCCTCGTCTCTCCCAATCGGCGTCAGCAACTGATCGAGTGGCTGGATCGTTATATTTTTCCCATGGATCAGGTGGAATTAAAGGATGTGTCCCACGAGAATGTCACCTTCAGCTTAATTGGGTCAGTAAGTGATGCTTTGTTGCAACAATTAAGTGATGAAGTTCTGATCGAGGATGCCTATGCCAGTCACCAAGAACTAATGCTTAATGGACTTCAAGTACGTGTGGCAGTGGGCAACGGCTTGGGATTACCCGGATATACGCTGATCGTTTCTGCGAGTCATGCCGCGAGACTCTGGCAGGTGCTGACAGAAGCGGGAGGGATGCCTATGGGCGATCGCATCTGGGAACAACTGCGAATTCAGCAAGGGCGTCCTGTGCCCGATCGCGAACTCACCGAAGATTATAATCCGCTGGAAGTTGGTTTATGGCAAACCATTTCTTTTGATAAAGGTTGTTACATTGGTCAGGAAACGATTGCCCGATTAAATACTTATAAAGGCGTCAAGCAACAACTCTGGGGCGTCCGCCTGAAAGCACCGGTTGAACCGGGAGCCGTGGTCATGGTAGGAGAAGAAAAAGTCGGTAAGCTGACCAGTTTGACAGAAACTGACCAAGGGTTGTTTGGTTTAGCTTATATCCGCACGAAAGCGGGTGGCAAGGGATTAAACGTGCAAGTTGCAGATGTAGAGGGTGAAGTCGTGGATGTTCCGTTTTTAACCCATGATTATCCAGCTTGAGAGATATCTGAAGAACAGAAAACGCAGCACCAACAAAATCTAAAATCCCAAATTAGGAATGCCGGATGGGAATCTCAATCATAAACTCAGTGCCCTGCCCCGGAACAGAAATGCACTGTAATTGTCCACCGTGTTTTTCAACAACAATTTGGTAGCTAATCGACAATCCTAAACCCGTACCTTTGCCCGCTGGTTTCGTGGTAAAAAAGGGGTTAAACAGCTTTTGTTTAACCTCTTCCGTCATGCCTAGGCCATTATCTTTGATGCGAATGATCACCCAGTGGTTATCTCTTGTTTCGGTGCAAATCTTGATTTTCGGCTTTGTTGCATAGTTAGGTTGGGAAATTTTTTCGATCTCCCCCAGTGCATCGGTGTGAATCACCAGGGCATCGTGATCGTGAGCAAAACGGGACGCGATCGCGTCTATCGCGTTGCTAATCAAATTCATAAATACTTGGTTCAACTGCCCTGCATAACACACCACCTGTGGCAGATTTCCATAGTTTTTGCTCACCTCAATTTCCGGACTTCCTCCCTTGGCTTTTAAGCGATGCCGCAAAATCATGAGAGTGTGATCAATCCCTTCATGAATATCAACCGAACTCATTTCATCTTCATCAGGTCTGGAGAAGTTTCGCAGCGATAGCACGATTTCGTTAATGCGGTCAGCACCCACTTTCATTGAATTCAGTAATTTGGGCAGGTCTTTGATAATAAAATCCAGGTCGATTTCTTGAAGTTCATACTTAATTTCTTCAACCGGCTGAGGATAGTAATCTTGGTAAAGATGCACGATTCTCAGCAAATCTTGGATATAGTCACAGGCATAGTTGATATTGACGGTAATGAAGCTGACGGGATTGTTAATTTCGTGAGCTACACCTGCCAGCAATTGCCCTAAGCTGGACATTTTTTCAGTCTGCACCAACTGAGCTTGAGTTTCCTGCAAATCCTGTAGCGCTTGTTCTAATTCTGCGGCTTTGGTATTGGCTCGCGAGTTGGAAATTTGCAGATCTAAGTTTTGTTGAGCAAGTTGGGCGGCGGTGCATTTTTCCTTCTCCAACAGGCAGGCGTGAGCCAGAGCAATGCCAACTTGAGCGGCGACGGCTTCCAACAGTTCAATGTCACTACTCGTCCAATAGCGGTAGGCATCACACTGATGTAAGCTAAGCACACCATTGGGTTGGCCTTGATAAGATGTGCGAATTGCCAACATCGATTGGATATCCATCGCCTGACACAGATGGAGGGTGTTGGCGAACAGGGGTTCAGTGTAAACATTGGTCGAAGCGATCGCCCGATCGGTAGCTAACACCTGCTGGATGTGAACATTCCCCTCCACCGGAACTTCAAACGCCTCGATCGAGGAATAGCCGGCTTCTAAATACTCCGCCACTAAAGATAATGTGGGTTGGGGTGCGGCTTGATAAAGAAAAATCATGCAGCGATTCACCAACAGCGCTTCTCCCAGTTGCGTCACTGTGGTTTGGAAGATGTGCTGCGGATCAAGGGAGGAGCGAATCTCGCTGGTGATTTGCTTAAGTAATTCAGCACGTTCGTAAGAACGCCGGAGCGCCGCTTCTGCCTGCTTGCGTTCTGTAATATCCGTATGAATAGCGATCGTGCCGACTACCTCACCGGTAACATCTTTAATGGCATCGATTCGCAAGGCAATTTGCCGTCTGGAATGGTTACGAGACACCATCTCGACTTCACCCTGCCAGGATTGACCACTGACTGCGATCGCCAACACCTCGTGCATGACCTTAGCATCTGGAAACAGGATGGTAAATCCGCCAGCCCCATTGAGCTGCTCCAGCGTATAGCCGAACATTTGACCAAATGCGGGATTGAGGTAGGTAAACCGAACCAGCAGCGTGTCAGCAATGGCGATCGCATCACTGGCGTTTTCAACGGCTTTGCTAATGTGTAGGAGTGCCGCTTCTGTGCGTTTGGCAGCGGTGATGTCTTCGACCATACTCACCACAAACAACAGGCTCCCGGATGAATCGCGAACCAGTGAAACACTCAGGCGTCCCCAAACCAAGTAACCTTGTTTGTGGAAGTAGCGCTTCTCCATCTGGTAGGAGGGAATAGAACCTGCCAGGAGTTCCTGGTAGAGGGTAGCATCAGCGGCTGTATCGTCGGGATGAGTAATCGTGATCTGCCGCAGTTCCTGTTCGCTGTAACCGAACATTTGGTGTAAGGCTCGATTGCTGGCAATGATCTCTCCAGAGGGGTCACTCAGCGCAATTCCCAGCGCTGCATTTTCAAAGATGGCTCGGAAATGAGCTTCACTAGGCTGTCGCGACTCCTGAAGTCGGAAGCGCTCTGTCACATCACGAGCGGTGACGGCAATACCTTCTACTGTCTCATCCGCTAATAAATTGGTAGCCGTGACTTCTAACATGCACCAAGAGCCGTCTTTACACAAGGCACGGAAAGTAATTGGTGATAACATTGAACCAGGGTCTGCGACCCGCAATTGCTTCCAAGCCGCCTTCACGGCTGCGACATCTTGGGGTGCAATGTACCTGAAGCCATGTTGCCCCACTAATTCTTCGGGGGAGTAACCCAGGATACGTTCCAGGGCAGGGCTGTTGTACAGGATGGTACCACTGGCAGAGACAACGGTAATCAGGTCACAAGAGTGTTGAATCAGCGATCGCCATTTGGCTTTACTTCGTTCTATCACGGCTTCGGCTTGCTTGGTCAGCGCGAGGTTACGGGCAAGAGTGACGTACTCCAGCTCTCCCTTTTCCGGATTGTGGGGCATACTGCCTGAGGAGAGATGGGGCGAATTGGCGCTGAGAGAGTGTAGCTGTTCTAAAAGGGGTTCCAGAGCCGCTGTTCGTTCTTTTAGTCGGACTTCCAGAGCCTCATTGGTCTGTTGTAGGGCGGCAATCACGCGCTCTTGACGGGTGATATCTGTAGCGATACCATCCAAGCGAGTCGGTTGGCCTGCGCTATCGTAAATCACTTGCAGGCGATCGCGCAACCAGCGGATTTCGCCACTGGGACGGACAATCCGATATTCCATACCTCCACCGCCTGTTTCCAGAACTTTCTGTCTTTGAGTCCATACGTGAGGGCGGTCTTCTGGATGAATAATGTCTAACCAAAGCGTTTGGTTCTCAAAAAATTCGTGACTGGGACGCCCATAGATGGACTCAGCGGCGGGATTAAGGTATATCAACTCAAAGCGATCTAGGGTCGCTGACCAGACCACATCTTCTAAGGCATTAAGAAGGTGGTTGAGTCGTTGTTCACAGGTATTCAGCGAGGCTGCGAGTTTTTGGTCTTCCGGTTTATGAGCTGGCGGCTGACGCGGCGTTCCTTCTGCCTGCTTGTCTGAGGTAATGTCCTGACACAGTCCAGTAATCTTGACCGGATGAGGACTCCCGTCACCATACACCTCTCCTTCGCTTTTTAGCCAACGAATACTGCCATCTGGGCAGTGAATGCGAAATTCAATGCTGTAATTTGCTTGTTTTCGGATGGCGCGGGCGAGTGATCTCGTCACAAAGCGACGATCTTGTACACAAATCTGCTGGAGTAAGCTTTTATAAGTCCCCTTTAACGTGCTTGGGGCTAAACCCCATACCGCTTCAAAGTTCTCAGACCAGGCAACTTGACCCGTCAGGAAATGCCACTCCCACATCCCACTCTTCGTGGCCTGCAACGCTAACTTCAGACGGGTGTCACTCTTGTCCAAGTATTGCATAAAGCGTAACGATGATGAGCGATAGCTTAGTGGATATCACAAGAATTTATACTCAGCCGAATACCTCAGGGTATAGCTGCGTCTAACCCCGGCCTAGTTTTTTCTTGCTGTTGCACCCGATGAAGTTGTGCCGATAGGATGGCTTCCCTTCTAGTATCCTCAAGACTGCGCCGCAGGCGAATGATACTTAGGGTAGAGCATAGACACAATAGGACAGCCTCCTTGGAGATGTCGCTCGACCACCGCAGGCACTTCTTTGGGGTGGACGGCACTGTACCAAATTTGCTCAGGCGTCACCAGTACAATAGGCCCGTTGCCGCATTGTCCCAGACAACCACTACCTATTACTGTGATACCCGTCACTCGTGAGTGTTGAAAAGCTGTTAGGACGTTTATAGCACCTAGCTTACGGCAGCTACGTCCCTGGCAGATAAGTACCTGTCTCGAAGATTCTGGACTGTGATTACCCACTAAGTCACTCAACTCAATTCGCAATTATTTTTAGACTGACTTAGAGCCTAAAAATTGTGCAAATTTTTTGTAAATCTGGATGTACTTTACTACAGAATAATAACGTTGTGATCTAAAAAGCAGCTCTCCCGCTCTTAGCTTGCTCAGGCAACTTGACATCATTAAAAGCCTGACAAGAGGGGATTTTAGTTCAAGATTCGGGCAAACCATCAGCCCCATGGAGATTTTCCACACCCAGAACGGGAGAGCTACTGTTTCTAATCCGGTGAGAGTCCTTTCGACGCCAACCATTCCCGATTGAATAGCCGAGACTGGTAACGACCCCCGCCATCACAAAGGATAGTAACAATCGTATGACCTGGACCCATTTGTTTGGCAAGGGCGACGGCGGCTGCCACATTGATGCCCGAAGAACCCCCTAAAAAAAGTCCGTCTTTTTGAAGCAATTGATAAACAACTCGCACACACTCATGGTCATCGACTCGAATCGCATCATCAGCAGGTGCACCTTGCATATTCGACGTGATGCGACTGCTACCAATCCCCTCCGTAATCGAATTCCCCTCCGTCTTGGGTTCGCCAGTCTTGACATAACTGTACAGCCCACTGCCCATCGGGTCGGCAACAACCGTTTTAACGTTGGGGTTTTGCTCTTTCAAGTACATAGCCACACCCGCATAAGTCCCGCCTGTCCCGGTAGCTGTCACCCAGGCATCAATCTTGCCATTGGTTTGCTGCCAAATCTCTGGCCCCGTGGTTTCGTAGTGAGCTTGCCGATTGGCTAAATTATCAAACTGATTCGCCCAGATGGCATTTTCCATCTCGGATGCTACCTGTCCAGAAAGCCTAACGTAATTATTGGGATCGGAGTAGGGTACAGCAGGAACAGGGCGAACTTCGGCACCCAGTGTCCTCAGGGCGTCCATTTTCTCTTGGGATTGAGTATCTGGAATAATAATCAAGCACTTATAGCCTCTGGCATTACAAATATGAGCCAGACCAATGCCCGTATTACCGGCTGTGCCTTCGACAACAGTTCCCCCAGGCTTGAGTAAGCCTTTTTCTTCAGCCTCTTTGATTATGTACAGTGCCGCTCGGTCTTTGACGGAACCGCCAGGATTGAGGAACTCAGCTTTCCCTAAAATTTCGCAACCGGTTTGCTCACTGAAACTTTCTAACCGAATCAGTGGTGTGTTGCCAATTGTTCCGACGAACCCTGCTTTGATATCCATGTTTTTCGCTCTTGTGTATTTAGTTTGATATTTTTCCCCTGCTTCTGAACGGAGGAATTGCACAATATAACTTACTCTAATTGTTGACTCTTAAAGGTGTTTTAGCTAATTCGCTGGAATCTCCAGCCTTCTCAGATAGCGTTGGCAGCCGTTTCATCACCGTGACATCCTCCCCCACCATAATCTTTGATTATGGTGGGGGCTTCCCAAGAATCACTTCTTAGGTTTCCTGGTTTTTCCCTTACGGGATCGCGACACTTGCCTAGATTGAGTTACCTCAATCCCCGGTAGCTCGTCTGCACAGGCAGTTTCCATTCCGCTGTGTCCCAGCGTACTAATTAATTTGATTCCTCGGTTTCTGATATTTTGACCTGCTGCTACGTCCCTATCGGTTTTGTATCCACAATGAGGACAATCATGAACTCTGACAGACAGGTCTTTTTTAACTTCTTCCCCACATTCAGGACACTGTTGAGAAGTCCCTCTCGCATCGACCTCGCTGAAGAACTTTCCTCTCTTCCAACACACATACTTAACGATGCTTCTCAACTGTCCAAATGCAGCGTCAAGCATATGTTTTCCAAACATCCCCTTAGCACTGGTGCGATAATCCAAGTCTTCCATGAACACCATATCGCCAGCATCACAGAGGGCATGAGCTTGTTTGTAATGAAAGTCCTTCCTCGTGTTGTCGATTCTGTGGTGAAGACGAGCAACTTTAAGGCGTTGTTTCTCGTAGTTTTTCGACCTCTTCTGTTTCCTAGAGAGTCTGCGTTGCAGCAATTTCAGCTCGATGAGCAGGCTCTTAAAGAACTTGGGGGGCTTTACGAGAACGCCGTCACTGGTTGCCAAAAACTTCTCCAATCCCACATCAACCCCAATGGGATGTCCATGAGGAGTTGGAGCAGGAATCCTGATATCGCATTGCAAGGAGATAGATGCATACCAATGATCTGCTTTTCTCAAGATTCGCACTTGCTTGACCGCAAAACCAGAAGGAATAGGTCTGTGCAAGTTGATTGGAATTGCTCCAATCTTTGGCAGCTTAAGGTGCAAGTTCGTTACTGGATTCTCTTTAAATTGAGGGAACAACAACGACTTAAACTGCCCGTATTTCTTGAATCGAGGAAAGCCAAATCCTCTGTTTTGAAAATACTCCCAACCTCTATGCAACTGCTTAATAGCTTGCTGAAGAACCTGAGAGGGAACTTCACCCAGGCTAGGAAATTCCTTCTTAGCTCGTGGCAAGTTGTTAAGCTGTTGAATTTCGCCAGGAAACTTCAAGTCGGCAGGAAGGATATATTCCTTCTCCAAAGAGCATCTATCAACCAAGCACTTTCTACTGTCACACCAATCTTTCATCTCCCGCAATGCATAGTTGAATGCACCCCGACAGATTTCCATCCACTCAATGAGTTGTTGCTTTTGAGTGGCATCTGGATAGATTCGGTAACGGGAAGTAAGTGCCAGCATTCCAGTATTATACTATATTTACTGGAGAGTCATTTGTCATTAAATGTTAAAAGAGAGGGCATCGAACCTCCTCACTAAAGCTCCGGTCTTTTAACCACCTTTCATCCCACCACTCAACTGTCAAGGGTACTAGATACGCTCGATATATCCCCTTCCCCCTATAGTGGGGGTCTTCCCGGCGAATCAGATAAAAGTAAATCGGGTGGGCATTGCCCACCCGATAACCCTTAAATCTTTTACTTATTGGGTTGGGGGGTCATCCGCAGGTAAGGCTTAACGACCTCATAGCCTTTGGGGAATTTCTCCTTGAGTACCTCTGGGTCTTTGAGAGTAGGGACAATCACGCAGTCGCCGCCATCTATCCAGTTAGCTGGAGTTGCCACGCTGTAATGATCGGTTAGCTGTAAAGAGTCAATCACCCGTAAGATTTCATCAAAGTTACGTCCCGTGCTCGCGGGGTAGGTGAATGTCAGTCGCAGTTTCTTCTGATTGTCAATGATGAAAACAGAACGTACTGTTAAATTATTCAACGAGTTGGGATGGATCATGTCATAGAGGTCAGAGACCTTTTTATCCGGGTCAGCCAAGATCGGATAATTGACTGTGGTATTCTGAGTTTCGTTGATGTCTCCAATCCAGCCTTTGTGGGACTCAACATCGTCAACACTTAAAGCGATTACCTTAACGTTGCGTTTATCAAATTCCGGCTTAAGCTTGGCAACAGCACCTAATTCAGTGGTGCAAACAGGAGTAAAATCGGCGGGATGGGAAAACAGCACGACCCAACTGTCGCCTGCCCAGTCATAAAAGTTAATCTCGCCTTCGCTAGAAGCTTGAGTAAAGTTGGGTACTGTATCACCGAGTCGCAGTGCCATAGCAGAGTTTCCTTATCCTTGTGGCTTAAGATGAACAATCTTAGATCTTGCCACATAAGACCTATTCTCCGGTCGGGCTTTAGATCTATTTAGGATTTGGGCGAGGCGAGTACCCCAAGCGTAGCGCCCAAATCGTAATTGTCTAGGCAGGGATGAGGAATTGGCTTTGGGAAAGCAACTGAGAGACACGCTTTACTGATATAAAATGAGATGATAGAAAACAAAAATTAAACTAATTGAGGAAAGGCGTTAATCTTTTCTCATTCTGTGTTGTGTAAGGAAGGAGTTAAGTGGATGAAGAAAGTAGTTCGCATCGTAGCACTCATGAGCTTGCTAGTAGCCTGCTTAGGATGTTTCGGGCTACCTCAAAAGGCCGTGGCTTCGCCGCTGTCTTCGGGTTATGAGGCTGTGTTAAGTAATTTTAATGGGCAAACACCTGTATTGCTCGCTGAATCTTCACTGCGAAATCTGGCTGATGACAAGCTTTCCACTGAGTTTGGCAAAAAAATCGATTTGAACAATACCCATGTGCGAGCTTTTCGGAAGTATCCAGGGATGTACCCCACTCTGGCTGGAAAAATCGTTCAGAATGCTCCCTATGAAAAGATAGAGGATGTTTTGGATATTCCAGGGCTGACGGATCGCCAAAAAGAGCTACTGCAAGCTAATTTTGACAACTTTACGATCACTGATCCATCAGATGTGTTCGTAGAGGGTGGAGACCGCTTCAATCCTGGCGTTTACTAAACACAGCGCAAATCATTATCATTTTGTGTTCAACCCACTCCATTCCGGAGTGGGTAATTTATTAAAATTTATTAAATTTATTCAGGAACTGACCGAACTTGAATTCGCTTTCCGCCAATTCTGATCATTCTGAGCTTGAACTGAACATTCCCACTCACTTTGATGTTCTCGTCGTCGGTGCGGGTGCGGCTGGGCTTTATGCCGCGCTTTGCCTGCCATCTTCCATGCATGTGGGCTTAATTACAAAAGACACTTTATCTACAGGTGCCAGTGACTGGGCACAAGGGGGTATTGCTGCCGCCATTGACCCAACAGACTCGCCAGTACTACATATAGAAGATACGATGCGAGCCGGTGCGGGTCTTTGTGACCTGGATGCCGTGGAATTTTTGGTAGACCAGGCACCAGAGTGCATTCAATCGTTGGTCGATTTGGGCGTTGCCTTTGATCGCAAGGAGAATCACTTAGCTTTAACCTTGGAAGCGGCTCATTCTCGTCCCCGCGTGCTTCATGCCGCTGACACCACAGGTCGAGCCGTAGTCAGCACGCTCACAGCTCAAGTGCTGGCTCGAAGCAATATTAAAGTTTTACAACAAGCGTTTGCTTTGTCGTTATGGCTGAATCCGCAAACAGGCCATTGTCAGGGAATCAGCCTAATTTACAACGGTCAGCTCAATTGGGTCAGGGCGGGGGCTGTAGTATTGGCAACCGGCGGTGGCGGTCAGGTTTTTGCTCAGACGACCAATCCAGGAGTGAGTACAGGGGATGGGGTGGCGATCGCTTGGCGTGCTGGAGCCATTTTGCGTGACTTAGAATTTGTGCAATTTCACCCAACTGCCCTCACGAAAGTCGGTGCCCCCCACTTTCTGATCAGTGAAGCAGTACGAGGAGAAGGTGCTCACTTAGTGGATATCCAAGGACGGCGATTTACCTTTGACTACCACCCCGATGGAGAACTTGCGCCCAGAGATGTCGTCAGTCGCGCCATTTTTAGTCACTTAAAGCAATTTCCGGATCAAGGGGAAGAAGGGGGGAACAAAAGTGGAGTAGGTCATGTCTATTTAGACTTACGACCGATTCCCACGGAGCAAATTCGCTACCGATTTCCTAACATTATCCAAGTCTGTCAACATTGGGGAATTGATGTCTTTCATAACCCCATTCCTGTCGCACCGGCTGCTCATTACTGGATGGGGGGAATAGCGACGGATTTGAGCAACCGTACCTCAATTCCCGGTTTATATGCCATTGGAGAAACCGCCAGTACGGGTGTCCACGGGGCAAATCGTCTCGCCAGCAATTCACTTCTGGAATGTATCGTTTTTGGTGCTCAATTGCGGCGAATCACGCCTAACGAATTACAACTGACAACGGATGAACTCTCCATCCCTCATCCCCCATCCCCCATCCTCCATTTAGCTGTGACAGAGTGGGAAACTCAAAAAGACAAGATAGCCGAAATACGCCTCAATCTACAACTTTTAGTGTGGCAAAGTGCGGGGATTTGCCGCCAACAGGACGTTTTGGAGAATGCGATCGCGACGTTAGATCGTTGGCGTTCCGAATTTACGGATCTTCCCTTGAGCCAGCAGTTGTTAAATTTACCTCCCCTTCAGGCTGTTAGATTAGACTTACCGGATGCGGATCGGCAATTGCGGGATTGGGGAGAAACTTATAACCTACTCGATGTAGCTTACCTAATTCTTAAAAGCGCTATCTTCCGCACAGAAAGCCGAGGTGGACATTACCGACTGGACTACTCAACCGCTAATCCCAACTGGCAAGTTCATACCTTAGTGCAAAATAATCGATGGTGGAAATCCCCACCTATTGGGGAGAGATAATGGTCAATTTGTCAGCTGTTGTGCATTTAACTTGCATGAGGAGGATAGGCAGGATGCCCATGTCACAAGAAATCTCTCCTCTTGGAATCTGCAATTTAAATGATTGTTAGCTTAATAGACCCGGTAAAAGGCAAAGGGAAAAAGTCACTGCTGTCCTCTTTACCATTCACTCATGCCCCTTTTTAACGAGTTCCGGAGCCTCGTGTAGTATCTGGCCCTTGATTATCGGGTGGGTTGAAAGAATCCTGAGATGGATTCATGCGAGCAAGTCTTGATGGAACCTTGTTAGAAGAAGCAATCCATGATGAACTTGAGGCGGCTTTGTTAGATATATTGAAGTCCCGATTTACACCGATGAGCATAGGATTGAATAGCTGCAAACCGATTAGCAATGTTGCAATACTAGTGAATCGGTGACAAAGGCACATGGCTATAAACCAGCGGTTTTAAGAGTTCATACGTTCAGTATATTCAGGGAAATTAACCATATAAGGCTATTCATCAAAGCTTTACAGCCCTTTTACCGAAGGTTTATCCACATCTAGATGAAAAATCATTTCCACGCCTATTGAATAATTTGATTTCTGAAAAAATAACCGTAAATTTACTAATTTTTGTCAATTTATTTGCCTAAACTCATTTCATTTTCGTGATTTTACGGCAATGTTTTCATAAAGCTTGTTTTAAGTTGCTAATTTCAGTAATTTTACGAGAATGCTTGACGTGAAAGATAGCCTCTGGGTCAGGGCCTGTTTGGAAAGCCCTAAGTACGTACATTGATGACTGGATCAAATTGTTCAGTGATAGCTCACTTGATAGTCCTGCTTGATAGGTTTTTACAGATTAAAAATAAAGCTCTCTGTGTAATACTCTATTTGTCAGGTTTTGCTTTATTTGTAATACATAGACTTTCTGGTTAGACTGTTGTAATACGAGGATGAGAGAGACGACTCATCTCAGCGGCGATCTCATCTCAGCGTCATGGCTCAATCAGTTATCCGGATTGAGCCTTTCAACTTCAGAAGTCAAGGATAGCGAAGAATTTCAGGCAATGACTTAGTGGAGGCAAGGCACTCTAGCTACTCGGATTGAGTACGCTGTTAATCAATGTGATAAGCTAAAGCCAGAAGTTTAACGGCTGTAAAAACTCTTACGTCAAGAATCAATGACAGAGATGCGGAAACGTCAATTTTTTGTGTGATATATTAGAGAAAGTTAATAGCCAAACTTTGAAAAATTGACTCTTAACTAATTGACTGGAAACACTCACGAAAGTAGCTATAGAATCCGCGTAAAGCCGAGGCGAAAGCCAAACACTTCTTCTTTTTTGAAGCTCACTCATGGCCTGTTAGGCTTGGTTAACGTCCTATGACTCTGCACTTGTCTCACTTTAGGTAGTACTTGTACATTAATCGGCTTACTAGACTAAATCGGCACTTCTTACGTCATAACGATATGTAAAGAATTCTTAGAAGCCGTTTTTTAGCCGCTCGCTGGGTTAAAGGTGCAAGTTAGGTTGGAGTTAATCCTCAGAACGGATGATGTAATTTGATAGACCCATCAATATGCTGAAAAAAAATTACATTCAATTTACAAAATCTTTATATAAAGATAAGTAGTAATAATATTATTTTTAATACAACTAATTTAAAAGTTTGATAACTTGTTCTAATAGACTTGATTGAAAGGGAAAAAAAATGGCTACTAAGGTAGTGACCTTCAGGTTACCAGACGACCTTATGGAGGCGATTACCTCACAAGCTCAGGCAACTGGCAGACCCAGAACAGCCGTAGTTGTTGATGCACTTAAACAAGTGTTTGGCGTGCCCTCTCCCAAAACTGTGCCAACTTCAAATGCAAGACTTCACCAACAACAAGGGGTAATAGGTCAAGAAGTTGGCAGCTTGAAGCAGCAGCCAGTTGAGTTAATACGAGGCACGACGTTATACAGTAACTCAGAGCGTCAGAAGGAGTTTGAGCAGTCTTTATCGTCTGGTCAAGCATTATGGGATGAAGTCTCTTCAGGCCAACCGAATACCTCTCACTCTCACGAATGTGGTGTGGGAGTCGATGTGCCAGATACTCGTGAGGAAGTTAGCCCCGATCTAGAATCTCCCGGCAGTATTCCAGAGGAATATGAAGAAACCCTGGAACAATTGTCAGCGAAGGTTGAGCAGCGAGCGAGGATGCTAGAGCAGGTTCTCTCGGCCTCTGTCGATCATATCTGTATGTATGATCGGTTGGGACGATATACTTACGCGAACCGTGCCTTTATGCAGTCCTTCCAACTGGAGCGGACAGATCTTTATGGTCAGACTTGGCAGCAGGTTGGTTTACCCGCCGAGGCGATGAAGACGTTTGAGCCCAAATTGCAAATTACCTTGGCTACGGGACAATCCATCGCGGAGGAAATCAGCCTACCCACGGTTAATGGCGTTAGAGACTACGAGTACATTCTTAGCCCTATCCATAGCACGGACGGCAGCATTGAGGCTGTAGTTTATACCGCTAGAGATATTACAGAGCGCAAGCAGGCAGAAGAATTACTGCGAGAATCTGAAAAAAATTACCGAAATCTATTTGAATGGGCGCACGATTCCATCTTTATCACCGACTCTTCAACGAATATCCTGTGGGATGTCAATGAACATGCCGCACGTCGATTAGGCTATACCCGCAAACAGATTCTGGCTTTACCGCCGGAAAAATATAGTCCACCCATGGAACCGAAGCATCGGGAAGCTGTTTTGCGACAGTTGTGGCAAACGGGTCATGTCGTATTCGAGCATGTTCACAACTGCAAGAATGGCAGACAAATGCCCATTGAAGTCAGTAGTCGAGTGATTGAATATGGGGGTCAACTCGCGATTCAAAGCTTTGTCCGTGATATTACGGTACGCAAGCAAGCCGAGGAAAGGCTGAGTTTATATCGAGAGATCGTTGCTCAATCCAAGGAAGCGATCGCCATTCTCGATTTGCAGGGTCGTTATGTAGAACAAAATCCAGCACATCGTTCGCTTTTGGGATACTCGGATGAGGAACTTCGGGGTCGAATCGCTAACTTCCACCTAGAGGAAGATGGATACACTCGCCTGATTCAGGAACTCATCAAGAAGGGTAGTTATCGTGGCGAAGTGACCAGTCATACCTCTAACGGAGAGTTACTGACGTTGGAACTCAATGCGGTAGTTCTGCGAAACGAGGCGGGTAAACCCGTTTGGTATTTGATACTTCCTCGTGTGAAGCAAGGCTCGAAGGCGGTGAACTCGCCTCCTGTGATTCCAAATACCTGAGCTCAAAAGTGTGAGGGATGAAGTGTAAAGTACGAAAATTGGGGAAAAGCGAGAGAGGACTTACCTTTAATCCTGTTTATCTTTCACCCTTCAAACTTTATCCTTCATCCTTTATTTCCCTAGTCTCTCCAAAAAATAGATAATATTGGCAATGTTAGATCGGGAGACTGGCGTTGACCATTGCATCTAAACTTGCCTTACGTTCTGGTCTGCTAGCCCTCAGCCTCGGTGTTGCTTTCCTGGTAACAAGGGTGGGGCTTACCCAAAACAGTCCTCAACCAGAGCCTTCGAGCGATCGTATCGAGCGCGAAGCTGTCCGTACACAGAAGGAGCTGGCGGTGTCAGCTAACCCGCTAGCCTCAGCCGTGGGTCGTGACATACTCCGTCGTGGGGGTAATGCCATTGATGCCGCGATCGCAGTTCAATTAGTACTGGGCTTAGTTGAGCCACAGTCCTCCGGGATTGGCGGCGGTGCGTTCCTCGTTTACTACGACCGTCAAACAAAACAAGTTCATACCTATGATGGTCGGGAAACAGCTCCTGCGGCGGCTAAACCCGATCGCTTTTTAGCGACGGATGGCAAACCGCTACAGTTTTACGACGCCGTCGTTGGAGGGAAATCGGTAGGCGTACCAGGGACAGTGAGGATGCTAGAACTGGCACACCAGAAACATGGCAAGTTACCCTGGGCGCAACTGTTTCAACCCGCTATCCGACTCGCTGAGCAAGGCTTTCCCCTCTCGCCACGCTTGCACACGCTGCTGAGCAAAGAACAGTTTATACCCCGCTTCGAGCCAGCCAGGAGTTACTTCTACCAAGCCAATGGTCAACCCAAGCCCGTCGGCACCCAACTGGTGAATCAGCCCTATGCCGAAGTATTGCGTCAAATCGCCAAACGCGGTGCGGACGCCTTTTACAAGGGCGAGATTGCTGGCGATATTGTGGCTACCGTGACAAAGGCAACTGTACCGGGCGACTTAACAACCGCTGACCTGGCAGGATATCAGGCAAAAGAACGCAAGCCGGTCTGTGGAGTTTACCGAGTTTATAAGATTTGCAGCATGGGTTCTCCGAGTTCTGGGGGTCTAACGGTGCTACAAATTCTGGGAATGCTCGAACGGTTTAATCTGGCTAGGGTGAAGCCGAACTCTGTCGAAGCCATCCACCTCTTCTCGGAAGCCGCACGGCTGGCTTATGCCGATCGCGGACTGTATATGGCTGATGCGGATTTCGTGCCAGTGCCAACGGACGAATTAATCGACCCAGAATACCTCCAGCGTCGCGCCCAACTCATTAATCCCAAGCGGGCGATGAGTGAAGCCAAACCGGGTCAGCTATCGTCACAGAAGGCACAAAATTGGGGGCAAGATGATTCGAGAGAGTATCCCTCTACCAGCCACCTCAGCATTGTCGATCGCTCCGGTAACGCGGTAGCCATGACAAGCAGCATTGAAGATGCCTTTGGTTCGAGGTTGATGGTGCGAGGCTTCTTACTCAACAACGAACTCACAGATTTTGCGTTTTCCCCGACAGTAGAGGGCAAGCCAGTTGCGAATCGCGTAGAACCGGGGAAGCGCCCTAGAAGTTCGATGGCTCCCACCATGGTATTTGACCGCAATGGCAAGCTAGTAATGGTGGTTGGTTCTGCTGGTGGCAGTCGCATTATCAACTACGTTGCCAAGGCACTGGTTGGGGTGCTGGACTGGAAACTCGATAGCCAGCAAGCCTTATCACTTCCTAATTTTGGCAACCGGAATGGGCCAACGGAACTGGAGAAGGGTACGCAGATTGAGCAACTCAAGCCTGCCTTAGAAGCCATGGGGCATACGGTGCAAATTGTAGAACAAACCAGTGGTTCGCACGCGATCGTATTGACAAATCAAGGGCTGATTGGTGGTGCCGATCCTCGCCGTGAGGGAGTAGCTTTAGGGGACTAATAGCATTGTCGTTTGTCGTAACCCGCTCGTAGTAACCGCTTTAGCGGCTATAAAAAAACTCTATGTATGAATATCGTCGCCTAAGTGCAAAATTCTCATGTCTACTTTAAGCTCAGCCTCAACCGCAAACCCCACAGAAACCCTGTCTGAAGAATCTCCTGAGAAAAAAATCTGGACAGATGCCGAATTCATAGCGCTGCCCAAAGATGGGCATCGATACGAACTGGTTAACGGAGAACTCATCGATATGGGAAATTCGGGTGCAAAGCATGGCTATGTTTGTAGTACCTTGATGATTTTGCTAGGCGGATATGTCCGTATCCAAAAACTAGGGGCGATGTTCGACTCCAGCACTGCCTTCAAAATGAAATCCGGTAACAAACGCTCTCCCGATATTTCCTTTGTCGCTAAAGAACGACTACAAGGAATGGAAGAACTGCCTGATGGTTTCTTAGAGGGTGCCCCCGATTTAGCCGTAGAAATCCTTTCTCCCGACAATACTGTTGAAGAAATGCACCACAAAATTGTGGAATATTTCGAGAACACTGCTCGTCTGGTGTGGGTGATTCACCCCAGTGAGCATTAGGTTCTAGTCTATCGTTCGCCTCAACCTGATCGCCTGCTCAAATCCACTGACGCGATCGATGGAGAAGAAGTCATTCCTGGCTTTACCCTGGCTGTATCGGAGCTATTCCAAAAACTTTCTTTCTAATCTGTCAAATGGGGGAGGTGACGATGGGGAGTTATTAAGGCTTTTCGATAATTTCACCAATTGACTGTGCTTTTTGATTTGAGGTTGTTACTTGGAATAGATAGTTGGGAACTCTATAAGTACATCCTCACACGAGCAAGTCAATCAGCGGCATGACTATTAATTTAGCCAGAAGCTTAACACCTGAAGAGCAAGAATTGGAAAACCATCAACGCGAACTGGCTGCACTTGAGGCAGAGTTGGCTGAGCGAGAGTTGGATTTAGCAACGGTTCAGGCAGAGTTACACACCTTTGAGCGGGAATATCTACGAGTTGTTGGCATCCGATATGCCGAACTGGATGAGATAGAGGCTGAGATTGCTAGGTATTTAGCATTCTTGAATCCAAAAGACTCTGAGACTCGAAAGCAGGCTGAAGAAGCTTGGGAAAAAGCACAAGCCTCTAAGCAGGCTGCTCATGAAGCACAAGCATCAGCTAGGGCAAAAGACTCTGAACAAACTACTGACGAGAATACAACTGACGGCTCCAGGTTTTTGAGAGACTTCAAGCCATTGGAGAGTCTGAAGAAACTGTATCGGGAAGTTGCTAAACGTATTCATCCAGATTTGGCGACAGATGAAATTGAGCGCCAGCGCAGACAGCAACTCATGGCTGAGGCGAATCAATCCTATGAGGATGGAGATGAGGAAGGACTGCGTGCAATTTTACGTGAGTGGGAAAACAGTCCTGAATCGGTTCAAGGGGAAGGAATCGAGGCTGAACTCCTTCGCACTATTCGCAAAATTGCCCAAGTTCGGGAGCGATTAAAGAAGATTCAGGTAGAAATTGAGGCGTTGAAGCGATCGGCACTTTACCAACTTAGAGAAAAAGTCATTGCTACACACCAGGAAGGGCGTGACTTGTTAGCAGAAATGGCAGATCAAATTGATGAGCAGATTGCTGCTGCAAAAGTACGGTTAGAGGAATTGAAAGCTAAGGTAGGTTTTTGAGCATGAGTAGTGACAAGGAGGAAAAGAAGAAAAGTATTGTTCCAGTAGGTGAGCCGAGGCTGATAAGGTATTCTTCTCGTTTGATTCAAAGGGGATTGGATTTAGCGAAGGAACTGGATAAATCTGAGGCAGGCTTAGAGGTTTCCAGGCAGACAAGTGAAATTACCACGCCTCAAAAGCTGATTTGGAAATGTATACGCACTCTCATAGGGCATTTGAACGTTTATTCTGTAGCTATCAGCCCTGATGGTCAGACCCTTGCCAGTTGTGGTGATGATAAGACTATCAAGATTTGGAACCTGAACACAGGCGACTTACTTCGTACCTTTACGGGGCATTCAGATATAGTTTGGTCTGTCACCTTTAGTCCCGATGGACAAATCCTTGCTAGTTGCAGTGAAGATAAAACAGTAAAGATATGGAAGCTGGATACCGGGGAGTTGCTCAGTACACTATTAGGGCACTCAGAGGCAGTAGTGTCTATCACTTTTAGTCCTGATGGAAAAATCCTTGTCAGTGGTAGTGGAGACAAAACAGTTAAAGTATGGAATTTAAGTACAGGAACACAACTACATACTCTCTCAGGGTATTCAGGTGCGATCCTTTGGCTTGCTATCAGTCCTAATGGTCAGACTCTTGTCACTGGAAGTGAATATAGTGGAATAAAACTTTGGGAGCTGGCTACAGGAAATTTTCTGGGTACTTTTTCGGAGTTATATTTTCTAGCCACCATTAGCCTTGATGGAAAGACGCTCGCCTATGCTAGTGATTGGAACAGTTCAAGAACCATTGAATTATGGAATCTGGAAAGTGATGAACTGCTGTGTTATTTGGCAACTGAAAGCGAGGTTAACAACCAGTATAGTTCTATCGCTGTCAGTTCTGAAGGTAAAAACGTTGCTGGTGGCACTGAAGACGGGACAATAAAAATTTTTGATCGGGACATTGGCAAACTAATTTATATCCTCTGTGGGCATTCAAAATCGGTTCTGTCTGTAACTTTTAGCCCTGATGGTCAGACCCTAGTTAGTGGGGGTTCGGATGGCTCTATCAATATTTGGCGAATGTCCCCTTCTGCTGAAACAGAAGATACAATACGTCAAACACAGCTTTGGAATTGTGTACACACCCTCACTGGACATTCAAGCAATGTTTCGTCAGTTGCTATCAGTTCTGATGGGCAGACCCTCGCGAGTGGCAGTTGGGATAATACGATCAAGCTTTGGAATCTACATACTGGGAAGCGACTACACACCCTTGATGCTCATTCAAGCTCGGTTCTCTCTGTCGTCATCAGTCCCGATGGGCAGAAACTTGCTAGTGGTCACTCTGGAGGCTTGTTAGATCGATCCTTCGGCTCAATAAACATTTGGGATCTTAATACTGGAGAACTCCTACATAACATAGGTGGATATGGTGAAGTTCTTGCCATCAATCCTAGTGAGAAGACTTTAGTTAGCAGCTCATTCAGCAGCACGACATCTCCAACTTTAATAGATGTCTGGAGTTTAGATACAGGAGAACGGCTGCGTACCTTCTCTACTAAGCAGTTCGATCACATGTGCTTCTCAATCGGTCTTAGTAGCCCTCTGCCTGATTTTTGTTTCAAAATCGAATCTCTTGCTATTAGTTCCGATGGACAAATGCTTGCTAGTGGTACGAACGACGGTAAGATTCATCTATGGAATTTATACACTGGGGAGATAGTTCACACTTTCACTGGGCATTTGTTCGAGGTCGTTTCTGTAACATTTAATCCAGATGGACAGTTTCTTGCTAGCGCTAGTGAGGACGGAACAGTTAAACTCTGGGACTTGCACACCAAAGCTTTGGTTCATACTCTTCCAGCAGGTTTCAGTGACATCGACGATCCAACCAGTGTTCGTTTAGTTGCTTTCAGCTCAAATGGGCAAACTCTTGCTAGTGCCAGTTGGGCATTTATGACGTGGAATGTGAGTACTGGGGAGCGTCTCTACACTTCTGGTTCCGGGATAGTTAGCTCTGTTGTTGCGTTCAGTCCCCATCAGCAGACTATTGTTAGTGGCTTTGGTAACGACATTGAGGTTTGGCAGTTGTCTCCAGTGACGATGATAGGGGTTAGTGACCCTACAGCTTAGATCTTTGTGCATCTGTAATTACAAAACTTAACTAGTAAAATTTTTACTAGCCTTCAGAATCTCAAGACCCGTCTCAATACGCTGTAGCACCCAATTAGCATTTTTTTTTGACCAAGCTAAGTCCTCAATCAAGTATCTCTCAAGTTCAGAAATATTTATCTTACTACCAAAACGTGAAATAGCACAAATAAATCTATCTAGTCTCCGAATATCTTTTGGATGTTTAATATATCGAGGGCTAGAATCCCACATACATAATGGGTTCACGTAATTTTCAAAAAACTGTCTTGTTTTTTTACCTTTGATAATCTCTTTTAGTCTTTTCTGTTCAGAGGCATATCTCATAATACTAACGGCTCTATCAGCCCCTAACGAAAAATGCTTTATTTTTATCAAATATCAGGATTAGGCATAAAATAAAACAAAATAGGAAACCGCTACCGCTGAAGCGGTTACTATGAGCAATTCCTACGTGACGGATTAAACCGTATATTCTATAAAGAATGAGCAAATTGATATTGATTTCGACCGAGTTGTTTGGAGCGATACATGGCGGAATCAGCACTCTTAATTAAAGTTTCCTCCTCTTCCCCATCATGGGGATAGATACTAATTCCAATACTGCCAGTTACAAAAACATTTTGCCCATCTAACACAAAAACTTGAGACAGATTCTCTAAAATCTTCTCGGCAATTTGGGCGGCATATTCCACTTTTGCAATATTGGAGAGAATCACGGTAAACTCATCACCTCCCAAACGCGAGACAATATCACTACTGCGTACAGTATGTGTAAGTCGTTGAGCCACAATCTTCAACAGTTGATCGCCAATATCATGTCCCAACGTATCATTGACCTGCTTAAAACCATCTAAATCAATAAACATGAGTGCGACCAACTGATTATTGCTTTGTGCCCAAGTCAAAGACTGACTCAGGCGTTCGTGGAACTGCTTACGATTAGCAAGGCCAGTTAGGGGGTCATGATAAGCCAGATAACGCAATCGATCTTCTGAAAGTTTGAGTTCCTGGTTAGAACGAGTCAAATCTTCAGCCGTTTGTCTAAGTGCTTCTTCCGCTCGTTTACGCTCTGTGATATCTCGAATAATCCCAACCAGAAAGAGATTGCCAGCAGCGTCTTTGTGGAGAGACTTTTTGGTAGAAATTAGATGAGTTATGCCAAAGGCATCCGTAAATTTTCCTTCAGATTCCTGGGGTTGACTGGTTTGAAAGACAAGTTCATCTTGAGTCCAGAAAATTTCTGCTTCATGCTGGGGAAAAATATCATAGTCTGACTTTTCCATTAAAGTTTCCAAAGGATAGCCGATGAACTTACAATACGCATGATTCAAAATAATCCAGCGATGCTCTTTATCTTTAACAAAAACGGGGTCAGGAATAGTATTAATAACAGTCTGCAAAAATTCTTTGGAGCGCTTTAATTCTTCCTGAATATGAGCCAAATGGTTGGTAATCAACACCGCCGAACCGATGAGTCCAAGCACAGCAGGGACGAATGGCAACCACCAACCCGCCCAAAAAGCTAGGTAACAGATGCCACCCAGCGCCATACTGGCTAGGAGGAGACGCACAGAGGCACGTCGAGGTAATGTTCTTTGGCTTCGTCGGAACTGATGCCCCTGAGCGAAGCGACTTCGCCAGCGCATATGCCAAATCAGTTCAGCACCCAAAAACGTCCAACTGAAAATCCATAAGAGTTCCAATGGATTCGACCAAACCTTGATTAAGGGTCGTTCCTCAAGGACGCTACTCAGGATTTGACTGATAAAATTAGCGTTGATTTCAACCCCAGACATCGGTTGTGCTGAACCGATCAAACTATTGCTATAGGGGACGTAAAAGAAATCTTGTAAACTCGGTGCGGTTGAACCAATCAAAACAATGCGATCGCGCATCCAACTGGGATCAACTCGGTTTTCCAGCACATCTGCCATAGAAAGGGTGTGAAAGCTACCGGGGTGTCGAAAGTTAACTAAAACTTGATACCCTTGACTATCCGTTCGTGCATAACCCCCGTCATTGCCTTGGAAGGCAGGAAATACCCTCCCACCCAGTTGCAAATAGTTAGGATTAACCTTGGCTGCTTTGGGCATAATGCCTTCTGCCTCTAGATAAATCAAAGCCAGCTTGAGCGCAAAACTTTGGCGGGCTTGGCCAGCCACATGCCAATAAAATAAACTTCGACGTAATTTGCCATCGTTGTCTACTACAACATTATTGAACCCAATCTGTTGACGTTGATTTAACACCCTTGGGGGGGCAACACCCAAACTCGTGCCAAAGCTTGTTTTACCTGGAAGTTTCTCAATCCCAATCAAATTGGGAATAGTTTTACTAGCTTTGATAAATTCCTCATGACCCGGTTCAACCGGTAAATCGCGATAAATATCTAAACCAATTGTGCGGGGTTGATAACTGTTTAATTTCATCAACAGTTGAGCCATTAAGCGGTCGGAAATCGGCCATTGTCCTGCCTCCTGTAGGTCTTGTTCCCTAATTTCAACAATTACAATCCGAGGATCGATGGGTTCTTTTACACGCAGGGTGAACAGTTGGTCGAAAGCGGCAAGCTCTGATGACTGTAGTAACCCCATGAGACGAAGAAGAATGATAGCGCCTGTGACGCCAACAGAGGCTTTTAAAACTGGACGTTCGCCGTGAAACCACTGCTTTAGCCTTCGACCTAGACTTGCTTTTAACATCTACCTGACTGCACGATTGTTGCAAGATGCAGCTATATACAGCATATCGATACAATTTGTTATCAACCAACTGATTGTATAGTTGTTTTTTATAGCATTAGAAATTATGGCCTGTTCGCGTTCCCTGAGTAATCAGAAGATAGGTTTAATAGCCGGTCTGACAACCTAGTTGAAAAAGTGCTGTGTATCTGAAAAGTTCAGCCTAGATTTCCCTGACGCATATGCAAGGTTGAAAGAGCCTGTTGCAGAAGTTATACCTTTTCCCTTTGACTTGCTACATCTTAAACTCCACCCCAACCTCCTCATTCTCATCCTTACCTTCGGTTCCGAACACACCACTTGCCCAAGCGTAAAAAGAGGGGAGTAAAACGAGAGCTGTTGCCAATGATCAGAGAAACGGTATTATTCGCCAATTATACTCAAGCCAAATTGGTATAGCAAAAGGCACCGGAGCGACCGCCGGAGCTTTAGTGAGGATGATGAGGCAGCGGAGATCATACGAGGAGGCTCCAAGGCAGAAGGGATGCATATTGACGGGTCAATGTTTCAGTATTTGGCGAGAGTCAAGAGTCGCCTTGGGGACTGCTATATTACAAAAAATCGCTAAGAAACCTCACCGCCATCCTGCAAGTTTCGATAGAAGCAAAAGTTCCCAAAAGTTGAGACAGCAAAAATAAAAATCCCAACCTTTGAAAGGAAAGGTTGGGATTATCAACGGAAGAACTTCCAAGAATCGGTATAAGTAGTCGTTGCTCCGACACGCTCCTAGAGAGGATAAAAGTCTGTAAAATCAATCTTCTCTCGAATGCTTCACCTCCCTAGAGCCTTGCCTTGAGATGGGGGGAATGTCATTGGGTTGACTGTCCTGGCAACGTGTATTTGAAGTTTCGTGAACCTTGATAGTTGGTCAAATCAGCAAGTTCTTCGAGAGTTTTCACGCCAGAGGTCAATTCACCGTTAATTTGCCAGCTAGGGAAATATTTAACGCCAGCTTCTTTACAGACTTGTGGCTGAGCATTTTTGCCATCAGTGGAACACTCAACATAGTTGAGTTCCTTGTAGGCAGGTTTCCCGAAAAGCTGCTTCTGCTCATAGCAGTGAGGACACCAGTAGGCACCGTATTCCTTGGCACCCACTTTTGCCAGATGACGCGCTAGATCGGTTTCAGCTTCACCAGAGGTTGTTGTGACTTCCCAACCAATTACGGGTTGTGGCGTGGTAGTGGCAACAGGAATTGGGGTGCGAGAACCGATGGTCTTGGCTGGCGCACCACCCCCTTGGGCGTAAGCTCCCAAAGTCCCAATGATGGCTACCATGCCAACCAAAATACCCGTGAACAAGAGTTGGCCAATATCCTCCCACGCACGACCTAGGATTGCCAGCACCAATAGGGTAATGGAGAACAGAGCTGAGGCTAAGCAGTAGATACAAAATGCCTTGATTTTAAAGGACATCAGGTATACCAAGTAACCACTGAAAACCACCATAGCGATGCTACCGGCAAATATCAGCAGCCAAGTCCAGTTCTCCACATCGCTGCGGAGGTCTTTTTGCTCGGATGATTTCAGCAATTGAGGAGCGAAAGCAAACAGGGCAATAGCCGCATAGGACACAAGACCAAACAAGCTCAAAGGCACACCGAACACCTTGGCATAGCTGCTCTCCAAAACAGCTTGGCAGTTGATCGGGCCAGTAGTCGGGCACCCCGCTACTTTTTGGAAAACCCCATACTCGATTAGCGTGAGATAGGCAGTGTCTAGAACACCGAGAAGTGCGATCGCGCCGATTAGCTGACGAGACCAACGGTGAATCCAGGGAGCAGAACGTCGGCGACTCATGATTAGTTGTGGGTTGTTCTTTGTGAGTGGGTAGACAGGCAGCACGCCTGTCATGAGTTGCTTAATCTATTTACGAATGTAGCTTGACGGAAGCCATGGGTTGTGGTTCGATTTTTGCCGCAACGCTGCATCGCGCCGCTTCCACAAATTGACTGACGCGAATCGGGTCAATAGGTTGCTCAATCCGCCCCCGCCGCTTCAGAGAACTGGAAACAATCACGCCGTCAGCCGCTTGCATCAGGGTGGAGATGTTTTCCCAGTTCGCTCCACTACCAATAAAAACGGGTGTACCGTTAGCGGCAGCAGAGGCCAATTCCAAGTCTTCTAAAGACGGAGGGCTACCCGTCGCCCAACCTGAAAGAATCACGCCATCGGCTAACCCGCGTTCGATCGTCTCCTGCACCGCTGTTGTGAGATTGGGGGAACCCAAAGGCCGCGCATGTTTGACCAAAACATCTGCCAAAATTTTGACATCACTGCCCAGTTCCCGGCGGTAGCGGAGCAATTGATGAGCCTGTCCTTCAATGAATCCTTGGTCTGTTGCCATGACCCCGGTGAGGACATTAACCCGAATAAATTGGCAAGGGACGCAGGTGGCGATCGCTAAAGCACTGTGGGCATCGTTCCGTAATACATTGATCCCCACTGGCAGCGTCACCAGATTCATCAGTTGCTGCACAATCAGCGTCATGGCACTAACCACAGCGGGATCGACCTGGTTTTTCGTAAATGGGGCGTCAAAAAAGTTCTCGACGATTACGCCATCGACTCCCCCAGAAGCCAGTGCTGTCACCTCCTGCTCTGCGCGATCAATGACCGCCTTCAAGCTCCCTCCCCAGCGGGGCGATGTGGGGAGCGGCAGTAGATGAACCACACCAATAATTGGATTCGGTGTCTTGAAAATTTGAAGTAAGTCCACGTATCTACCTAAAAACACCGGCTACTTTCTGCCCTACCTGTCAATGCTCTCCGATTGAGAGCCAACAAGGGTGACTCGAACCTGGGTTGAGGGTTGAAGGTTGAGGGTTGAAGGTTAAAGGTTAGCATGTGCCAACCCGCAATCCTCGCCAACCGACCCACTTGCCCTATTGTTCGCGCAGCCTGAGCCGTAGCGATCGCCAGAGCGTCACTTTCAACTGTTTTTCCCAAGCTCCAATCACCTCGGTCAGGGAATGTTGGCATAAATAGCTCTTTTTTTGCTACTCGTTTGGATATCTCAATAAAATTTTATCTACAATAAGTAACGGGGGTTAAGAAAGGATAAGGAACATCCGGACTACTGGAGTGTGGGTGGGCCGAATGCTTAATGATGTAAAATGCACCTTTACAAGGTCGCGACCCCACTCACTCAAGCCGTAGTAAACACAACCGCATGACCGCATGGGCAACAAGCCAACTATCGCAATTTCTCATTTGGGCTGCGAAAAAAATCGCATCGACACGGAACACATGCTGGGCCTACTGGTTCAAGCCGGTTATCCGGTCGATACTAATGAAGAGTTAGCGGATTATGTTATTGTAAATACCTGTAGTTTTATTGGAGCAGCTCGTGAAGAGTCTGTCCGCACCCTGGTCGAATTAGCAGAAGCTGATAAAAAAATTGTCGTTACTGGCTGTATGGCGCAACACTTCCAGGCCGAACTCTTGGATGAGTTGCCTGAAGCTGTGGCAGTAGTTGGGACAGGCGATTATAACAAAATCGTAGATGTGATTCAACGAGTAGAAGCGGGCGAACGCGTTAAGCAAGTTTCGGCACAACCGACATATATTGCTGACGAGACAACTCCGCGCTACCGAACGACCTCGGAGGGTGTTGCTTACCTACGGGTAGCTGAAGGGTGTGACTACCGCTGTGCGTTCTGTATCATTCCCCATCTTCGGGGAAAACAGCGCTCGCGCACGATTGAATCCATCGTCGCGGAAGCCAAACAACTGGCTTTTGAAGGCGTGCAGGAAATCATTTTGATTTCTCAAATTACGACCAACTACGGTTTAGACCTTTATGGCGAACCGAAGTTAGCAGAACTCTTACGAGCGTTAGGTCAAGTGAACATCCCTTGGATTCGGATGCACTACGCCTATCCAACGGGTTTGACCCCAGCCGTAATTCAGGCCATTCAGGAAACCCCGAATGTCCTTCCTTACCTGGATTTACCCCTACAACACTCCCATCCAGAAATCCTGCGCGCCATGAACCGCCCCTGGCAGGGACAGGTGAATGACAGGATTATTGAGCGCCTCAAAACAGCACTGCCCGATGCAGTGCTGCGGACAACCTTTATCGTCGGGTTTCCTGGTGAAACAGACGAACACTTCGATCACTTACTCCAGTTTGTCCAGCGCCATGAGTTTGACCATGTAGGTGTCTTTACCTTTTCTCCGGAAGAGGGTACCTCGGCCTACAACTTGCCAAACCAACTACCCCAAGACGTAATGGATGCCCGTCGGGATGCCCTGATGGCAGCTCAGCAGCCCATCTCCTGGAAAAGGAATCAGGCTTGTGTCGGTAAGGTGGTTGATGTCTTGATTGAGCAAGAACACCCTGAAACAGGTGAATTAATTGGTCGCTCTACTCGATTTGCCCCTGAGGTAGATGGATTGATTTACGTCCAAGGCAATGCTCCCTTGGGCACAATCGTGGGAGTGGAAATTACTGATGCGGATGCCTACGACCTGTATGGTTCTGTAGTCCCTCATTCTTCGTCAGTTGTTAAAGGATTACAGGTGGCTCTTTAGAAGTATTGCAGGGCGAGCAATTGTTCAGGATAAGTCGGTTAGAAGACGAGTTTCAACTTCCAACCTTCTCACCTGAAACGTGCCCCCCTTAAACTTTTCAACCTTGCCCCCCTTAACGCTTTGACAACGGATTCTCGATCACTAACAACTAAAAACCTAACAGCGAACACTAACCTATGACCCTTTCCTTTAAAAGCCTGGGCCTGTCTGAAGCTCGTGTCAATCAACTGGAAAAATTGGGCTTTACAGCACCAACCACCATTCAAACCCAAGCAATTCCCGAAATCCTAGCGGGGCGTGATGTCGTCGGTCAATCCCAAACGGGTACTGGCAAAACAGCGGCATTTTCGCTGCCCATACTAGAGCAGATTGACCTAGACAACCGAGTCGTACAAGGCTTAATTCTGACGCCAACGCGAGAGTTAGCCTCTCAAGTCGCTGATGCGATTCGTGACTTCTCTGGCAACCGCCGATTGTCAGTCCTGACAGTTTGTGGCGGTCAATCCATTGAACGGCAAATCAAAAGCCTGCAACGTGGCGCTCAACTCGTCGTGGGCACACCAGGACGGGTGATCGATTTACTCGACCGGGGTGACTTGAGATTGGATCAAGTGCGCTGGGTGGTGCTGGATGAAGCCGATGAAATGTTGAGCATGGGCTTTATTGATGATGTCAAGAAAATCCTCCAACAATCACCGAAAGAGCGTCAGACGGCTTGTTTCTCAGCCACCATGCCCCGCCCGATCCGGGATTTAATCAACAACTTCCTGAAATCACCCATTACCGTCACCGTTGAGCAACCCAAAGCAACCCCGTCGCGGATTGAACAACGCGTGTATATGGTGCCGCGTGGTTGGACCAAGGCCAAAGCACTCCAGCCCATCATGGAACTGGAAGACCCGGAAGCCGCATTAATTTTTGTGCGGACACGCAAAGCAGCGGCTGAACTAACCAGCCAATTGCAAGCCGCAGGTCACAGTGTAGATGAGTATCACGGCGACCTGAGCCAGTCCCAACGAGAGCGCTTGCTGTACCGCTTCAAGGCCGGTCAGGTGCGCTGGGTTGTGGCAACCGATATTGCCGCACGCGGCTTAGATGTGGATCACCTCACCCATGTGATTAATTACGACCTGCCTGATCAGGTGGAAAGTTATATTCACCGCATCGGTCGTACCGGTCGCGCGGGCAAGACGGGGACGGCAATTACCATAATTCAACCGTTTGACCGTCGCAAGCTGAACCTGATTGAGCGAAAAGTGCGGCAAGCCTTGGTCGTTTCCCGCATTCCGACGCGCTCCCAAATTGAGGCGCAGCGTTTGGAAAAACTGCAAAACCAGTTGCGCGAAGCCCTTTCAGGGGAACGGATGGCCTCCTTCCTACCAGTGGTGCGCGATTTGAGTGAGGAATACGATCCCCATGCGATCGCAGCCGCTGCCCTGCAAATGGTCTACGACCAAACCCAACCCGCTTGGATGGCAGGTGATTATGATGATGGGTCGATGGTGGAACGGCCGAAAATCATCAAGCGTCAGAGCGACAAGCCCCAACCCTCTGTAACACCGAACCGTTCACGATAAACTGAAACAAAAGATGAAGTAGGAAAAAAGGAGGAGGTATGAAGTATGAAGGCAAAAAAAAGTTAGATCACTCGGTAATCACCCAGGTTGTTTGACTTTGAAACCTCATACTTCATACCTCTTACTTTTTTTCCCGCTTCCTTCTGCCCACTCCCTACTTCAAAACTTTTGCAACGATTGTGGCTTCAACTCTGTCTGCTGCCGATTCCTCTGCCTTTGAAGGCACCGCTCCCCGGCGTCTGAACTGGCCGGGTTTAATTGAGGCATACCGTCCTTATTTACCAGTCAGCGCTTCGACTCCCGTGGTCACCCTGCAGGAGGGCAACACTCCGCTGATTCCTGTCCCGGCGATCGCCCAAATCATTGGCAAAGGGGTACGGGTACTGGTGAAATTTGACGGACTCAATCCCACCGGGAGCTTCAAAGACCGGGGGATGACTATGGCCATTTCTAAGGCAAAGGAAGCCGGAGCCAAGGCAGTAATCTGCGCGAGTACGGGTAACACCTCGGCATCAGCCGCCGCCTACGCCCGTCGTGGTGGGATGAGGGCATTTGTGTTGATTCCCGATGGATATGTGGCACTCGGTAAACTGGCGCAGGCTTTACTTTATGGGGCAGAAGTGCTCGCGATTAAGGGGAATTTTGACCAAGCGTTGAATATTGTGCGGGAGATGGCAGAAAGTTATCCTGTGACTTTGGTCAACTCCGTTAACCCCTATCGTTTAGAAGGCCAGAAGACAGGCGCGTTTGAGGTAGTCGATAATTTGGGCGATGCTCCGGATTGGCTGTGTATCCCAGTTGGAAATGCAGGAAATATCACAGCATATTGGATGGGTTTTTGTCAATACCATCAGCAGGGAAAATGTAACCGATTGCCTCGGATGATGGGATTTCAAGCCTCTGGAGCCTCTCCCTTGGTGACAGGCAAAATATTCACCCATCCGGAAACAGTGGCGACAGCGATTCGGATTGGAAATCCCGCGAGTTGGGAAAAAGCGATCGCCGCGCAACAAGCGAGTCAAGGACAATTTAATAGCGTCACCGATGCCGAAATTCTCGAAGCCTATCGGTTACTCGCCTCTCAAGAAGGAATTTTCTGTGAACCCGCCAGCGCCGCATCGGTAGCGGGTTTGTTAAAAGTCAAAGACCAAGTTCCCCCAGGATCAACAGTGGTGTGTGTGCTGACGGGTAATGGTCTTAAAGACCCAGATACGGCAATCAACCACAGCAATAACCAGTTCAAACCAGGAATTGAGCCAACCACAGCAGCAGTGGCTCAGGCAATGGGACTGAAGGATTAATCATTTTTCATGCACTGGCTGTTTTATTGCCGCCAGTTGTTCCAGCTTTTCTAACAAGGATTCAGGCATTTTCTTCGGGTCAGAGGGATCGAACGCATTGAGTATGGGAACGTAGCGTGCGCCCGTCGCCTCAATATGAGACTGGAAATCTTTCCCGGTATACCACCATACCTCATGACCACGCTCTACGAGCTTGCGAGCAATAGGTAAAGCAGGATTGACATGTCCAAAAGCGGGGATTGTGCCGATAAGAAAACGAGCCATGTTGAATCGAAACTCTAATGAACTGTAAGAGGACAGCTAGCCCTGCCTCTGGTTGCGAGTTTAGCGATCGCGCCTTACTGTTGTCTTGCCCGTTCTTGTGAAAAATATTCTAATATTGTTAAAATTTCAGAGTAATTCCCTGTAGACTTTTGGTGTTTTTGCTGTGTGCTTCCGAAAAACTCTTGTGAAATGACTTTGACTTTGAAAACCGACTTGGTGACAAATTTCTATAATTGTTAAGTCTCGGCTTTTCAACAACTGTTTTGCTTTCTCAATTCGGCATTTAGTTACATACTGATGCGGTGCAAGTCCTGTAGATTGCTTGAACAAAGTAGCAAAATAATAAGGACTCATCTGGGCTAGAGTGGCAAGTTGAGTCAAACTTAAGTCCTGATCAAGATGGTTGTTAATGTAGGCGATCGCTTCCCTCAATTTGTACTTTGGCAGTCCGCCTGTATAGTCTCGAATAACAAGTGGCTTTGTAGAGTATCGCCGCAGTAGATGAGCTGAAAGGGCAGTCGCCATTGATTCAGCGTACAGACGACTATCCACTTCACCTGATTCAAGTTCAGTCTTAAGTGCCAGACCAATGTGTTGAATGAGCGGGTCGCGTATCTTGACTTGCGATATAAGCTCAACATGCTCTACATCAACTGATTCGTAGGCAATATGAGCCAATTTTGTGGGTTCAAGATAGAGGTTGATAAACTCAGCTTCTCCACTGCACCAGGTTAAAGGACTGGGTTGGTTAGCAGGTAAGATACCAAGTTCGCCATTGCTGTAATTTTCGTTCTGAAAATGTCCCTTTACCGTCAGCCTTGCCGGGGAATAACCGACATGGATGCTGATAATGTGCTGTGCAAGGCAAAATTCAGGAACTTCGTGAGCCGATTGTCGGTAATAGGCAAAGTGAATACCTTCCCAGCCTGCCTGATAACTTGAGAGAATAGGCGATCGCGGCAGAATTAGCTTTAAAGCGTCTCGATGGGTGCCGTCAATCGTTAAAGGTTTATCTTTGTTCAAGTTCCTGGGATTCTGAACTAGACTGTTGATTGCCCCGTTCCTTATTCAGCTGGTCGATGGTGTCGCCAATGACGGCAGTTAAGCTTTTGCGGGTTTGAGCATGATTAGATTGCTCAGTTTTTAAGGCATCAATTAGGCGATCGCGTTCCACTAATACCTCTTTCAGCTTTGCCTTCAATTCTTCAGGCGTTAGCAGTCCTGTCACTTCCTGCTCAAGTGCTGACTCCCCTTCAGGATCATCCGCACTCAGGCGAGAACTCTCTCCTGTGAGTTGCTGGATTTGAACCTTGAGGGATTCCATTTGTTGTTGTGCCAGCTTCGCTTCTGTACGACGTTGCTGTGCTTCGTTGGTGTATAGTTTACGCCAGTTATCAGCACTCTCATAAGCGGCATCGCGATCGCTAACGGTATCTGCCAGTTGCTGCTTGAGCTGCTTAATTTCGTTTAACCACTGCTTGATATCGTTGTTCATCGACAACCGCTCCTGTAATAGCTTTCTGGTTAATACTCCCTTGTGTCGGTCACATTACCGACCTCTTTTGATCAGTCAATCGCTTATAAATTTGGCAGATTAATCATTAACATACCTTGCTGCCAAACTCAGTACCTATGCTGTCTGCGCGTTTTTTTCGTTTTTTTCGCCACCTCAATTGGGCAACCCTAAGGAAAACGTTCGCCCGTGCCATAGAACGTCGGCTGATGGGACTATCTGCTGAAATGGCCTATAACGCCATATTAGCCCTGTTTCCAGCAATTTTAGCGATTCTCACGGCAATTGGACTGTTTGAAGAATCTTTACAATCCACCTTCCGTAACCTGGTACGTCAGCTTAGCGAAGTGGCTCCTTACGAAGTTGTGGAACTCATTCGTCAGTTCAAGCTGGAAATTAGCCGCACAAAAAGTAGCGGCCTCTTCTCTCTGAGCTTTGTTTTCGCCATTTGGGCTTCTTCTGGGGTGCTGAGTGCGGCGATGAACGCCTTCGATCAAATGCATAAAATTCCTCCAGAACAAACACGACCCTTTTGGAAAGCTAAATTAGTATCCTTAGGTTTAACGATTGGCAGTATTTTATTCTCAGTTCTGGCTTCTTTCTTGGTCTTCGTCAGTGATTGGCTGGTGAAAATAGTCGTTGCTCATAGTGGAGCATCGCTCCTATTGACCCTATGGCGGCTTTTAAGTTGGCCTTTAGCGTTGGGTATCATTGCTACAGGTTGTGCTTTTATCTATCGCTATGGCCCCAGTCGTTGGACTAAAGGCACACCGATTATGCCAGGAGCCGTTTTGGCGGCAATTTCCTGGGCAATTGTCTCAGCGCTGTTTCGGCTTTATGTCACGAACTTTGGCAATTACAATAAAGTCTACGGAGCCGTCGGTGCAGTCATTGTCTTATTACTTTGGCTCTATATGACTTCTTTGGTACTTTTATTAGGCGACCAGCTCAACGTCACCGTAGGAGAGACCATGCAACAAGGCAGATTCCTAAACAGTCTCAGCAGAACTATAAAGCTCAAAGAATGACTCAAAAGCAACACCTACAAAGTACCTCCCTAGTGCAACGTGGCAAAAGTTTTCCACCACTTCAATAGGATTAACGTAAAAGCTTGCTCCGAGATCTCCCCCGTGGCCAACGGGTGGGTTATTTCTGCCAAGCTCAAGCTGGTCTGGGGTGGTGTCTGGTGCCCCTTTTAAAGAGTATGGGAGGGAAACGAAATGGAAGGGGCTTTAAATCTTCTGTCATCCTCATAGAGGATAAATATTTCATCCTTTATTTTTCAAACCTTAAACGCTAAGTCAATTAAACAATGTCCCAAATCTCTCCTCAATCTTCCCATCCATCCGGTGATGCTAGGATATCTAGCTTTCGGCGTCTGCGTCGGTTGAGCCACATCCTAGATAACGCGATTCCCATTCCGGGGACATCTTATCGCATTGGTATTGACCCCCTCATCGGTCTGTTACCGGGAGGTGGTGATTTCTTCGGAACCGCTGTCTCCGCTTATATTGTGCTGGAAGCGGCACGAATGGGGGTACCACGAGAGACTTTAGTTCAAATGGTCTGGAATATTATTGTTGATACACTCAGTGGGACTGTGCCTGTATTGGGGGATTTGGTCGATGTGACTTGGAAGGCAAATACCAAAAATATTGTTCTGCTGGAAGAACACTTAAAAATTCCTCCTTCCCCGACTCGAAAAAAGGTTGATTGGTTGTTTCTGGCGCTGCTATTTGGGGTACTGCTTTTAGTAGTGGTGGGTGTCGCCGCCATCAGCGTCATGCTGTTGAGGTGGCTTTTTAGTGCAATCACAGGTTAAGCGATCGCACTTTGAATGGGCAACATTCAATACAGGAGAATCAGCCAGCAAAAACTCTAAGGTAGGCACCGTGAGTTAACCCTCACAACGTGGATCGTGCCCATCTTTTCCTACTCCCTATTTTCCAGATAGTCAGGGTAAGTAGGAAATTGAGAACGCGTCAAAAATTACAAAAAAATAAGGCTTCTGGTTCATCGCTAAAAATATAGGCATAGTCGAATACTAAGAAATTCAGATGACGAATCATCAAAAAGCCTAAATGTTTTACGGTGTCTGTTGTAAAAGTAGCCATGACTAATTCATTCAATTTTTTCTCTTTGATGCAAGGTCTTTTGACGAAATAGTTCCGTTTCGCAAAAAAAATATTTTCATGTTTAGGAACAATAATTCCATTAATTTGATGAGTATTTTGAATAGGTTTTATATAATTATTGATAAAACTATCTTGGTTTTTCTGTAGTCCATATAACCGTTCATGCTGTAACCAGCTCATCTGAAAAATCATTTTCAGGATTTCAAAACCCAAAAGATAATAAAAAATATTGTTAGTTTCTTTTTGATTAGACACTAAACGTAAAGATAATTCATAATGAGAGTCACTATGGGTGCGTAAATCTTGAGCTAAATGGATATAAAACTGTTCAATAAACTCTCTTAAGACAAAAGCATTAATTTCTTTATTAATATGAAATTTCCTGAGATGCTTTTCTATTATTTTTTGAGGAAACTGCCCCAAAAGATTAGTTATCGCCAGGTCTTTATCTTTAAAGGAAGTTAAAGATTTTGATTTACTTTCTCTAGTAATGGCACGCATTCAATCACCTAATGATAATTTAACGGTGTTAAGACTCATGAGACTTTTATCCCCATCCTCTAATTTGTAGAAATTAAAAACTAGTAACATCCCTCTTTAGTGTAGCTTCCCTAGGGATAGTTGGGTTGCGCCATTAATCGTGAGAATTGAACAAGAAACATTAAGAAAATTAAGATTCAAATAACTTAATATTTGGTCAGAGTCGATTGAAACCATCCTGGAAGCTTGAGCTACGAAACAGAGCTGAAACACAAGCCATCAACCGCATTCTCCATAAGCGGACAGTGCTGGATACAGGAAACTTTATGAGCCTGTACGAATTAGGTGAAAAACCGGATTAATCTAACTAGAATAGGTTTCATCTTCCTCCAGGAATAGTACGCTAACGCAACAGGATAGGAGGTTTGCCTTGAGTCGTCAAGCGGACTCAAAAGCTGTTTTAAAATGGAGTAATAGCAACTCAGTTGTTAATAGTAAAGCCTTTGGTAATGTTGCAGCTTAGTCAGTTAGCTGCTCAATGCTGCGGTACGCGAACCTGACGTGAACGCAGCCATCAAATCTGTGCCAATTATTGTATCCTTCTTGAGAAGAGTCAGCCAACTTAGTAGGACAGAAAGAAATCTGGCCCCCTGTTCTGTTCCCCCCTTTTTTAGCCGGATCGACCGCTAAAGATGAGCGGAGTTCATAGGAGGATGAGCAGGTTGGGGGATCGAGGTGTAACCTCTGGGTTAAATGGTATAAGGTGGGCAATGCCCACCCTACCTATAGTGCGATCGCCTTGGGCAGGCGCGTTATTCTCTCAGGTTACGAGATGGCTGGTGGTTGAGAGAGCTTCAAACCAGCAGTTTCTTGGCTGTACTCTTTTAAATCAATCTTGACTGGCTCCACGTTCCAGATATCCTGGCAATACTCCCGAATAGTGCGATCGCTGGAAAAGAAGCCCATACGCGCCGAGTTGAGAATCGACATCCGAGTCCAGTTCTCCTGATTGCGATAAGCTTGACTGACTCGCTCCTGGCACTCGATATAAGATTGGTAGTCTGCAAACAGCAGATACTCATCTTTGTGCATCAGCGAATTGACAATCGGCTGGAACAAATCGGGATTCTCTGGACAGAAGTATCCCGAACTAATCCGCTCCATTACCTCCCGCAGTTCCCCATTCGTGTTGTAGTAATCCATTGGATTGTATCCCTTGGCTTTGAGGGCGTAAACTTCCTCGGCGGTGAGACCAAACAAGAAGAAATTTTCTGCCCCCACAGCTTCCCGAATCTCAATATTGGCACCATCCAGGGTACCAATCGTCAGCGCCCCATTCATCGCGAACTTCATATTACCGGTTCCGGAGGCTTCCTTGCCGGCGGTGGAGATTTGCTCCGAGAGTTCAGCCGCTGGGTAAACTCGCTGACCCAGAGAGACAGAGAAGCCTTCGAGGAACACAACCTTGAGGCGATCGCGCACATCAGGGTCGTTGTTAACCACTTTCGCCACCGAATTGATTAACTTAATAATCAGCTTGGCAATAAAGTAGCCCGGAGCTGCTTTCCCGGCGAAGATAAAGGTTCGGGGCAAGATATCAATATTCGGATTCTTCTTAATCCGGTTGTACAGCGTAATGATATACAACACGTTGAGCAACTGACGTTTGTATTCATGAAGCCGCTTAACCTGAACATCAAACAAGGAATTGGGATCGATGGCAATATCGTTGTAGAGCAGAATGTACTCCGCTAATTCTTGCTTACGCTCTTGCTTAATCTGACGCCAGCGCTGGCAAAACTCGGTATCATCCACCAAGGCTTCTAGTTGCTTGAGTTCGTCAAGCTGAGTTACCCAACCCAAGCCAATCTTCTCGGTAATCAGTTCAGATAACTTGGGATTGCTCAACAACAGCCAGCGACGCGGTGTCACCCCATTCGTCTTATTATTGAACCGCTCAGGCCACAAGGCGTAAAAGTCTCGCAGGACATCTTGCTGAAGCAATTCTGTATGTAATGCCGCCACCCCATTAATCGAATGGCTACCGACACAAGCCAAGTGGGCCATGCGGACGGACTTTTCACCCCCTTCCTCAATCAGGGACATGCGAGCGAGTCGTCCCGTGTCATCGGGATACTTGGCACGCACTTCATCCAGGAAGCGGCGGTTAATTTCATAGATAATCTCCAGATGCCTGGGCAGCAGGCGTTGAAACAAGCTCACAGGCCAGCGTTCCAGAGCCTCTGACAGCAGGGTATGGTTGGTATAGGCAAAGGTGTTTTTGGTGATGAACCAAGCTCGGTTCCAACCCAAGTGGTACCGATCCACCAACAGCCGCATTAACTCAGCCACACCAATGGAAGGATGAGTGTCGTTGAGTTGGATGGCTACTTTTTCATGGAATTGGTCGAAATTCTGATGATTTCGTCGGTAAGTCTTGATAATGTCCTGTAAAGAACAGCTCACGAAGAAATACTGCTGCTCTAGCCGTAGTTGCTTACCCTGCTCTGTGTTGTCGTTGGGATAGAGAACTTTGGAAATATTTTCGGAGAAGATCTTACTGGTTACGGAACCGACATAGTCACCACTATCGAACACGCGAAAATCGAACTCTTCAGAAGCACCCGCACGCCACAGACGCAGGACGTTCACCGTATGGTTGTTATACCCAGGCACCGGTGTATCGTAGGGCGTGCCCAAAATTTTCCGCTCTGGAATCCAACGCACTCGATAATTGCCCTGGGCATCCAGGTAAGCTTCTGTGTGCCCTCCGAAGAGTACCTCAGCGGTTAATTCTGGGCGTCGGAGTTCCCAGGGGTTGCCAAAGCGGAGCCACTTGTCAGGGTATTCAACTTGAGCACCATCCTTAATCCGTTGGTCAAAAATACCAAATTCGTAACGTATCCCGTAGCCAACCGCCGGAATTTCTAAGGTTGCGAGGGAGTCGAGGAAGCAAGCCGCCAGACGCCCCAACCCTCCATTTCCCAGTCCGGGTTCCGCTTCGAGTACGATCAGGTCATTCAGGTTGAGGCCAGATTCGTGGAGCGCTTGCAGAACTCGCTGGTACAGACCTAAGTTAAGCAGGTTATTGCTCAACTGCCGCCCCATCAAAAATTCTGCCGACAGGTAATGTACACTCTTGACATCTTTCTCAAGATATGTAGTCGTTGTATTAATCCAGCGATGGAGTAGGCGATCGCGCACGGTATAGGCGAGTGCCATGTAATAGTCGAAGGGTGTAGCTAAAGACTCATTTTTTCCCTGGATGTAGTAAAGGTTATCGGCAATGGCTCGTTTAAGCGTCTCAACCGTCAAGCCAGTGCGATCGTCCTCAATCTGAATCCGTACATCCTCTGGGGGAGCCATGTCAGGCTGTACAGGTCTACGATGAGCCTGCTCGAATAAATTTTCATGGGTAGTCATTGTGTCTAGGTGCCTGCGATCATCAGTACATGAGCAAACAGGACTTATGCAGAGCCTTTACTAGCAGAGTAGAAAGACTTACTCTACGGGGGTAGAGTTTAAACCTTCAATAAGGTATAAGTCCTGCCTAATCAACATTAGCTTAGTAGCGCCGAATCACTACTCCTACCCCGTTGCGCTCAAAGCCTACACTATCTAGATGGAAAGATGGCTCCCACCCTGCGAAAGTTGAGGCGTTAGTTGCTGGCAGGAAATTGCGCCGATCCCGCATTACATCTTGTGTTGTGTCCTTGACAAAATGGTCAAAACCCCTATCTGTGGGGTACCTCCTATAATTTGGGAAGCGTGCAATAATAATCCGTCTATCACTTGGCGATCGCTTCCCTATGGCTCAAGTCCCCCAATCTACCGCTGAACTGGCTGCTGTCCTCCAAGAACCCGTCGATCTCAATTTTGATCTCCCCGATCCAGAAGATGAGGGGATTCAAGAGTATGACTTTCAGCAGTTAGTTGATAATGCCTGGCTAGTCTGCGATCGCTTCGACTTACAAACCGAAATCTGGCGGGGGCGAATTCTGCGTGTAGTCCGTGACAGGGAGAAACGAGGAGGCGACGGACGGGGAACAGGATTTTTAAACTGGCTCAAAAGTCGAGAAATCAGCAAGAGTCAAGCCTACTCCCTGATTGAACTCGCCAACAGTGCCGATACCCTGTTAGCTGAAGGCAAACTCAGCACCGATGCCATCCGCAACTTTAGCAAACGGGCATTTGTGGAAACAGCTAAATCCGCCCCAGAAGTGCAGCAACTGGTAACAGAAGCAGCCGAAAAAGGCGATCGCATTACCCGCCGTGAGGTAAAGCAACTCTCCGATGAATGGACAGCGATGTCTTCAGAATTGCTACCCGATGAAGTGAAGGAAAAAGCCACTGCGGGTACGATGCCAGCGCGTTACCTGGCACCCCTTGTTAAAGAAATGGAGAAGTTGCCCGAAATCCACCTGAAACCCTTACAAGAGGAAGTTGCCTCAAATCCCGATGTCGATACCATTAAACAGGTAACATCCGACGCCCGTTATTTAGCGAAGTATCTCGATTCGGCTGCCCAAGTTCAGGCGATTCAGCATTCGTCCCTGGATATGGAAATGGCACTAGAAGAAGCCCTGCGACTCGACTGTTTAAATACCGCCGCTGATTTAGTGAAACAGGCATCAACCCTCGAACAAACAGTTGGTAAACTCTACACCACCTGGAAACGTCTCGGCAGTTTATCAGACCGATTATATGTGGATACAGGTGCAAGTACACCTCATTTGCGATCGCTCCTCAGTTGCCTAGAGAGCCTTGTTAATGAAGTGATCGAAGTGCCGTTAGATGATACGGGTGAACAGATCGTTCGGCTGAAAATCCTGACCGATTCCAATTCCTAGTCTCGGCTTTTTCTGGGCAAGCGCAGACGCACAAAGGCTGGCAACCCCTAGTGTCGGCTTGCTCAACGATTAAGCATGAACCATCAAATATTGCCCGTTACCGTTATATTCACCATCACAACTGGCGAAATTGGCAACAAACCATATCAAATAGAACCGCCATATCCGGCGAAACTTGGCATAATCCATGCCATAATTTAAATCTTTGATGCTTGCCTGGTTCTCGTCAAAATTATGTAACCAATTGGCTAGTGTTTTAGAGTAATTAGACCCATTAAGATACCATCTTTTAATGGTTTTGAGGTCTCTGTTATGGCTGGGAACGGCATCGTTATTCCAGTAGCGACCGTGGGGGAAAATGTATTTGTGGGTGTAAACGCTGGACATGTTGTTCGGGATGCGGACTGTGATGATGTGAATAAACACCTTGCCGTTATCCTTCAGAAAAGAAGCTAATTTTTGGAAGGTTTTTGTTAAATTACCAACATGACAAAAAACACCAATCGAGAGGATTTTGTCAAACTTCTCCTCGAATCTGGCGTCATTTAAATCCCCTTCATGTAGAGTAAATCGACCTGAACTCAGGTAGCTTTCAGGGTCTTGCATTTTGTGGCGCATATATTCGCATTGCTCATGGCTCAAATTCAGCCCTGTAAACCTGACATTGGGGAATTTGGAAAGAATATAATTTGGAACGCAACCCCAACCACATCCGAAGTCTAAGATATTGTCGCCATCTTTAATGTCTAGCTTTTCAATCACATCATCAATCATGTGCATCTGGGATTGCTCAAGGTTGGAAGCTCCTTTTTCCCACAATCCCATGCTGTACTTCGGATAAATAAGTTTCCCATTACCCAACATAGTATTCAGCATTACTTGAGGTAAATCGTACTGAATTTTCATTAGATCCCGTGACCCTTCTGCAAGATTATCCGTTTCTTTTAATACCCATTCATAGGGAGCAAGTAGGGAGGGAAAATACTGAAAGAAGATGGGCATACAAGTATCAAAAAGCGATCGCAGAACTGGATCAGGCACTTCCAATCCATTGATATAAGCTTCTGCAACTGCCATTTGTACCGTGTTAACGACCTCTACCGCTCCACGGGTGGCTTGGTAGGCAAAGGGGCTTTTGATGTTGATATCGCCTACTATCGGGATATGCTTTTCGATATCTTGTAGACTGGTAATAGAGTTCATGGGCATACTCCTTATGTTCCCTGAAATTGCTGCCACTATATCACACTAAAGAAGGGTTTAAATTTAGTTAGTTTTTTCTTAATATCTTCTGAAAAATTCATCAAAATCTATGACTATTGATAGAGATAAAACACTGATTCCTCAAGTAGATTATGCAAAAAAATTACGTTCCATGCTGCCGGCTGAAGCTTTTGCCGCCGATCGCAGTAAGTTAGTCATTTTGTTCATTAATCTGGCAATCTTGATACTCGGCTGGGCGATCGCGTCTCATCTGGATCGTTGGTCTCCATATCTTTTATGGCTATATTTACCCCTAGCTGTGGTGATGGGCAATAGCGTTACTGTCTTGCTATTTAGCTCTCATGAAGTCATGCATGGCAGCGTGATTAGGAACCCCAGGCTGATTCGTATGATTGGCTTCCTGGGGTTCGCGATAGGATGGATGCCACCAACCTTCTGGAAATCCGTTCATAACCGAGTGCATCACAGTAAAACAAATTCCTTCGATGATCCTGATCGTAATTACTTATACGAGCAGCCTAATACCTGGGGGAAATGGTTTCAGCATCTTATAGAACCTTCTAGTGAAGTCAATTTCATAGGGTTGGCATTGGGGATGCCGACTTCATGGCTACTTTATACGTTTCGCAATCTGACCTCTGTGCTGTTCTTTAATGATGAATCTGTTGATTATGTTCCTGCCGCCGTTAGGGTCAGTGCTAAAGACCGTCTGGCGATCGCAGGAGAATTTTTTCTGATCTTAATGATTCATCTCAGTATCGTGGCTTATCTGCAATTTGACTTAATAAAACTCGTGCTTAGCTACTTTATACCCCTGGGGATTGGCTATGCGGGAATGTTTTTTTATATTTATACAAATCACATGATTTGCCCCATGACAATCGTTAACGATCCACTACTCAATAGTGTTTCTCTACGGGTTTATAAACTCTTTGATAAGTTGCATTTAAATTTCTCTTACCATACCGAGCATCATATTTTTCCAGGAATGAATTCTGATTATTATCCAATGGTTCAAGAGTTATTAGAAACTCACTATCCTGAGCGTATGAACTTAATAGATGCTGGGGAAGCTTGGCGCTTGCTGCGGCAAACTCCTCGGCATTACAAAGATGAAAATACCTTTACAAATTGGTCAGGGGAAAAGGATGTTATTTGCCCTCTTAGTCATAAATAATTAGTTTTTACGGCTGAAGAATTACCAAGGCGGGTCGAGGCAAGGGTAGCATGACTCGCCAAAGAATTTGAATCCGATTTTCCCCATGTAGTTAAATTCGTAGGGTGCGTTACACTTCGTTAACGCACCGCATGACGTTGGTATGTTATGGTGCCAAAATTTACCCATAGTATGCGCCTAATGCACCCTACAGCTTATATTCCCTGGCATTAGTGCGCGAATTAATATTAGTTACAAGGACGACCTTTAGAGTTACACTCTTTATCCCAACAAACTTCTAAAAGCTGAACTCTGTAGAGATAAGCGAAGTACCTGGGATTTAGTATGAGTTTAGTTTTGCCACTAAAGACGGGCTGGTTGAGAAACGGCCAGAGAGGGAACTTAATTTTGATGTCTTTTTCAGCCATGTACTTTGTTAGATTATCGAGTTCGATGAAGCGAGAAAGCTCTCGACTGTTAGTTAGACTTCTGTCTAAGAAAACCTCTTTCCCAGTAAAATTTTATGGATTTACTTTTCTACGGATTGAGGAATATTCCTGACTTTAGCCAAGAAAAGTCCCTTGGTGAGCATCCAACACACAGCCAAGGGGATTTTCCAACCACTTTTACAGGAGGATAACGACAAGATTTATTTCGTTTTAAACTCCTTCATTAAACAGTCTGAAATCCTAAGATTGGATTTAGGTTGAGCAATGATGAAGAGTTAGTGAAGTTTTCATGAAGTTATAGAATAAGAACAGTTTTTTTGGAAAGAAATATCTTCACAAAAACAAAACGTTAGCTGAAGACTGAAGTATGAAGTCAATTAGAGTACGCTAGCGAGCGCTTGTCTCAGTTCAATTCTTAATCCCGGTTGTGGCAATGCCTTGGATAAACTGCCGCTGACCGAAAAGAAACACGACCACTACTGGTAAGGTAGCTATCACTACAGCAGCCATCAGTAATGACCAGTTATTGGTAAATTGCTCCTGAAACTCTGCCAAAGCGAGTTGAACTGTTCTTAATTCCGGTCGCGTGGTGAAAACAAGGGGCTTGAACAGATCGTTCCACTCACCGATAAACGTAAACAAAAATAGCGTCACCAACGCGGGTCGAGACAAGGGTAGCATGACCCGCCAGAGAATTTGGAGTCGGTTTGCCCCATCCAAGGCCGCCGCTTCTTCCAACTCCACGGGTACGGTGAGGAAGTATTGCCGTAACAGAAAAATACCGAAGCCACTTGCTGCTGTCGGTAAAATCAGTGCTCCGTAGGTATTGACTAGGTGGCCCCACTTCAGTACTAGAAAGATTGGTACCACTAAAATCTGAAAGGGAATCACCAGGGTTGCCAAAACGAGGAGGAGAAGCGTTTGACGCCCCCGAAATTTGAGCCTTGCCAAGGCATAGCCTGCCAGGGCAGAGGTAATCACCTGAAACCCCGTTACGGCAAGGGCGACAACGGTGGAGTTCGCAAACGCCAATAGAAAGTTCCCGCTAGCCCAAGCTTGCCGATAGTGAACCAGGGTGAGTCCTTTGGGCGCGAGGTTGCCGCTGGTAGCACTTGTCCCAGTAGGTGCCAGAGACATTAACAAAACAATGGCTAAGGGAAATAGAACAAAAGCTGCCCCTATGAGAAGCAAAGTCACAATTAGCCATTTCCCAAACGACGGGGAGGGGTTTTTCTGAGGGATTTTAGGCATTTCTACCGGTTTAATTTTATGCTGGAAATGTCTAATGGAATATTCTGTCTGGGGGGCTATTGCCTGAGGACAAGCAACGTATAACATTGACAGGTTAAGTACAAATGAAGGGTTTGACCCCACCTTAAGGCACCGGGTCAAGCAAAGTGTTAGCATCCTATCTCATGCAAACAGGAGACAATCGACCTATGCAGCAGCTTGCAGTCAGTCCAGAGTTCGATTTCACCAGTGAATCCTACAAGGACGCCTACAGCCGCATCAATGCGATCGTGATTGAAGGTGAACAGGAGGCTCACGATAATTACATCACACTAGCCCAACTGCTGCCAGACCACAAAGATGAACTCCAGCGCCTATCGAAGATGGAAAGCCGCCACATGAAGGGTTTTCAAGCCTGTGGTCGGAATCTGAGTGTGACGCCCGATATGGAGTTTGCTCAACAGTACTTCAGCGAGTTGCATAGCAACTTTCAGAAGGCAGCCGCAACGGGCAATGTGGTGACGTGTTTGCTGATTCAATCACTGATTATCGAGTGTTTTGCGATCGCGGCTTACAACATCTATATTCCCGTCGCTGACGACTTCGCTCGAAAAATTACCGAAGGGGTGGTTAAAGACGAGTACATGCACCTGAACTTTGGTGAAGTTTGGCTGAAAGAACATTTTGAAGCGTCTAAAGCTGAACTGGAACAAGCCAATCGTCAAAACCTACCCCTGGTTTGGCGGATGCTTAACCAAGTTGAAGACGATGCTCACATCCTAGGCATGGAAAAAGATGCGCTCGTTGAAGACTTCATGATCGCCTACGGTGAAGCCTTGAGCAACATTGGTTTTACCACCCGTGACATTATGCGGATGTCAGCCTACGGTCTAACAGCGGCTTAACACAACTTAACCCGATTGCCTAATCCGTTACGAAAAGGCGGTGGTATAAGGGGGGGTAATTTAAGAAAATCCTAGTTTTTAGGAAAAAACCTATGAAAGCTTTACTACTTTACCCCCGCTTTCCCCAAACCTTCTGGTCTTATGACCGATTTATGGAAATGGCTGGACTGAAGGCGTCTATTCCTCCCTTGGGAATCATCACAGTCGCCGCCCTGCTTCCAGAAGACTGGGAAATTCGGTTTCATGACCGCAATGTTAACGAAGAAACCGATGGGGATTGGGAGTGGTGTGACATTGTCATTCTCTCTGCCATGCTGGCACAGAAGCAAGACTTTCTCGCCCAAATTCAAAAAGCTGTGCGCTTAGGGAAAAAAGTAGCCATTGGGGGGCCCTACCCCACCTCCATGCCAGAAGCCGCGTTGGAGGCGGGTGCCCATTATTTAGTTTTGGATGAAGGGGAAATCACGGTTCCGTTATTTCTAGAGGCAATTGCTCAAGGAGAAGAGCGAGGCATCTTTCGTGCGGCTGAGAAGCCAGATGTGAGCAAAAGCCCCATGCCTCGTTTCGATCTCCTCAATCGGGATGCCTACTTAATGATGGCCATCCAATTTTCTCGGGGTTGTCCCTTCAATTGCGAATTTTGTGACATTATCACCCTTTATGGTCGTAAACCTCGCACGAAAGAGCCAAGTCAAATTCTGGCAGAATTGCAGGCTCTATATGACTTAGGCTGGCGGGGTTCTCTATTCATGGTTGATGACAACTTTATCGGTAATCAGCGCAATGTTAAACGCCTGTTGCGAGAATTGATTCCATGGATGCAGGAGCGGAATTATCCCTTTACCTTCCTGACCGAGGCTTCCGTTAATTTAGCAGAAGATAGTGAACTGCTCGATCTGATGGCTAAAGCGGGTTTCTATGGTGTCTTTCTCGGCATTGAAACTCCCGATCAAGATAGCCTTAAAGTCACTCGCAAAAGTCAGAATACCCGCAACCCCCTAGTAGAAGCCTGTCATATCATCAATAAAGCTGGGTTGCTCATTTATGCGGGATTTATCATTGGCTTTGACGGAGAAAGGGCTGGTGCTGGTGAGCGGATTCGAGCATTTGTCGAACAAACCAGCATTCCTCAACCCATGCTTGGTGTTCTGCAAGCACTACCCAATACAGCACTATGGCAACGACTCAAACAAGAACAGCGACTATTAGAGGGCTTGGGTGCGGTTGAGATAGGTGATCAGAATTCATTGATGAATTTCCAGCCCACCCGCCCGATGACTGAAGTTGCCCAAGAGTATGTTGATGCCCTCTGGGCAATATACGAACCCAAAAACTATCTCCGACGCTGCTTCCAACAATGCTTGAATATCAACCCTAATCCCCGGCTTAACCAAAATATGTACTTTCCCCCAGGCAAGGGCATTAGACTCGTAGCTCAGTTGATCTGGCATCAAGGAATACGACGACCTGAAATTCGTGGACAATTTTGGCAACAACTTTGGATTATTCTCCGTACCAAGCCGCAATTTCTTAATATGTATTTAGGACTGTGTGCTGCTGGCGAGCATTTCTGGGAGTACCGGGTTTTAGCCAGAGAACGAATTACTCAGCAGCTAGGGTTCGACCCGTTGACACAGACCGTAACACCAGAACGAGAACCCGCACTAGTAGGAGGTTAGTCCTAGTTTGGAGCGCCACTCCTTTAAAATCGAGCCGAGAGAATCTCTACTCTTTTTTCAGCTTGCCGCTCTTGGAGGCGGCAATTTTTTGTAATATTTTGTAAAGTCCTTAACGATTTCTTCTTCTTTCCCTTAACCTCATTCCGGCTGATTTACAGCTTTACAAGCGAGCAATACATGTTTGGTCTTATCGGTCACCTTACCAGTTTGGAACACGCTCAAGCCGTTGCTAAAGAGCTAGGCTACCCAGAATATGCCGACCAAGGGTTAGATTTTTGGTGCAGTGCGCCGCCTCAAATCGTTGATACCATCAAGGTCACAAGCATCACTGGGCAAGTCATTGAAGGTCGGTACGTAGAATCTTGCTTTCTCCCTGAGATGCTCGCCAATCGCAGAATTAAGGCAGCCATCCGGAAAATCCTGAACGCGATGGCTCACGCCCAAAAGTATGGCATCAATATTACCGCATTAGGAGGCTTTTCCTCGATTATTTTTGAAGAATTCAAATTGCACGAAAGCAAGCAAGTTCGCAATATCAAGCTAGAGTTTGATCGCTTCACCACTGGGAACACCCACACGGCTTACATCCTCTGTCGCCAAGTGGAACAAGCCTCGCAAAAGTTAGGAATTGAACTGTCCAAAGCCACGGTTGCAGTATGTGGGGCAACGGGAGATATTGGGAGTGCCGTCTGCCGTTGGCTGGATGCCAGAACGGATGTCGCGGAGTTGTTGTTAATTGCCCGCAATCAAGAGCGTTTACAAGCCTTGCAGGACGAATTGGGTCGTGGCAAAATCATGGGATTGGAAGAAGCCCTACCCCAAGCGGATATCGTCGTTTGGGTGGCGAGTATGCCCAAGGGCATCGAAATCGACTTTTCGGTTTTGAAGGAACCTTGTTTACTAATCGATGGTGGCTACCCGAAAAACATGGGGAATCAGATTCAGCATCCCGGCGTCTACGTCCTAAATGGGGGCATTGTGGAGCATTCCCTCGATATTGACTGGAAAATCATGCAAATCGTCAATATGCAGGTTCCAGGGCGTCAGCTATTTGCCTGTTTTGCCGAGTCAATGCTCCTAGAGTTTGAAAAGTGGTACACCAACTTTTCTTGGGGACGCAATCAGATTACGGTAGAAAACATGGACAAAATTGGACAGATTTCCGTTAAACACGGATTTAGACCCCTACTGAGCTTTTAGCAAAGGGTGACAGGTTAGCAAGGCGATCGGGTTGAAGATTAGGGCTTCCAATCTTCAACCTTTCCACCTTGTAATCTTCAACTCTTTAACCTTCAACTCTTTAATGCATCACCCATGACCCCTGAAAACCGAACCTTGCTTCTCGATTTTGAAAAGCCACTTGTTGAGTTGGAGGCACGAATTAGCCAGATTCGTGAACTTGCCGAGGAAAACAACGTCGATGTTTCTGACCAAATCCGCCAACTGGAGGCACGCGCTGTGCAATTGCGTCAGGAGATTTTCAGCGGCTTATCGCCCGGACAACGCTTACAGCTAGCCCGTCATCCTAAGCGTCCGAGTACCCTGGATTACATTCAGGCGATTAGTGATGAATGGATTGAACTGCATGGCGATCGGGGCGGTTCTGATGACCCGGCCTTAGTGGGGGGTGTCGGGCGTGTGGGCGGGCGTTCCGTGGTGATGCTGGGTCATCAAAAAGGTCGAGATACCAAAGATAATATTGTCCGCAATTTTGGGCAGGCTTCCCCCGGTGGTTACCGTAAGGCGCTGCGGTTAATGGAACATGCCGATCGCTTTGGGATGCCAATTTTGACCTTTATCGACACCCCAGGGGCTTGGGCGGGTGTCAAGGCGGAAGAGTTGGGTCAGGGAGAAGCGATCGCTTACAATCTCCGAGAAATGTTTAAATTCGATGTCCCGATTATCTGTACCGTGATCGGTGAAGGGGGTTCGGGCGGCGCTTTGGGCATTGGCGTGGGTGAGCGATTATTAATGTTTGAGCACGCCGTCTACACGGTGGCTACACCTGAGGCGTGTGCTGCTATTCTTTGGCGAGACGCTGCCAAAGCCCCAGAAGCCGCTGCCGCTTTGAAGATGACCGCTTCAGATCTCAAAGAGTTGGGGATTATTGACCAAATCCTGCCAGAACCCGTAGGGGGTGCCCATTCTGACCCGTTAACAGCCGCTTCTACCCTGAAAGAAGCCCTACTGCAAAACCTAGAAACTCTGAACCACATGGCCTCAGGGCAGCGCCGGGAGTTGCGCTATCAAAAATTCCGTAACATTGGCGTTTTTACAGAACTTTCCGCCTGAATGGGGTGAAAATTGTCAGAGACGAGGGTTATTTCTGAGGAACAGAGGAAAAGCCATAGATCAGGTCTTTTAGGTGGCTTTGAAAAATTCAATGGCTTAAAACTTTGACCAATTTTCTGATTAGACCTTAAATGGAGTAGGCTGTTTTAATTACACAGCCTACTTTTAATTGATGGCGTCAGTCCTTGTGGGTTTGACCTCGTTAACCTTTCCTAGTGATATAATTTTTAGGTAACATTTTTTTACATTGGCTTGATTCGAGGGAGTTAGTCTATGTTCCCCCCAGCGTCAGCAGCCTAAACGCTTGGTTGTGTCTTTGGGGACTAACTGCCTAATAGAAAAGAGAGGTAATCTGTGCTATCCAAAAGCCAGGAGAAATTTTGTAGAGTTTAATCTCGTTTAGGGATGGCAGCAGACTTAACTCCAATGCCAGAGTTACAAGCATTAGCAGGTTAATGAATGTTAGCAGCTCCTCAGCCAAAATTCAGTGATTACACAGAATGCGCTGGCAGGATCAAGTGGGAGCATTGAGGTAGAGAGTACTGGAAGATTTCATGACTTCTCAAAATCAACGACGTGCCCTGATTACTGGGGCAAGCAGTGGTATTGGCAAGGCAACCGCTTTGGCGTTTGCCCAGGCAGGGATTGATGTTGCCCTAGTCAGTCGTTCTCAGGATAAGTTAGAAGCGATCGCGACAATGGCCCGTGAAGCTGGGGTGGAAGCGAAGGCTTATCCTCTAGATTTAGCCAAGATGGAGCAGGTGAAATCAGAAATCAATGCGATCGCCGCCGATTTTGCTCCCATTGATATTCTGGTTAATAATGCTGGGATGGGTTACACCAATCCCTTAATCGAGACTCCTTTATCGGACTGGCAGCGAGTCATTGATCTGAATCTGACTAGCGTATTTCAGTGTATTCTAGGTGTTCTACCGACTATGCGTCAGCAGCAACGGGGCACTATTATCAACGTTGCCTCGATTGCAGGTCAACAGTTCTTTCCCGAATGGGGTGCCTACAGCGTCAGTAAAGCCGGTCTTATTGCTCTCTCCAAAACTCTGGCCGCAGAAGAACGTGCTCATGGCATTCGCGTTGTTACCCTCTCTCCTGGTGCCGTGAATACTCCGATATGGGATACAGATACCGTTAAAGTTGACCTCAATCGGTCAGCCATGCTGACTCCTGAAATTGTGGCACAATCGATTCTGCACGCTGTCATGATGCCAGAACAAGCCGTGATCGATTCAGTCACTTTGATGCCTAGTGCGGGGGCACTTTAAACTAACGGTCTGGCTGTTTAGTTGCTAGTTATGGGTCACAAGAGTTGGAAAATCCGCAGTTGGCAAACACAACAAAGAAAGCAACTGAAAAGTTCTGACCTTCAACCTACCCCTACCCTACCCCTTCGGGGAACGCTACGCGAACAACCTTCTAACTTTAACCGGGCAACAAACCCAAAAAGTCCATCCATTTTTGTTAAACAATTCAATCAGGCTCATTATGACTATTGCTTCTTCCAACGCATTCAATAGCTCTAACTCGGCTTCAAGTCCCAACAGCTCAAATCCCATCCCCCAGGTCGAGACACGACCCGATCGCAACACCCACAATGGTCGGGAACCCAATTTACAACCGCCCTCGGAAGAACTGAACGAGGAAATGATGAAGGCTGTGCGGACTATGCTGTTGGGCGTTGGCGAAGATCCAGAGCGCGAAGGACTGCTCAAAACTCCTAAGCGAGTGGCAGAGGCGATGCGCTTCCTGACGAGTGGCTATAATCAGTCTCTGGAAGAATTAGTCAATGGAGCCATCTTTGATGAGGGTCATAATGAAATGGTTCTTGTCCGGGATATCAATTTCTTTAGCTTGTGCGAACACCACATGCTGCCTTTTATGGGTAAGGCTCACGTCGCCTACATCCCTAATCAAAAAGTTGTAGGACTAAGCAAACTGGCTCGTGTGGTTGAGATGTATGCACGGCGGCTGCAAGTGCAGGAACGCCTGACTCGCCAGATTGCTGAAGCCGTTCAAACCATCTTGGAACCCAAGGGCGTAGCGATAGTCATGGAAGGCACTCACATGTGTATGGCGATGCGCGGTGTGCAAAAGCCAGGTTCCTGGACAGTCACGAGTGCGATGGTTGGTGTTTTTCAGGAAGACCAAAAAACCCGTGAAGAATTCCTCAATCTGATTCGCCATCAACCGAGTTTCTTTTAAACTTGCTATCTTTTAAAAAGTAATGGGTAATTGGAAAGACAACGAGCCAATTACCCATTATTTATGAGCTATTTATTCATGTAATACGACTGGATACGCTAATTAACTTAACTGGACAAAGATAGACAAAGCGAGCTTTCGACCGTCCGTTGCCCTCAAGTGTTAGACCACCGCGCTAGATAGACTTGGGGTCAGCGCCCATAAATCCTACTTTTATACCAGCCGCTTTCATGGTTTTCATCGCTCTATCATGCAAGGAAAGGAGTATCAACAGACCCACAAACGGTACGACTAAGCCAATAATCAGCAACACCATCCATACAACTGAAAGATTGAGTGATCGTCCCAGCTTCCATAGCGCAAATATCTGAAAAGCTGCTGCTGTTAAATATACAAAATACCCTATGGGTTGATCCCCCCAGAAAACGCGACTCAGATTAGCAACTACAGCAACTAAAATAGACCATAAAAGTAATTTGTGATACTTGGCCATCTCTTGAAGCCCTGGACGTGAATAAGTTGTACTCATAAACTCCTGCTGCCAGTTCTGATTTTTTAGGTGTTCCAGTATTTTCAGGACTTACGTAAAGGCACTAGATATAGCGAACACAGGCACTGAAACAGGCGCAACTTGGACAACTTTAAACGGATATAACAAGAAGTTACAGTTGGAAGTCAAAGAGAAAGCTGTTATCTGTGCTTTGTTCTTTGATGTGAATAATAGTGATAACAAAGGAGCTATTAACCTTTTAATTAGCAGCGACAAAGCATCTTTCAACCCTCAAACTATAACAGTTGGTAGTAAGCAAAACTGTTATGTTCTTGATGAAAAAGTTCTATCTAAACTGAAGCAACCAAATTCCAATTTTGTTGAATTGGAGCCAGGGAATTATAAGATAAAGATTCGTGAAAGCAACGCTACTTATTGGTCTTCTGAGCAAAGATTTCAATTAGAACCTTGGGCTTTGTTATGGATTAAAGATGGAAACTTTGTTTCTAATCTTACTGGTCTTGAAGTTGCAGAAACTTGGTGTTCGCTCAATGGTTTACAAGACGAATTCATTTTAGAAGTCAAAGAAAAAACCACTATTTTAGGATTTTTCTTTGATACCTACAAAGAAGATAACAAAGGACAAGTTGTTCTAGAAATTAACACAGTGAGTAAGGCTGTAGTAGACGAAGGTTATAACAAACAGCCGAAACCGCCAGTAATATGATGTCCGGCAAATCACCCATAATATAAATTGGGGTGCATTATTGGTGCTAGGGCAATGCCAAAACGAGTAACCATCGAACCACATCTAAGCGAGGATGAGTTAGAAACGGGCTACCGAAAAGCCAAGGAACCACTAAAGCGGACACACTATCAAATCATTTGGTTGTTAGCCAAAGGTAAAACAACACAAGAAGTGGTAGCAGCTACAGGCTATAGCCGTAGTTGGATCTACGAGTTGGTTTGGGGTTACAACCGTATTGGACCGGAGAGCTTGGGAGACCAACGTAGCTCAAACCAAGGAAGTAGCGAACCACTATTAGATGATGTGCAGCAAGCGTTGCTTTGGCAGGCACTACAAGAGCCACCTCTCTTAGGGAGGACAGTGGAATGGTAGAAAGGTGGCCAACTGGATGGCTGAGTTAACTGGTCGTCGTGTCAGTCGTCAACGGGGATGGGAATATCTCAAACAAATGCGTTTTCGTCTAAGAGTTCCCCGACCCGAACATACAGAGTCGAGCCAAGAAGAACAGGCCGAGTGGAAAAAAAAATTTTGCGACCAAGGTCGAACAAATACAAACAGCACACCCAGAATCCGACGTGGAAGTATGGGCAATGGATGAACATCGAGTTGGCTTGAAACCAGTAGTTCGACGTATTTGGGTTGATGAGTGGACAGTACCAACGGCGAAAGTAAATTGGCGTTTTCAATGGTTGTGGCTCTATGGCTTTGTCCACCCAAAGACTGGACAAACATATTGGTGGATATTACCCTACGTCAACATTCAATTATTTAACAGAGTGCTAGCAGATTTCGCGCAACACTTTGACATTGGCATGAGGAAGCAGGTGCTGTTGGTTATTGACCAAGCTGGCTGGCATACCAGCGACCAAGTAGAAATTCCCGAAGGCATACACTTGGAGTTTTTACCTTCTCATTCGCCAGAATTACAGCCCGCAGAGCGTCTATGGACACTAACCAATGAACCAATTGCTTTCTCGTAATTTTGACAGTCTTGATCGGGTTGAGGAGGCGTTAATTAAACGTTGTTGCCAAATCATTGACCAGCCTGATTTTGTTCGTGGTTTAACCAATTTCTATTGGTGGTCTGAACTGGCGGCTTAATTATATGTTAATTCTCTAGAGATCATATCATCTGAGTGTAAGCGCAGCGATCGCCAACAGCTTAGCGACACCTACTTTTAGCAGTATCAACTGGACATTGAGCTAACGCGATTACCAATTCCAAGCTGAGATGTGGTTCAATGGTTACTCGTTTTGACCTTGCCCTGGCCTCAATAATGCACCCCGATTTATATTATGGGTGATTTACCGGACATCATATGAGTAATATTTATCACAACGACACATAATTCGTCTTGGCGACAGCAATCCGTTACCGACGACAACTAACGAGTCACTGTACAACAAAAAAAGCCGATGGGCGGATTTGAACCGCCGACCGTTCGATTACGAATCGAATGCTCTACCACTGAGCTACACCGGCACCGAGAGACTAATATAGCAAGCTTTCTGCAAAAAATTCAAATCCCTGGCTGAATTTTTTCGCTGATTTCACTCGGCAGCGTTTGGCACAGCTACTTCTAGTCCATAGCAGAAAAATTTTCCTTAGTCATGTCACCATGAAGATGAGGAAGGAAAAATTTACAACTGATGACCAACTCAACACCCAGAAATCGGAATCCCAATCGTAAAATCAACCCACGACAGCTCAGTCCAGAAAAATATGCAAAATTAAAAGCTGAGGCAAAAGCCCCGTACCGGGTCTTAAGGCAATTTATTTACTTGGCTTTTGGGGCATCCGGGTTTATCGGTGCCTTTGTCTTTCTCGGACAATTAGCGGCGGGTCATGAAGTCGCGACAGCCCTCCCCAACTTTGCCCTACAAATTGGTGTGGTCGCTCTGATGGTTTGGCTGTTTCGCGTTGATCGGCAGGCAGAACGTAAACCCTAACACAGATTAACTCTAGTCATCAGGTCAATACTTTTAAGGGTAGGGGCGCTCTGATCTAGAACCGATAAGTTTCACTGAGATTAAATCACGGAGTGTTAGGTGTCGGAGTGTGTCAGCCAGTGGTATGGTATGACTGACTGATTAGTGTTTATCGTTTCACAACTTAACGACTACCTTCCTCTCTATCCCCTTTCAGGCTCTGCAGATACTCTGCCTCTGTCGAGTTCATCCGAAACTATGGAAATCGAACAGCGACTAGGTCTATATCAAGTTTTTCTCAAGCTCTACGAGCATCATCGCACTCTGCTCGACGAAATTCTTCAGCTTGAAAAAACCAGTAGTAAAAGTCTTTCAAGTGTCCCAACCCGATGTCTCACAGGTGTGATTCAGGGTGAGCAAGTTTATGTGGTCACAAACCTGACAGATGGGAAAACTCAGACCTTACTACAGTCTCAAGGAATCTGGACGATCGGACGCGATCGCCAACTTTCCATCCCGATTGCGGATCGGCGGTTATCTCGGCGACATGCTGTGATTCAGTACATTAAAAACGAGGGCTTCTACTTGGTTGACCTCGACAGCACCAATGGCTCTTTCATCAATGGTGAGCCGGTACATGGTCGTATGCCCCTCAAAGATGGCGATCGCGTTCGACTGAGTAACCTAGCCTTCTCCTTTTTTTTGTGTAACGATACGCAGACGTTAGACGAAGCTCCTCCAGATATCCTGGCCAAACTGAACGCTGCAACCGTGATACCCACTCCGGTAACTGCACAGCACTCAGCGGAACCGATGCCAGAACAAAACTTAAAGACTCCACTGATTGAGAACAAAGAGCAAACGTCAGAATTTTTGCAAGATGACTTGAACCTAGAAGATTTAGCCTCAGACGCTGCTAGACCCCAGCTAAGCCCTACTCAACAGTCAGAAATCTTAGACCGCTTTTTCAGTCGGCAGATTCAGAAGGTGACAGATCAAAACTAAAGAAGGGTTGAAAGTTGTGAGGCTGGAAAGTTAGTAAGTTGGCAAGTTAGCAGATTGACGAGTTCTAACTTCTAACCTACAACCTGCAACCTGCAACCTCCTAACATTCAACCCTTTAACCCATCCAATTAAATTTCCTCAAACAGCTCCTCTTCCTCCTCAATGTCCACAGGAGAGACGGAGTTCGCTTGAACAACGGCTCCCATATCCAGCTTCTCGCGCACTTGTTTGTCCACATTCGCGGCAAACTCAGCATTTTCCTCCAGATACTTGACGGTGTTATCGCGACCTTGAGCAATATTGTCACCGTTGTAGCTGTACCAAGCTCCTTTACGAGTAATAACGCCAGTTTGCTCGGCTAGGTCAACCAAACACCCCAATCGAGAAATCCCACTGCCAAAGATAATGTCAAACTCCGCAATGCGGAAAGGAGGTGCAACTTTATTCTTAGCCACCTTGACTTTGGCACGGATGCCGTATTCGCCTTCACTTCCCTTCTTCAGGGTTTGAATCCGACGAATGTCTAGACGAACCGAAGCATAGAATTTGAGGGCATTACCACCTGTAGTCACTTCTGGACTGCCATAGGTGACGCCGATTTTTTGGCGAAGCTGGTTGAGGAAAATCACTGTACAGCCTGATTTTCCAATGTTACCGGCGACTTTACGCAGCGCTTTGCTCATCAAACGCGCCTGCAAACCAACCTGGTTATCCCCCATTTCGCCTTCAATTTCCGCACGCGGCACTAAAGCCGCGACAGAGTCAATAACCACGATATCCACGGCTGAAGAACGCACGAGCTGATCGACAATTTCCAGTGCGGCTTCGCCATTGTCCGGTTGGGAAACTAAGAGGTTTGCGATGTCAACACCTAAAGCCGCTGAGTAGGTGGGGTCTAGGGCATGTTCCGCATCGACAAATGCGGCAACGCCTCCAGCTTTTTGCACTTCCGCTACTGCATGTAAGGCTAGCGTGGTCTTACCGGAACTTTCTGGGCCATAAATTTCGATAACGCGCCCTTTGGGCAAGCCACCGCCCAAGGCTAAATCCAACGTAATTGCGCCCGTGGAGATAGTCTCCACCTTCATGCGAGTGGCATCTCCCAAACGCATAATGGAGCCTTTGCCAAAGGTGCGCTCGATCTGGTTTAGCACCAAGTTCAGGGCTTTTTCCTTGTCGGGACTGTTTGTGATTTGGGTAGCCATTAATGCCTCAACAACGGGGGACTAGGATGTGTTGGAAATTACAGTTCAAGTGTTCTCATATTTTAACGCTCAGCCAGGAAGAGTTGAAGGCGAGTTTATCATTCTATAAGATGCTCAAAACCTGTATTTACAGCCATTTTGGCACATTTATCTGCCCAACATCAGGGTTTTTTATACCTGGTCAATATAATATCTCTTGGCAAGCAACAGGGCTGTAATACAGGTTGCCAATTTCCTTGGTTCGCTGAGTCTCCTGCTTACTAATTGAGCCACTTGAGAGATTCCCGATCCAACGATAGGCCGTTGGTGTGGGTTAAACCGGGTTCATCGCTAAGTTGACTCTCTGCTCTCCGTCAATTACGTAATTTCCGCAAATTAAAAGTAAAAAATATGACCTTAAATATCCATGAATCACTGATACCAGAGGCGGCTCTCTCGGTTACAGGATTAACCGACTACATCCAGGACTTGTTAGAGCGAGATGACCAACTTCGGCAGGTTTGGGTGATCGGGGAAGTCTCTAGTGCGAATCCACATCGGAGTGGAATATTTTTCACACTCCAAGACCCGGATTCTAAGGCGTCGATTCAGTGTGTCGTATGGACTAGCCAACTCGGTAAGCTGGTGCAGTTACCAGTGGCAGGGGAACAGTTGATTATTTTGGGTAGTATCCGAGTTTATCCACAACGGGGACAGTACCAGCTAACGGTTTGGCAGGCATTACCAGCGGGTGAGGGGTTGCAGGCGTTGCGTTATCGCCAGTTGCGAAATCGACTGGAGGCAGAAGGGTTATTGGCTCAATCACGGAAGCGATCGCTCCCCACTCATCCTCAAATTATTGCCGTCGTTACTTCGCCACAAGCTGCCGCCTGGGGGGATATTCAACGCACACTTCGGCATCGGTATCCCGGTTTACATGTCTTGTTATCACCCGCGCAGGTACAGGGAGAATTGGCTCCTGCCTCAATTGTGGAAGCGATTGAGCGAGTTGAGCAGGATGGGAGAGCGCAACTGCTGATTTTATCGCGAGGAGGTGGAGCCTCTGAGGATTTGGCTTGCTTTAATGATGAACGGGTGATCAGGGCGATCGCACAGTGTTCTATTCCCGTCTTAACTGGAATTGGTCATCAACGGGATGAATCTTTGGCAGACTTGGTGGCGGATGTTTGTGCTCACACTCCTACGGCGGCGGCAGAATTAGCGGTTCCGGAACTTGAGAGTCTTTATGGGGAACACCAACAGCGGCAACGCGCCCTTAATAATGCTGTCAATCACGCTTTAGCTGCTTCTCACCAGCAACTGCAACGTCTCAAAGAACGAATGCAGCGCTTACCCCTGGAACGACAACTGCGGGATGAGCAAAAAGCGATCGCACACAAGCGTCAGCAATTAATTCAATGCACATCGAGGCGTCTCAGTCAAGCTAGCCAGCATTGCGAATTTTTGCGGCAACAGCTAGCGACTCTTGACCCAGAGAATGTTTTGAAACGAGGGTATGCGGTGGTAAGAACAGAAAATGGAATGATTGCGCGATCGACCGCTAATTTAGTTACCGGACAGGAATTACAGATTCAGTTGGGTGAGGGGGAAGTAAAAGTTAAAGTAATAAAGATTTTGGACTAGAGTTTAGTTGCTCATCACTCTTGTTCTCGAAGAGCGATCGCAATCCTTTAGGGTGATTTTTTATAGTGAGCGATCGCATCCAATGCCATCTGTTTGCTAGAGTCATCTTTGACAGTTTCGGCAACCTCAATGGCTTTGTCATACTGACCTTTCTCAGCTAACTTGATCGCGATCGTTGCTAATGCCCTCGCTTGTAAATCAGCATTGTTGATAGTATTAGCGACCTCAAGGGCCTTGTCGTACTGACCAGCGTTGGCATAACTGAAGGAGCTATAAGCCAACTCTACTGCATTCTCTAAATCAAAGCGTTTTGTCTCAATTGAATCTTTCTCTAAATCAGAGCGTTTTGTCTCATAGGCGTATCTAGAAAGATCTCGTGTGTTTGGGCCGCATTCTAGACCATTTCCTCGCACAATTGGAGCCTCGGCAAGACGTGGGATTTTAGACCAGTTGGATCGCCAATCCCAATTGCCTTCACAGGCGATCGCTCCTGTCAAAAGCTCACCTGTCTGTTGATTACCGACTGTTAGGAAAACAGCCCCAACATAACTCTTGATATTTTTTGTCCGAGCAGTTGCATAATTAAATACAGCTAAGGGTGTGACACGAATTGAATATTCGTAATTTACTGTCTGATTTTTAATGCCAACACCCAACTCTTGTAAGGAATGGGTAAACTCTTGGTACTCTAAGAAGTAGGCTTGCTGGGCGCGGTTCATTGCGCCCATATTGTTTTTCGCTTCCGCTTGACGAGCCTTCCAAACCATGCCCAACGAAGAAGGAAGAGCAATGGCAATAAGAAAGGCAACAATATATTGGAAAACAGCTATATTGATAGCACCCTCACGACCTTTCGGGGTGGTTTTTTGAGTGTCTGTATCAGCTGTTTCTAGCAGGGAACTAGGGGAACTATTGGCTTGCAAAGCCTCAAGCGCTTCATGTGCATTGGAGAAGCGCAGTTCTGGAGCTGGATCGATTAGCGTCTCTAGCCAGTGAGCGAAACTGGGAGACAAGCTGACTTTATCTCGAAATTGCAAGCGCATCTCACGCTGTGGCAAATCTACAGGTGCAGTACCTGTTAACAAATGAATCAGAGTGGCTCCCAGTGCGTAGAGATCGCTCGCTGGCACGGCACGTCCCCACAACTGTTCTGGTGGAGCATAGCCTCCCGTGCCAACTACAGTGAAGGTGGCACCCTCTGCCTTGGCTCTCTCTTGCACTGCACCGAAATCTACGAGATAGGCTTGGCGATATTTTTGCCAAATAATGTTGCTAGGTTTGATGTCGCGATGCAGCACTGGCGGACTCAGCTCATGCAGATAAATTAGTATGTTCAGCAAGTGGATAGCTATCTGTTTTGCCTCTGCTTCTGTAAAGCGTTTGCCTTTCTTCAATAGCTGCTGCAAGGTGTACCCTGGAATGTAGTCTTGCACTAAGCAAAACCAAGGTAAATTACCGCTATTAGACGGCTCAGTGGAAAAATAATCCCGATATTTAGAAATGCGGGGATGATTGAGATGTTTCAGAACTTGAGCTTCCCGTTCAAATAATTTGAGGTCGTCCCAGTGGATTTGGGGACTAAAGGGCAGTAGCTTAACAATTACCTGCTCTCTGGATTGGGTTGCTAAATCAACACCCAACCAAGTTTGACGACCAGCATTGTTCCCTAACTGTTGCTTGAGTTGATAACGTTCGTGTAAAATCTGTTCTGATTGCAGCATCAGGTGTTGCCTTTTGTTACTTGGTAATGACTAATAAAAAATGGTAGAAAATTAGCATTGCAATTTATTGTTTTAGCCAGGTTTTAATCTCTTCAACTAACCACTCAATCTCAGGTTTAATTAGGTTTTGATTAAACACATATCTTTGCTGTGTCGTCTGGATAAATATCCCTTCATGGGGAATTGATCTAATGATTTTAATTTCTGATGTGTGACCTAGCTGGCGGCGATTGCTCCGAAATACAAACAGTTGCCTCCCTATGCCAAAACCCTTTTTGTCAAAGTAGAGGTAGTTATGTCCGAAGCAAGCGATAAATCCTTCTAGTAAGTTGAATAATACACCAGATTTTAGCCAGGAAATAAACACCAATAAAATTGAAACAAGTAGGATAGCTAAGGTGAAATCAGAAGAAAAATAAATAAACAATGCGGCAAATACTAAACTAGGCAATCCTAGAAGTATTCCAGTGGCTATAGTTAATATCAATTTACCAAAACAATTGTTCGCTGCTTCCTTGATTTTTGCGACAACGCCAAACTTGAGCCATAACCAAATCAGCAAACCTATCAATAAACAAAAGGTAATAGGTACAACGTTTGCAAGACGTGAATTGATTGAAGAAACATGGAAGAGCAACATTGATAATCCAATAATTGGTAATGTTGTGATTAATGACCAGCCTAATGCATGAACCAATTTAGTGCAAAAATCAACAAAATTCTGCAAAACAGTTTTTCCTAGATGTATCTTAAGGCTCAACTGTCTCGGAGATTTCTTCAGTCGAATACGGCTACCAACAGTTTGACGAATTTTTGGCTCTGAATAGGTAAGAAAACGTCCCGTTTGAAGAGCTTCTAGTGCTTGATTGGCTGAACTAAACCGCCGCTCTAAATCAGGTTCTGTAAGGCATTGAATCCAGTTGAGAAAACTAGGCTGGAGACTGATGCGATCGCAAAATTGTATGCGTAACTTACTCTGGGGTAAATCGGCGGGGGAAGTGCCAGTTAATAAATGAATTAAGGTTGCTCCTAGTGCATACAAATCGGATGCCGGAACTGCCTTTCCATAAAACTGTTCCAAGGGGGCATAACCAGCCGTACCAACTATAGTGAATGTTGCTCCCTCAACCGCAAATGGGTCAGCTACCGCACCAAAATCTACCAGATAGACTTGCTCATCCTCTCCCCAAATTAGGTTGCTGGGTTTGATATCGCGATGCAGTACGGGGGGATTTAACCCATGTAAGTAAGTTAGAATTTCGAGTACTTGGATAGCAAGCGATCGCACCTGCTCTTGTGTAAAGTGCTGACCCTGATCAAGGAGTTGTTGGAGAGACTTGCCCGGAATATAGTCTTGCACCAAAGCAAACCAGCATAACCCCTTACCAATATCCCCATCTAGGGAAAAATAGTCGCGATACTTGGGCAGGCGGGGATGGTTGAGACTCTTGAGAACTTGAGCCTCTCGCTCAAACAGTTTGAACTCCTCCCACTGCATCTGAGGACTGAACGCCAGCAGCTTAACGATGACAGGTTTGGCTGGAGATGCCTTGATATCTGTGGCTAGCCAAGTTTGACGACCAGCATTATTTCCCAACTGTTGAGAGAGTTGATAACGCTCCCCTACAACTTGCTCTGTTTGCAGCATTGTGTTATATCGACTGGAGTGATAACTATCTATTCGTACAGGCGGCTACCTGAGTTCTCCACGGATTTGTGAGAGAACTCATCCACTTATGTACTTATGTACTTATCTCCAGAGCTTTGCAACTTATGCAAGAAATAGAGTTTTAGAGCAGAGTCTCTTCAAATAAGGTTGACCAATGGTTTGTCTTTTGAGCTGCCTATAGACCTTAAAGTGATTTCTCACAGGGAACGCACGCGCCTCCAGTACCCTTGCTTTGTCAGAGTAATTTTTCAGAGTTTGGACAACCTTTAAAATGGGCTTGTCGCGACTGATAACAACTAAACTCGTTAGCGATCGCCTTCAGTGTTTTCAGCCCTGTGAGACAGAATCCCCACCGCTGTGGATTTTTTTCCAGCTACGGCATACTGCTGAGAAATATCTGCCCAAAGCATGGCTTTAGTATCAGCATCTTGGAGGGTGTTGGCAACCTCAAGAGCTTGGGACAGAATTTCCATCGCTTGGGATGGTTGCCCTGCGACGGCATACTTTTGGGCAATGTCTGTTAACACCCAAGCTTTGATGTCATCATCTGGGATGGTTTTGGCGATCTCAAGGGCTTGGGAGAGGCTGGGACTGGCTTGCACCTGTTGATTCGTGTTGGGAGAGCGAGTAATTGCCTTTAACGCCTTCTCTTTGAGAGGGCTGGAATCGATAGCTTCGGCGACTACAAGGGCTTGGTTATACTGACCCGTGACAGCATAATTAACAGAGTTATAGGCCAAAGCCGAATCCTTGCTTAAAATAATCCGTCCTGTCTCATTGTCTGGGGTGCGATTGAGTAATTGGGTATTGGAGCCACACTCTAGGACGTTACCATGCACAATTGGCTCAGTGACGTCACTCACTTCATCCAGAAGAATAGGCTCACAAGCGAGCGCGATCGTTACAAGCTCATCCGTCCCATTGTTAGCCGATTCAAGGAAGACACCCCCCACATAGCTTGTAATCGCCTTCTGGCGGGACGTTGCATAATTAAATACGGCTAACGGTGTGACACGAGTGGAATATTCGTAGTTTTCTGTCGGATTTTTAATGCCAATCGCGAGGGATTGAACGGAATCGGCAAACTGCTGATGCTTTAAGAAGTACGATTGCTGGGCACGGTTGATGATTCTCAGGCCGCTTTTTCCTTGACATGACTTGCAGCCCTCTCGGTAAACCACAAAAGTAGGTACAGCAACCGCAAAAACAACGATCGCTGCATATTGAAGTAACGCTAAGCCCCCGATCCGACCATAGCGTGCTTTCTGGACAGTTCCTTCACTCCTACGACTGGTGGCTTGCAATGCCATGAGGGCTTGACGTGCCTGGGAAAAGCGCCGTTCGGGAGCGGGGTCTGTGAGTTTCTCAATCCAGTGAGCGAAACTAGGAGTAAGGGTGACTTTATCCTGAAATTGCAGACGCATCCGCTGCTGGGGTAAGTTTGCTGGAGATGTGCCTGTTAACAAATGAATCAGAGTTGCTCCCAAAGCATACAAGTCACTGGCACTCACGGCACGTCCCCACAGTTGTTCGGGTGGAGCATAACCACCAGTTCCTACTACCGTGAAAGTAACTCCCTCTGCCTTCGCTTTTTCTTGCACTGCCCCAAAATCCACCAAGTAAACTTGCCCATCCTCTGCCCAAATAATATTGCTGGGCTTGATGTCGCGATGGAGAACTGGCGGACTTAATTCATGTAAATAAATCAAGATATTGAGCAACTGAGTCGCTATCTCTTTGGCCTCAGCTTCACTAAAGCGCTTGCGACTTTTGAAGAGCTGTTGTAAGGATAAGCCTTTGATATAATCCTGCACTAATCCAAACCAAGGCAAACCTCCACCATCCTCCTTTTCTACCGAAAAATAATCGCGATACTTGGGAATTCGGGGATGGTTAAGATGTTTCAGGACTTGCGCCTCTCGCTCAAATAACTTCAGGTCATCCCATTGAGTCTGAGGGCTAAAAGGCAACAGTTTAACAATGACTGGCTGTTTGGGTTCTGCTGCTAAATCAAAAGCCAGCCAAGTTTGACGACTGGGATTGTTGCTCAATTGTTGAGAGAGTTGATAACGTCCCTGTAAAATCTGTTCGGCTTGCAGCATAATTTTTTGTTGTTTGTTGTGCGTTGATCTCAAATCTGGACTTCACCCTGCTAGACCTCAGGGTCTGGCTTCGCCCCTATCCCGTGTTAGCCCAGCAAGACACCCTAATCTCACGGGTCAAATACCCTAGGGTAGAGATCAATCCACCATCTAAACACTCAAATGGAGCAACTTTAACTCTCATCTCTTTCCTCATTTATCCGGCTGACAGCCAATTTTTAATTTTTTGCGCCAACCATTCGCACTCCGTTTCCCCTAGTTCCTGCCCTAATACATATCTTTGATTGCCCGACTGGATCACTATTCCTTCAAACGGTATCGCTTCAATGCTTTGAATGTCTGAGATTCGACAAGAGCTGTAGTGTTCATTATTAAAACTCAATAAAAATTTATTAAAACCTATATTGTCAAAAGATCGATCAAAGACTATATGGTTTCCTTTTTTATAGAGATAGAGGCTCTGAATGCCGAAGCAAGCCAATCGGGCCTGATTGATATCATCTCGAACTATTTTCAGTTCTTTTACGGTCTTTTTCGCAGACCATAGTAGCAAGATAATTAACGGAATAACCAGCAATAAGGCCGATAGTTTTAAATTCCCCGATAGGATGGCCAATATCACCAAAAACCCCGCTAATATTCCTATTGCTATCGGTGAAATAAGCAAGAGCAATGATGTTAAAGTGAGAAGTAATTTTCCGCCGAACCGAATTAAGTTATGAACAGATAATTGACCGACACGAACTTTGATCACCAACTGATTTTGAGCCGCTTGAGCTTGAATGCGCCGCATTGCAGGTTTACGGCGCGTTGCTTCGGGCAAGGGGAGTGAACGACCCGTTTTAAGAGTATCTAGGGCTTGAGTGGCGCTGACAAATCGCCGTTCTAAATCGGGTTCTGTCATGGATTCAATCCATTGGAGAAAACCGGAGTTAAGGCTAACTTGGTCACGAAATTGAAGGCGTAAATTCCTGTGGGGTAAGTCTGCGGGGGAAATACCGGTCAATAAATGGATTAACGTCGCTCCCAGTGCATACAAATCAGATGCCTCAACGGCCTTACCATAAAACTGTTCTAGGGGTGCATAGCCTGCTGTCCCGACGACGGTGAACGTAGTTCCCTCAAGGGCCATTGGGTCTTGCACGGCACCAAAATCGACGAGATAGACTTGCTCATCCTCTCCCCAAATTAAATTGCTGGGCTTGATATCTCGGTGTAGCACGGGGGGATTCAACCCATGAAGGTAAATCAGAATCTCCAGGACTTGGGTGGCAATGGATTTTACCTGCTCTTCTGAAAAGCGCTGACTCTCATCCAACCGTTGCTCAAGGGAGTAGCCTGGAATAGAATCTTGCACCAAAGCAAACCAGCATAAGCCCTCACCCAGATGTTGATCCAGGGAAAAATAATCGCGATACTTGGGGATTCGGGGATGGTTGAGGGTTTTGAGAACTTGAGCCTCTCGCTCAAACAGCTTGAACTCATCCCACTGCATCTGAGGACTAAAAGCCAGCAGTTTTACAATCACGGGATGAGGAGGTGTTTCTTTCTGATCCTCTGCCCGCCAGGTTTGACGCCCCGCATTTTGCCCTAAACTGTGTTGGAGACAATAGCGCCCCTGTAAGAGTTGTTTGGCTTGCAGCATCTTAATGGCGATGTTTAAATGGGTTGAACAGCGATCTAAAGCTCTTGTAAAGTTAATTTTTACTCCGTAACGGTAGTACCTAGCTCATGGGTGTGACCACTTATGCAATAAAACTCATGAAAGAACCGGATTTCTCAAGGGACAAGACTGACGCATTGAGTTCTTGCTTCCATCCTCATCCCTTCACCTCAAAGATTTAAAGCTGAATTAACGTCCCGACTCCTGACTTGCAGCGCTGTGAGCTTTGATACTTGTGTGAACTTTTTAAAGGTAAAGGAGGAGTTAGATTTTTTCCTGCCTCTATCCTGCAAAATCCCGCAAAACCTGTCAATGTCTGCCCTGCGATAGTGTGTGCCTGATCAGAGACAAATTTAAGCTGGAACCTGTAATTTTTGTAAATTGCCGTAAGTTCTGAGTTGTTCAGCTCTTGACGATGCTGAGGCGACATAACGTGACTCGGAAAGCTCCCAATCCGTAAAGCTACACATTACTAGTGTTTAAAGCTATAAGACTGACACTAAGATCAGGGCGTATTGCCCTTTGGGCACTGACGCTGCCAATTGCACATCACCTGTGATTACTGCCATCTAGACTGATCAAACTACCCCATATTTGCGCTTTAGTCCCCATCTTCTCCAGGCGTTTCTCCTATGCAGAACAACCCCATCGCTGCTGCTTTGCCAGAACCTTTGCCAACAGCGCCCTTAACTTCTTCGGTGAATACGTGGGAAAAGCCTATAGTTCATCCCGAACTCCTCAAGCAGTTGCATAGTATCACTCCCTGCCACTATCGCTTGCCCATATTTGTGGTGTTTTATGCCATTGCCGCAGGTGCTGCATTTCTGCTGGTTCACACCCTTGCAACTCCCTGGTGCTATAGGGTTTGCCTGCCGTTTTATCTGTTGGCGGCGGCTTCCCTACATGGAATAAGCCTGTTTACTCATGAAGGAGTTCATAGCGTCCTCTCTAGTAACCCCCACTGGAATCGGCTATTGAGTATCCTGTGTGCCTTACCCGTAACGATGCAAGCGTTAGAAGAGAAATCCGCTATCACGACTCAAATCCCCACTCCTCCAGCACTGGCTTGGGAAGACTTGGCGGCTATGCCAACATTGGACGCTGCCGTGTTGCAGGTAGCAGCAATTTACGACTTCCGGTGCCATCCTTACCTGATTTGGATGCAATCGCATTCCACCTCCCGTGAAGCATTTCGTCAGAGTCAACTGCCCTTTCGATTTGCAGTGGAGTCGTTTTCCCAGGCACTGGCGGCGGTGTTGGCACGGATACCGTTGCTGGAGGCACGGCTCCCCCTGGCGGATAATGTAGCAGAGGAGCATGGACGTGGCGATCGCTGGCGTTCCCACAAGTATACGTTTCGCCAATATCTCCAGGCATTAGGGGCGACTAGCGCCGAACTGGAAAATCCCTGTACCATCCCAGTTCTAGCCTTCAACCAATCGATTCTCACCTACTGTCTGTCCCAATCGGGAGAAGCAGGCGCTGCTCTGTTGGGCATGATTGAGTATTTATATGTCGGCATCAGTGCGTCAATTGCCCGTACCGTAAACGATCGCAGTTGGGTTGCAGACGGTAGTCAATCCCACTACGCCGTACACGAAAAACTCGATATCGAACACGCCAGAGATTTGCTGATGCTGGCAGCACCCGCTTGGCATGAGCCACGTTCCCGTACCCAGGTTGTGCAAGGACTGGTTCTTGGCGCACACTATTTTTGGAGCCTGTACCGTGATTTGTAGCCCTTTTTCGGAGATTGCCTTTTCTCAGGTGCGGGAAGACCCCAAAATTGAGTTACGGGTGATTGAGCAGTTACAGGAGCGACAGGGACATCCATTGCGAGTCCTGTTGGTTGCCTCCGGAGGGTGTATGGCGTTGAGTTTGCTGGCGAGTTCAGCCGTGGCACAGATTGAAGCCGTTGACTTGAACCCCGCCCAACTTCATTTAGTTGAGTTGCGACGACAAGCTTTTTAAGATTACATCATGGTGCTTTTGCCGAAAAAATGCAGCAACTCGCCGAGTCTAGCCCGTTTGACCTGATCCAATTTTCTAATATCTCTGACTGGATGCCGCTATCTGACTTACACGCCATGCTCACAAGTGCAGTCAATAGCTTAAAACCTGGTGGTGCCTTGATAGGACGCCGACTCAATGGCGATCATCATCTAGCATCGGTTATGGCAGATCATCTTCAGGTTGATGAATCACTCAGTCGCCAATTGCTAGCAGGCGATCGCTCCTTCTTCTACCGGGAAGTTGTCGTTGGGTTTCGATTATGAAATTTCATCGCATCGCCCTGGAAGAACGCCTGCATTTTCAGCCGGGAATTGTGGCACTGGAGCAAGCGGCGACTTATCCCCTCGGTGATGATTTTTTCCAGTTGGATCATGGAAGAGATTACTTTGCTTTTTTTGATCGCCTCGGTGAAGTCAACAACTATCTAGCTCTAGATGGCGATCGCGTTGCAGCCGTTGGCGCGGGTGTGCTGCGCCAGATTCCCTACTCTCAGGATGAAGGGGTTCGTTCGGCTTGGTATCTGTGCGATTTGAAAGTTCATCCCGATTACCAGCGCCAACATCTATCCTTGCGATTATTGCGTTACGCACTTAATTATGATATGAAGCGTTGTGATCGGGGCTACACCATCTCCATGAATCCGGGTGATGGCAGCCCTAACTGCCTAGTCCGTATTTTTGAACGGTTCGCTTCAGTCACATTTCGTTGTACAACTACGCTGAGATTATATAGCCTAGACGCAGAAAAGATGAGCGTTCTGGCACCTTTGCTGGCTGAACATCGGGGCACAATCTCTTATTTGTCACTTCAGGGGCTGAAGGACTTGAGGCTTCAGAGTACGGGGCAAATCTTACCATTGTTCCATGTCCAGTGGGGAGCTACCGCACATCAAGGTATTTCGGAACCCTTACCGGGATACACCCATATGTTCTGCGTGCCAGACAAGGATGATTTAGCGCTGGCGCTTGCTGCACGCAGCATCGAGGTGACGGCAACTGCCAGTGTGGTTAGTCATGGGATGGACGAGAGTGATTGGCGCTTTATCCTCACCAGTGATATTTGAGTCCGAGAGGGGTAAGCTGGGGAGTTGGGGAGAGGAGTTAAGCTCTTGCAGAGAGATTGAGTTCTTTGTCAAAGTGAGAGAGTCTCAACTTAATTACTGGTGTTATGATTAAACCCGTTGGTGCCTCGAAATCCCCTCAAGTTGATGCCTCCCGTCCAAAAAATTGGAACTACGAGACAACTGTTGCTCAAGTAGAAACGATTATTCAGCAGATTGAAACGGGTGAATTAGAGCTAGCAGACGTTTTTGAGCAATTTGCCGCCGCTGTGAGGTACTTACGTCAGTGTGAGGCTTTCCTACAAGAGCGGCAGCAACAAATGGATTTGTTGATTGAGACACTCGAAGAAGAGTCAGATTTTTAGAGTGCTGTAACCCTAAAATTGACTTTATTTTGACCGATTATCTAGCCCAGTCTTTGAATTCCCACATGTTGTGTAAAGGCATACCAATCTTTACTAAATCCCTTAAATTCAATACCTTTTAAGGCAAATTTAACATGATTCCGATCAATGGGTAATTTAACAATGTTATTGGCATCTGGCTTGTCTGTTAAAAGCACCAGTTCAGTGCCTGCGGGGATGACTTGTTTTGACTGATCGTTGAGTACACTACTATCATCAACGGGTTCTCGCTTGATAACGGTGTCTACGTTGAAGATTAGTTTCAGGAATCCTTGTTGATTCCCGATGGTTTTTTGATCCACAGGAATTTTTACGATATTTTTTTCGGTTTGCTTGGCAACCATTGCATCAACCGTTGTTGCAGCACTGAGGGCTTTTTGAGTGATTTCGGCATCTCTTGAATAGGCGTACCAATCGCTATTAAAGCCCTTGAATTGAAGTTTTTCAAACGTTAGTCTATAGTGGTCTTGGTTGCTGGCGGGTGGCCCATAGGATTGGATCACAAGTAACGTACCCACAGGAACCGACAGAAGCTTATTACTTGGCAGTTGCGATGATTGAACAGCTTCTCGCTTCAGAAATGTATCTCCTTTGAAGAGAATTCGGGTTAAACTTGCCATATTTTATCCTGAAAATTAGATAACTTTGACCATGCATAATCTAACTGATACTTCCCCCTTTACAGGCTTACTTGTTAGATATTTATATATTTCTTAAGCCTGCACGAATGATTTGTTGTTTCCAAAGGAGAAAGAAAGGAGGGCGATCGCATCCTTCACCCTTTCAAGAGCGTGATTTAACTGATACTGCCACGCTTGCGGGCTTCCTTATAAGAGGTTCCGACATTTCTTAATCCGACGCGAATCATTTGTTGTTCGAGCAGGGCGAAGAAACGGGCGCGATCGCCACCTCGAACCACAGCTTGATTATGCGCCTCTGCCAATGCCACCGGATAGCCAAACCCCTTGTGAACCTGTGCTAGGGTCAAACTGAGAGCTTGATTGAGTAATGAGGAATTCTCTGCAACCCATTGGGGCATTTCGATCCGCGCCACTTCTGTGCCAACGTGGACATAGCAAAAGTAGATGCGATGATCGCCGTATAATTCCAAAATTCGGGCAGAACTGCGAAACAGGGGACTGCGTTGTCCAGGTTGCAACAAGGTAGTCCAAAACGCGGCATCACGCAAGGGGTCAACAATTTGGCAGGGCAACTTATCGATGATGCTAGCGCAGTGAGTCGCGCAGTCAGGCGTCGGGTGAGGACAAGCTTGTAGCCGCAGGAAATTTAACGCTTCCAGACTTCGTGAGGCGCTCAAGTATCCTAACAGGGGAACGTTAACAGAACGCAGTTGATTCCAGGCGTCTAAAATGGGGGGTAAAATGCGATCGCGTGCCTCCCCTGGCATCCCTTCCAGAAACCAGTAAATCAGCGAACCATCCACCATCGCTAGATTAGGAATATCAAAGTGGGGGCCTGGTGGATTGACCCAACGGCAGGCCATTTCGGCTAACATAATGACCTCTGAAACAGTCCGCCGATGCCCCATCCATTCTTCGGTGCGAATGCCCCATTGCCGGGAAACATATAAGTCTTCGGGTCGGTAAAATACTTCAGGTAAGCTATCTAACAGAGGATGCAAACTCTGCCCATAGTGCAACATCACCCGACCGACATTAATCAGATAACAGTAGGCAATTTCATGATGAGAGGGCGCAATTTGTGACCCATCGGTGGCGAAGATGCTATGGCTTTCTGGGGGAGAATTGAGGTCAATTCGAGTATCCAGGGGTTCAATCGGTGTGGCGGCGGTGAACGTCATGCGCTCGCGCCATTGTTGTTGCCGCTTCACCAATTCTTCCTGTTGTAGCAGAGCCTGTAATAGCAGTTTTTGACCAAGTTCCAATCGTTGGCGACTCGCCGCTGCCTCTAATCTCAAGTGCTGACTAATTCCCGGAATTTGCCCTGCAAGTTTTGTTAAATCTAGCATTGGTCAAGAGAGTTAAAAGTTGCAAGGTTGATTGTTAAAAATTTGGGAGAACAGTTGAACGTTGAAAGGTTGAAAATTAGAAAAATTATCAGATAAACCGCTAACTTTCAACTGACTCACCAATACGTCGCCTTCTACTCCTCAATACAAGCTTATAGCTTGACAACCTAAACAGGCCAAACTGAAAAATCCTGTGCAAACTCTGCCAAGGACAATAGCTGAATTTTGGGGTCATTCCGCGCTACTTCCTGATGTGCGGTTGTGTTATAACCCCAATCGGCTAAGTAGAGTCTTACCTCTGTGAGGTCAGGTTGCTGTTGTACGGATTGTAAGGTTTTCAGCCGATCTTCCACAAACCAGAGCGTCGTCGCGTCACCAGAAAACATTTCAAACAGTTGTCGCAGTGTTTGGTGTTTAGGGCGCTTGCACTCTTTGCCGATAATTCGCTCCTCCGGGAGTTCAATTCCTTGTTGCTGTAAAAGCTGTTTGACGAAGCGCCCTTCTTTGGTCGTGACGATGAACAGTTGTGTTATGGTTTCGGGGGATGATGTCTGTGCCGCGCCCAGTGTTTGAGAAAGCCGCTCGATTACACCCGGATAGAATCGATGCAAACCTAACCAACTCTCTAAATCGGTAGCAATCCACTCATCCCGAACCGCATCGACTCGCTTACTGATATCGGCTGAATCCAATTTTTCGGTTTCAATCAGGGATTGGGCTACTTTTGGCCAATCTTGCAAAATCTTGTCTTCGGAGATGCCGAGTACGAGTGCTCTGAGTAAAACAGGCATTTCCCAGCCGATTTCGACTACGGGGCGTAAACGGTAGAATTGAGAGGCTAAGTCGGTTGGTGGTGTCTGGCTATCAGGTTTCCAGAGTTGAGAATAGGTACGCCAGGAAGTCTGGAAATACTCAAGTAATCCGTCACAGAGGACACCGTCAAAATCGAGAGCGAGAATTCTGGGGGAACGAGCCGGCATAGTTAGAGTCGCTGGAACTTTACTTTCTTTTGCTGACAAAATATCATCTATCTTAAGGGTGAGAGAAGTGGTGGAGTAGATCAGGTAGGATTTCGCTTCTGGAAAGCTAGATATTGCCAAAACCTGGGGAGGAAAGGGTAGATTTATAGCCTATCAAAATAGCAGTGATTGCGATCTTAAATAACTGTGATCTAAATCAATACGAGCTGTGACTGGAAATAAATAACCTAGCATTTAAAAGGTTTTCAGCTATGTCCGCTCGCTTTTGGGATAGCGGTAATGTTCCGGAAAATTTGAACTTCGAGAAATCTTTAAATATAACTTACACATACTCATGGCAACTTTACAGCTAAGTTAATCGTCTCACCTTAGGATAATGTTGTGGAGAGTTTACCGCTGGAGCAAGGAAGCTTGTTATCCGAAGCTTTATAGCCCGACAATTAAGCCTAACATCGATTTTTAGGAAACTGAAACATTAATTTTAAATGATGTATTCAGTATAACTAATAAAAACTTTTTCAAAAAAAGGGTGCTTTAAAAACACAAATTTATCAGGGATTTAGGTTAAATAGAGGGCTACAGTCTGAAACATATTAAAATCCAAAGAGGCATCCATGAAATTCAATCAGAAACTAGCTCAAGGCTTATTTTTATGCCTAACACCTTTAGTTACAGGCTCTGTATTCGCTACTTTACCGGGCTTTGCTGCAACTCTAGCTACTTCTGAAGCAACCCTAAATTTTAGCAACTTTAGTCATAATCCTGTCACCATTGAGACAGAGAAAACGCCTAATCCTTCCCAGAGTACAAATGACGGTCAAGTCGTAACCGAATCTAAGGCTGACGCGATTTTTAGCCTCGATCGTTCTAACGTCTCTGCAACAACAGCCAATAGTTCATCGATTAGTACTGTTCAGGGAGATGGTTATGGCTACTCCGGGACAGCACAAACCTCTGCAAGATTGGCCGGTTACAATTTCCAGGTTGCCGCCAACGAAACCTTTTCCTTGGACTTTACGGGTTCGTTAAAGCTCAACACCCGTGTGGATTATGACTCAGAAACAGCAAATGCTTTTGGCAATATAGTGTTTCAGTTGTTAGATAGCAATAACTTGAATACTCCGCTAGCTTTCTTCACTATTTCCAGTGGATTGGACTCTTTAAATAATAGTGATTTTCTTCTGGAACCTTTTACTAGCTCAAACGTAACTTTTCTACCCCCTCAAACAAGCTATACAACGTCTTTTGGAGGGAATAAAGAGTCAGTAAATGCTAGTTTCACAGGAAGAATATCTATGTTTTTTGCTAACACAACTAATCTGATTTTAAGGCAGTTTAGTTCCAATTCCACAGGAGCTTCTTGCCCTAGCCGCTAAATTATCCAGAAGGATGAGATCAAGAGCTTAGCCATTCTGTCAATCACTTTTAAGTGAAATACTATGGGAGGGTCAGCTCGCTCTTTTAACAAACTCACCCTTCTATTTTTGGGCAACAAGAGCCAAGAAGATAGGATAGCGATACCCTATTTCAATAATTTTCAACGCCGAGCCTAAGAATTGATGGGTATCGCGTTTCAGAAATTGGTGGGAAAGTGAACCACAATCATGGACGTATTGGGATGAATCCGTGCGCTCGCTTCAGCCTGCACTAGTTGTCCTGGTAAACCCAACAAACGATTCGGTTGAGTATGTGCAGTTCAAAGCCATAAGTCATCCATTGGCAGCATTGGTGAGACTTTTCTGGCAGAGTTTCCTCGTACTAACGAGACGGGAGTATGGGAACTTAACGCTACGGATGCAACCAACAGAGATTTTGGCTCCTTGATGAAGCTCAGTGGGTCGCTTAACATCCCCACCGAAATCAGAAAAAGGGCACCAACAAGGTATTGCCAAGGAACTGAATCCGATTCATCAATAAACTGAACTGAGGGATGAGTTCAGTCATCGCAATTCTTGGGAAAAAGGCTCCCTTAATCGGCTCAATTTCAATCCGACCCGCCCCAAAAGACACGAGCAACAAAGTTGCCAGGACGAAGATAAATTCTGTACTTTCGTCATACCCAAATTGGCAGAAGAACCAGCGACCTAATTTGGGAACGTCCCATAAAACGGCGAAGGTATAAATAGCCAGTGTTGGCATCAAGAATCAGCAAAAACTGAGGGTATGATTTCTTCCGTGAGTTTTGACGACAACGGCGAGAACAAAAAGTCCCAGGACATTGGTAATGAGTGCCCCCCAAAGTAGGGGTTACAGGTTGCGATTGCCTTCGGCACCAGCGAAGCTGATCGCATAATGCCCCACTGGGTGAGAACGGGTAATCATAACAGCGTATGAGTGGCAAAACAAGACGCCACTAGGATTGAAGCCAGTAATATAACTACATTCCTTCTGGTCGATGCTTTAATTCCACCAGTGTGGCAGAGTTGCAGACTCGACTGTTTCACACCGTGGGGAGATGACTTAGACCCTCATAGCCAACGATTCTGAACGTTATAGAGTAATTCGGTCGAAATCAGGGGCTCTTGATTCAAGAATCTTTAGACTTACGCAACATAAAAATTTTGATGAGGAAAAAATCATGTTTGATAGTGGGGGAATAGCACTGGGAAGCAGTAGCTGGATCGCTTGGTTGGCGCAGGTGGCTCCATCCGCTACCGACATCGACACGGCAGAGCAAGCCGCTTTGGTCTTTAGTGGACCTAAATTTTTTACGGCCTTGCTTTCTGGAGTACTGTTGGCGTTTGGCTTTCAGCTATTGTTAACCAACCTCTCCGTTGCCGCCGGGATCTCTTACTTGGGGCGTTCATCCGATTCAGATTCTGATAAAGATGATGACGAGAACCTAGGCGGTACGATTCGCAAAATAAGCACGGGTGTAGGGATTTGGACGGTGGTGACTGTCACCATTGCCCTATTCATTGCTTGTTTCTTAGCGGTGAAACTGAGCTTATTCGATCGCTGGTGGTTCGGGGCGATCGTTGGTTTAGTGATTTGGGCTACCTACTTCTCGCTGCTGGTTTGGGTCAGTTCGACCGCCGTAGGTTCTCTGGTCGGGTCAGTCGTCCATGCCGCGACTTCCGGCTTTCAGGCGATTGTGGGGACGGCTACCGCTGCGATTGGGGGTGGTGTTGCCAGTCGGCAAATGGTGGCTACGGCTGAAGCCGCTGCTGGTGCTTTCCGCCGTGAATTAACCGCCGGTATAGACCCTGTGAGTATCCGGGAGAACGTGGAGGATTACTTACAATCGTTGCGTCCCCCAGAGCTCAATGTGCAAGCGATTCGCTCTGAGTTTGAAAACTTACTCAATGACCCGAATTTGAAGGAAATTGCTAAGAGTGGCAATCTCCGGGACATTGATCGGCAGACGTTTGTGGATTTGGTCAGCAGCCGTAGCGATCTATCCAAACGAGATGTGAATCGGCTTGCCGATCAGCTCGAAGCCGCTTGGAAGAAAACGGTGAACCAGTTGCCGGCACAAAGAGATGCCATGGGGGAATTGGTCGATTACCTGAAAAATTCCACAGCACAGCAACTATTGGGAAGAGAGTTTTCTCAGAGACTGGATGAACTCGTTGGAGAATTGCGCCAACGCCGTCAGTCCCATGAGCAAGAGCAACAGCCAGCTAGTCCAATGGCTCAGGCGATGACGCTGGGAATGAACAGTCTGATTGGGTTGGTGATGGGGCGAACCGATCTTTCTGATTTGGATGTGGAAAAAGTGGTCGGTCAGCTCAAAAAGGTCACAAACCAAGTGGGTGACCAGGCGGGGAAAATTACGGCTCAGGTGAGCAGCGCTCAAGCCGCGTTGCCGTACAGCACAGTTCGAGCAGATGTAGAAAACTATCTACTCGATACTCCCGTCTGGAAGATCACGAATCAACAAATTGTTGAGCAGGAATTTAGGGATGTACTTTATGACCCAGCCGCCGACCCAGGAAACGTTGCTGAGGAGTTGGAGCAGTTGCATCGGTCAGATTTTGCCGACTTGCTGCAACAGAAGGGTCTGCTGACTCAAAAGCAAATTCGGGACATTTCCAACTCCTTAGAAGCGATTCGCTTGGAGGTGTTGACTGAAGCGGAGGCCGCTCAAGAGCGAGGGCGAACCCTGGCTCTGTATCAGGAGGTGGAACAATATCTCCTCACCACCCCTAAACAAGACCTGACTCCAGAAAAAATTCAGCTCAATTTCAAACCGATTCTGGAAGATTCCAATGCGGATTATGGACATCTGAGCAATCGTCTGGCCCAGTTTGACCGCTCTACCTTGGCTCGGATTCTCAGTCAACGCCAAGACTTAACCTTGGAGGAAGCAGACGAGATTATTCCTCACTTAGAACGCGCACACGATCGCGCGCTGGTTGAATCTCAAGAAGTGCAAGAAGCCGCTAAGGCACAAATGGAAGCTCAGTGGCTCAAAGTTCAGTCCTTACTACGCGACACGGGCAGAGCAGAACTGAATCCCGAGCACATTGAGCGGGAGTTGAAAATGGTGTTGCATAGCCCACAAGCCGGATTAGCAGCCCTTCGGGCGAGAGCTGCTCGCTTTGACCGGGATACGTTGGTGCAGCTATTGAACCAGCGTCAAGACCTCAATGAAGATCAAATCAATCAAACGCTGGATCGGGTAGAAAGCTCGTGGACTCGCATCGCTCACGCACCCCAACAAATCGCTGGCAAAGCCAAAGAGCAATACGACCAAGTGATGTCGTCCCTTGCCGATTACCTGCGCTCGACGGGGAAAGCCGAACTCAATCCTGAAGGCATTCAGCGAGACTTAACCAGACTGCTGGACAATCCGAGAGCGGGTACCTATGCTCTGAGATCGCGTTTGGCGCGGATGGATCGGGATACCTTGGTGAAGTTGCTCTCTCAACGGCAGGATTTGAGTGAGGAACAAGCCAATCAGATCATTGACCAGGTACAATCCACGATTCGCAGCATCGTCAAGGCACCCCGACGCTTTGCCAGACGGACTCAGCGTCAGGTGCAAGATTTCCAAGGTACGATCGCCGATTACCTGCGTTCGACTGGGAAGGACGAACTCAATCCTGATGGGATTAAGCGTGATGTTCAGCTACTGCTGCATGATCCCCGCGCTGGAGTATCGAGTTTGAGCGAGCGTTTGTCCCACTTTGACCGAGATACTCTCGTGACGCTGTTGTCCCAGCGGGAGGATATCTCGGAAGCCGATGTGAACCGGATTGTCGATCAAATTCTGGGCGTCCGCGACCAAATGATGGCACAAATGCGGGATTTACAACTCAGCATCCAGGCGTCTGTTGATCGGATTTTTGCCAAAATCCGCAATTATCTCAACAGCTTCGACCGTCCGGAACTCAACTACGATGGCATCAAGTCTGACTTACGTAAGTTATTTGATGACCCACAAGCTGGGTTTGAAGCAATGCGCGATCGCTTGAGTCAGTTTGACCGGGATACCTTGGTGGCAGTCATGAGTTCCCGCGAGGATATTTCTGAGGCTGACGCCAACCGCATCATTGACCAGATTGAGCGTACCCGCAACAGCGTGCTGCATCGGGCAGAACGTATGCAGCAGGAGGCTCAACGACGCATTGAACAGGTCAAGTATCAAGCTCAGCGTCAGGCAGAAGAAACGCGTAAAGCCGCAGCATCGGCGGCTTGGTGGCTGTTTGGCACAGCGTCAGTTTCTGCGATCGCGTCAGCTGTGGCTGGTGCTTTAGCCGTTGCTGGTTAACGGTTGAACTTTTTGCGATCGGTTTTATTGCAGTAAGCCTCTCTATATAGATATAGAGAGGCTTGTTTTTTGGAGTTAGGGATTGAGAGCGATCTCAATGCAAACAAACTGCCACCTTCTAAACTCTCTGATGAAAGTTACTTAAAATCCGTCCAGTTTTCTCTAACAGATTTAAGCCAATTTGATGGATAGCAAACCAATCGCCAGCTATCGCACCGTCTAACTAGGCTGTAGTAGCGGAAAACTTGTAAAATGCTGTGCGGTGTTCCTTAGTGAAATCTAGCTGCGCTCGCGTCAGCAATTGCCGGAGCTTTAGCGGTTGCTGGTCAACAGTTCAGGCTTTGTTGAGCATATATTGCAGCAAGCTTTCCTATTCATCGGGGGTAAAAAGTCATTACCCCCAATGGCAGCAAGGCTCCCAAATCCTAGAACGGTGTTTGACCAAAGGTAAGAAGGTCTGAGCGACTGGTATAAATTTTGTCTTCCACAACACCAATCAAATCATCTCGGTAGTAGATAGCAGTGTCATTAGTTGAATTACCAGAGAAGTTGCTCGACGTATCGAGCCGATAGTCATCCTTGATGCCATAGACTATGATTTTATCGCCTTGTGAGTTCTTGTGAAAATCAACAATTGTGGCATAACCAGCACTGCCATCTCCAAAGTACAAAGCACCCGCATTCACTCCAAGTACAAATTGGTCTGCGTTCGCTCCACCCACTAGCGTGTCTCGCTCTGTGCCACCGCCGTAACCAATAAGGGTATCATTACCATCGCCGCCATACAGTGCGTCGTTGTCGTAGGAGCCATCCAGCCAGTCGTTGCCATCCCCTCCATAGAGCGTATCGTTACCCTTCCAAGCAACTAGGACATCATTGCCACTATCTAGTCCGGCAATATCATTCCCGCCATAGAGGATGTCATCACCCTCCCAACCATCAAGGTAGTCGTCATCTGTACCACCGTACATGGTGTCGTTGCCACCGCCGCCATACAGTGTGTCGTTTCCTTCGTTTCCTTCTAGGTAATTTCCTCCATCAAAATCCAGGGGATCGCTAGTAGAACTAGATCCCACACCCCATAAGATATCGTTACCAATGCCACCATACAAAGAGTCCTTATCGACACCCCCCTTTAATTCATCATTGCCACTACCACCGTAGATAGTATCTGAGCCTGAACCCCCCTCAAAATAGTCGTTACCTGACTCTCCATTACCCCAATCATCATTTGCTTGCAACTGAAATCTATCATTGCCTCCACCCCCATACAATTTAGTTCTTGAACTTCCTGGGGTTAGTGCTGAGTCATCGGCATCATCGTACTGAAGGATGTAATCAAAGACTTTACCTGTCTGTGGATCGGTCACTGGACCTTGCACTGTATCTATCAGCATTTTTATATCTCCCTCGTCGATTTGTAAATTCATCCCAAGCCGTAATTAGGCGAATGCAATTATCAAACTTGGTATTTAAACTGAAGGTTAAGCTTCCTTGGCCTCCTTCTGTCTATTACTCAACTCAAACAGCCAGTGTTTTATGCAAAAATTAAAAAATTAATTTATGTAACAAAATGCATAATATTCAGGTTCTTTAGATTGAGTAATAGACAGAAGTTCCCTAATTTCCTTGACTATGAATAAATACTCACCCTGACACCTGTGCGTTAACCAGACACAACCGAAGCATCAGATTAATACTTCTTCGGGTTATTTGAAGAAACGAAAATAATAGTAAACGCTCTAGTCAAGAGTTGCGCTCCCAGTGGTATTTTCAAAACTATGGATGAGCGACTCGAACAGCTAATCACACAGGTACAACAACACGCTCCCAAAACTGAGGGGTGGCGGTTGGCGTTAACTCAACTGGTTCAAGAAATTCTCCGATCGCGAAAAGTTGGTCGTCCGCCTATCGGTCAACCTCTATCTGGTGTTTATCAGGAGATTTATGAGCAAGTACAACAGCAACTTATACATAAGGTAGGTGAAGAACTTAGCAACTACAACCCAAAACGTATCCCTGTAAGAACATGGGTCAATACTCTACGGCATCATGCATTTAGAACAGTCTTGGATGATCTGCAACTCAAAAAGTTAGCCTTAGAAGCTCAACGACACCCACCCCATAGCGACTTACGACAACATGCTTTAGGCGAATTAGTGGAAGCCATTCGGCTATCGGGCAAGCTTAGCCGCCCACATCGCACAAGATTTTCCCCTCAATTTTATGACCTGCTTTATGAAGAAGCGGTGAATAAAACCTTGATTTATGTCTGTCGGAAGATTGACAAATATGACCCCGAACGTGGTCAAGACAAAAAATTTATGACGTGGGTCAATTTTCGACTGGATCGGGTCATTCTAGAGACCAACAGAGAATTCAAAGACCCAAAAATCGTAGACTTACCTTCACTGAGTGATTTAGAAGAGAGATTACCCTCCGATGAAACACCTTCATTGTTTGACAAACTTCGCGAATCAATAGAGGAGGATGCTAAAAATCTGTTTAAACAGACACATGTCCGAAATCGTTGTGATGCTAATTTTCAAGCGATAGCCTTAGCCAGATTTTCGGGTCAAAGCTGGGAAGAAATTTCAATTAAATTTAGAATTCCCATACCAACATTAAGCAGTTTCTTTCAACGCTCTTGCGAAAAATTCCGCGCTCATTTGAGTCAATAGTTACCCAGCTTCACAGTTATTCTCCCCCTCGATGAGGCAACATCAATGAACCCGAATCAATTAATCATTAACTCCGATCTTGAACCTTGGATTTTCACCGTTCCATTAGCTTTAGAAGCTCACTCGCGAGCAGAGGAGTTCCGGCGTTACCACTCCAATCCTGGCAAAGCCAAACAGGTTTATCTCAATACTCTGGCAGTGTATGCCGTGAATGTTTACTTGGAATGTCGGGGATTTGAGACGAATTTAGAGAGAAGCGATAGTTGGAATCCCAGGATGCAGATGCTGATGGATACGGCTGATTTGCTAGTCAAAGATTGCGGGAAGTTGGAATGTAGACCCGTGTTGCCAGAGGCAGAGGTTGTTGGCGTTCCGCCAGAAGTCTGGGAAGAACGAATGGGCTATGTTGCGGTGCAGCTTTCTGAATCCTTGAGGGAAGCAACGCTGCTGGGATTTGTGCAAAAGGTGGCAAAGTCAGAGGTACCCCTGAGCCAATTGCGCTCGCTGGTAGAGTTACCAGGCTATCTGCATCAAATCAAACCCGTAATCAACCTGAGTCAATGGTTTGAGGATATCTTTGAAGCGGGTTGGCAAGCTGTGGAATCCCTTTTAGGGGAACCTAGCGAGTTCGCGTTTAACTACAGAAGCGCTTCGCTGGACGTGAGACGGTGTAAGGGGATTGAGCTGGCAACGGCAGATCACTCAGTGGCGCTGATTGTCGCGCTTACGGGAGAATCTGAGCAGGACATGGATATTAGCGTAGAGGTGCAGCCCACCAACGGTCAAACCTATCTGCCTGCAAATTTACAGCTAATGGTACTCAATGAGGATGGAGAAGTGGTGATGCATATCCAGGCGGGTAGCGATAATCAGACCATTCAATTAGAGCTTGGCGGGGAAGCCGGAGATCGTTTCGGCGTTAAGGTGGCTTTGGGTGAGGTGAGTGTAACAGAGAATTTCATCATTTAAATAGCTAAATAGCTGCAACAATCGCTAGGAGTTGGCGATGGGGAAGTTAATCGTTCTCAAGGTAGATGGTGATTTCAATCAAGGTTTTCGGGTAACCCTGGAGATTGGCTCAGAAGGCGATCGCCCGGAAGTGGAGGTTTTGGGCAAGTTGCCCCCCGCGCCGGAACTGCTTGCACAGTATAGCGGCTGGCAGTCAAGCTATCGCAGTTTGGGCAAGGCTACCCGTATCCTTAAGGCCAAAGGAGTGAAGATTGATAGTCCTCTCAAAAGCCGGAAACAAGAGTGCCGCACCCAATCCTTTGAGTTTCGCGATCGCCTGAATTGCTGGCTCAGGGCTGAGTCCTTTCTCTCAATCCGAGAGAAGTGGCTCTCAAAAGTCAGCACATCGGATCAGGTGCGGGTGCTCATTCGTGCCGACAACCAGCAACTATGGCAACTCCCCTGGCACCAGTGGGATTTATTGGAACGCTACAGCTTTGCAGAAATTGGACTCAGTTCTCTGGAGTGTGAAGCACCTCCACGAAGAGAGACGCCTCGCGATCGAGTACAGGTTAAAATTCTCGCGATTTTGGGCAATAGCCAAGGCATTCAAGTCGAGCAAGATCGGCAACGGCTAGAGAATTTACCCAACGCCGCCACAACATTTTTGGTGGAACCGCAACGCCAAGAACTCAATGAGCAACTTTGGCAACAACATTGGGATATTTTATTTTTTGCAGGTCATAGTCAGACGGAAGGTGAAAGGGGGCGGATTTATCTCAACCAAACGGATAGCTTAACCCTAGACGAACTCCGGTATGCCCTGCAAAAAGCAGTGGAAGGCGGATTACAACTGGCGATTTTCAACTCCTGTGATGGATTGGGCTTAGCCAGGGAGTTAGATAAATTGCACATCCCCCAAATGATTGTCATGCGGGAGCCAGTGCCAGACCTTGTAGCACAGGAATTTTTAAAGTATTTTCTCGATAGCTTTGCCAGGGGTGAGTCTCTCTATCGGGCAGTACAGGAAGCGCGGCAGCGATTGCAAGGTTTAGAAGATCACTTTCCCTGTGCTAGCTGGTTGCCAGTCATTTATCAGAATCCTGCCGCCGTACCTTTGACATGGTTACAATCGCCCGAACCTGCCACAGAACTTCCCTCTGTACAACCGATTCCCCCAACCGTTCCCCCCTGGCGTCGCTGGCGAACCGTCTTGGTCACAAGTTGGGTGGTTACCAGCTTAGTGCTGGGAGTGCGCTCGCTGGGAGTTCTGCAAAGTTGGGAGTTAAAAAGCTACGATCAGCTCCAACGTCTTCGTCCTTCAGAATTACCCGATGCTCGCATCCTATTAGTGGGAGCCGATGAAGAGGATATCCGTGAATACAAGCATCCGCTACCCGATGCCGTTCTGGCGAAGCTGATTGAAAAACTAGAGCAATATCGACCCGTTGCGATCGGACTGGATATTTTTCGCGACCAACCTGTACCGCCCGGTCATGATTCACTCGTCGCCCAGTTACAGCAGAATCAACGTCTCGTTACGGCGTGTGCGCTAGGCACCAGCCCAGAAGATGCGATCGCACCCCCACCCAACAGCCCAGCCAAACAAGTAGCCTTTATTGACTTAGAAAATGACAAACCAGATGACACCGTTCGTCGCCATCTCCAATCCCGTACCCCCAATCCGATTTCTCCCCTTTCAGTTTGCAAGACACCCTATTCCTTTAGCCTGCAACTAGCCTACCGATATTTGGAAGCCAAGGGTATCCCAGCAAAAACAACTCCTGATAAAAACTGGCAGTTTGGTAATGTCGTTTTTAAACGTTTAGAGTCTCATAGCGGAGGGTACCAAAACCTGGATGCACGGGGAAACCAGGTGTTAATCAATTACCGTAACACTCCTCAGATTGCTCAATTCGTTACTCTCAAACAGGTCTTCGCCGGGAAGTTGGAACCGGAGTGGGTCAAGGATCGGGTCGTTCTGATCGGTGTCACCGCCGCCAGCATTCAAGATGATCACAATACCCCTTATGGCAGAAGACGAGGGCTGGAAGTTCATGCTCACTTAGTGAGTCAGATGCTCAGTGCCGTTCAGGATGGACGCCCACTGATTTGGTGGCTGCCTCAATGGGGTGATGCTTTGTGGGTTTGGGCTTGGTCACTGACGGGTGGAATACTCGTTTGGCAGATGCGATCGCGTTGTGTGGGTAAGGTTGAATCACCACGACGCTTGGTTCTGGCGGTTGCCATCTCTGTTAGTGTTTTGTATGGAGTGTGCTGGGTTGTCTGGCTACAAGGAGGTTGGCTACCCCTGATTCCGGCAGCAATCGCTTTAGTGATTACAGGTGGTGCGATGCCTTCGGCGGTTCGCAAAGCGACCATCGCCTACATGCCATTTCCCAGCCGTCAGCCTTAGTAGACACACCGCAGTACTCATCGTTTCCTAATCAATTTAATCGATGATACACCGACCAAAAGTAAAACTTGCCTTTGTTAGTGTTTTTGCGATCGCTGGCTTCACCAGCCACCCTGCACCTGGATGGACACAACTCATTTCACAAAGGATGGCGAATCAGTCACCCGAACAAACAAATCCGGGTACACCTATTGGTCCAAGAGGGGGAGGGGGAACCCGCGAACATGAGCCACCCATGCCACCAGATACCGGCAGCCCTGACAATGGGGGAACACCAGGGGGAACCCGAACACCAGGGGGAACCCGAACACCAACAAAAGCGTGCAAGCAGACTGCTCAGCCGCTTACTGCCTTGGTACCTGCAAATGGTAAGGGTTTAACGACTGCTGAGCATCCAGTCTTCTGGTTTTATATTCCCTATGCACCTCAAGACATACAGTCCATTGAGTTTTCAGTACACAATTGGGAAGACACGGCTACTCTCTACCGGACTCCTCTCCAACTTTCTAAAACACCAGGAGTGATTGGTATCCCCTTGCCGCCAAGTCCGGAAAACTCTCTAAAACTTAATGAGAGCTACCATTGGCGCTTGGTTGTTAATTGCGCTCAGAACGAAAGTTCTGAAAATGTCCTGGAGCTGGATGGTTGGGTGACGCGAGTTCAGCAAAGCCCTAACAGTGTCACTTGGTATGATGAACTGACAAATCTCGCTAAACGCTACCTGTCTGAGCCACAAAATCCTGAAGTGAAGAAGGCTTGGTCAGAATTGTTGAAATCTGTTGGTTTGGAAGAAGTTGCTCAAGCGCCTCTACTTAGTACAGTCGGTAATTCTAAAAATCACTAACTGCCTATCAGCTTACTAGGCAATAACGGAAATATTGCTGGCAATCAGGGATAGATTCGTCGATAATGTCGCAAACTGCACTTGCCCGAACGTACCGATACCATCCATATCAAAAAACAGCCCTCCTGTAGCAGAGTCATAGATGAAGCGATCGCTCTCATCGGCAGCAGCAGAACCAATCGTAAACTGATCCGAAGACAGAGCACCGATGCTCAGTCCTCCGCCGAACCCACTCGCTGAAAGCACCAGCTTATCTTCCTGCTGCAATGCGAAATCGGAGATGATGTCAATCCCGTCTGTGGGGGAATAGAAGGTAAATTGATCTGCACCAACCCCCCCGGTGAGCGTGTCGTTGCCAAAATTGCCGACTAGGGTGTCATTGCCAGCCTCGCCATTGAGGGTGTCGTTTCCGCCGCCACCGTTGAGGACGTTAGAGACATTATTGCCAGTAAGGGTATCATTCCCTGTACCACCCGTTGCATTCTCAATCGTCACGTTGTAAGCAATGGCTAGTGTCTGGCTGACATTCTCCGCTCCATTCCAATAGGTAGGGCCGAGTTCGCTCCACTGACCCGCACCCAGGTTAATCTTGGCGGCTGAAGATTGATTAGACCAGTTGATGGTATCGATACCACCCCCATCCCAGATGGTTTCCAGTAGCTGTTGTCCTGGTGCCCAAGAATAGACTGTATCGCCGCTACGAGTGCTCATATTCGCACCGTAGAGATACTGAATCGCAGCGATGTCGTTCAACATCGGCGTAGTTGGGAAAAAACTCTGACCCAGACCAGCATTAACCGACTGACCAACATAGGATTTGTAGCTCATGACTGTGTAGGCAGTGCTGTCTATGTTGGAATCAGCAACCACTCCACTCCCCTCAGTCTCATGGGGATGCTTCAGTCCTAAAGCGTGCCCAATTTCGTGCAGGAATGTGATGTATCCATAGGTGCCTTTTGTGTCAGTGTCATAGTTGCTGCTATGACTGAACCATACATCTCCTGCTTCTGGGGAAGCCCCAGGAAGATAAGCCCATGCTGTAGACGGCAAAGAGGATTTGGCAAAGCGGAGGTCTCCGGCAACTGTAGAGGAATCGGTGACTTGGGTGAATTGAATGTTAGCAATTTCACTCCATGCTGCAAGGGCATTCACCACAGCATTTTGTTGAGTACTCGTCAACGGTTCAAAGCCGGACAACGCTTCACCCGTGCCGTAGTTGTTTTTGTAAATCGAGTTAGATCCACCGAAACTATAGGTCAAGCTGGCAGATGTTCCTACAGAACCGCCCCATTTTTGCTCGGAAAGAAGGCTGTCAATATTATTACTGCCAAATAAGGAAACATCAGAAACAACACCGTTTGAAGTAGGGGTAGCCATAGGGATCGCGCTATATGAGATGAGTAGATGTGGTTATGGGGTTTTCGCCTCGTGGATTACGATAGTTACCAAAAGCCGTTTTCCGTCTAGGTTTCAGTGCTTGAGTTTTAAATTCACCAACATGGGGCTTCGGCGATTCGATTATTGGACTTTTGGATTCTACTATCCAACTCCAATCTGTGAACCTCTATGGATTACTCATACTAGGTGTCAGAAATTATGCAGATGATTACAATAATTAATATTTTTGTGCCGGGAAGGTTGAGCAGATGTGTCAATTTACACCCTAATATATACAGCCGATAAAACACTAAAGCCAATTCCCAACTAAAACATAAGGTGCCCAATAGTAGGGAGCTTTATATTGTTTAAACAGAGCTAACTGAGCTTGATGCAACGCTTCAGCCTTCGTCACGCCTGGGTTGGTCAACTCCTTGTAGAATTGTCCCATTAGTTCAGCCGTAGAGCGATCGCTTACTTGCCACAACGTTGACAGCACACTGCGTGCCCCTGCCCTCACAGCTATCCCCGCCAGCCCCAAAGTCGCTCGCTTATCCCCTTGCGCTGTCTCACAGGCACTGAGGACGAGTAGCTCAATACTCCTAGATGAACTTTGGTTGTTAATCCGATGCCACCTAGCTCAAAATCTTCTCTAAAACTGAAGCAGAGCTACCGTTGGAAATTAACTGTTTATTGTACTGCACAACCAAAGCCAGAGGATGTTATTGCTCTGGAGGGTTTGGTGACACGAGTTGAGCAAAGCCATAATCTTGAGGGTGCCATTTGGTATGATGAACTGACCAATCGTGCTCAACGCTTCCGATTGGAGCCACAAAATCCTGAAGTGAAGAAGGCTTGGACAGAATTGTTGAAATCTGTGGGTTTGAAAGAACTAGTTGAAGCACCTTTGGTGAGTTCAGTCGGTAATCCTGAAAAAGACTGAATGTTCTTATTGAATAATTGGCTAATTGTTTGGAGTCAATCTATTAGCTGGATTGATTAGTTTCTGCTGTGACAAAAATGAGCGATTACTTTCACAAGTTAATAGTTTTTTTTACACAATAAATGTGTTACAAATGTTAATCTAATTTTGCATAAAACTCTGGCTTTTTCACATGAGTTATAGACAGAAGGTGAGCGAAACAGCTAAGCTGCCTGTAACTATTTTGTATTAACCAGAGAATTAGATATGGAAAGTATTCAGCCAGTTCTGACCCATGAAATAGCTCCGTTTGATTTGAGTGGAGGACTGGAACAAGCCAAGAACAATTTTTTATTAGACCCTTTGAGTAACAATTCCGAATTAGGGAGTGCCTGGGGAGCAGGTGCTATGAGTTCAGCAGTTGAGCAGCCATTAACACTGTCTGCTCAAGAAGTAGGCAACCCTAGCTCAGGTTTTGATGTCTACAATTTTCCGGAATCTTATGGAACTACTTTAGATGGAAAGGCATCTAACTTAAGTTCCGAAACTGGGGTTCTCACGGCGGGAGAAACAAGCGATCCTCTGCTCTTTGGTGATAACTATATTGCAAGCGTTGTACCAGATCCTGGTAACACCTTAGGAGCCGCATATGACGTTGGTACGCTCAATGGCACCCGTACCTTGACGGATTTTGTTGGCAGCACCGACACCAACGACTACTACCGTTTTAGTCTCGCCAGCGTCAGCAACTTCAATGTGTCCCTGACTGGCTTGAACGCGGATGCTGATGTACAGCTATTAGACAGTAATGGAAACTTCATTACATATTCAAATCGTAGTAGTAATGGCGATGAATCGATTAACCGCGCTTTGGCAGCGGGTACGTACTTTGTTCGGGTCTATCAGTACAGTGGCGATACCAACTACACCCTGAACCTGTCCACTGATCAACGCAGCAACCTCCTACCCACTGAGACTGATATTGGTACTCTCACGAACACCCTTACCTTTACGGATTTTGTTGGCAGCACAGACACTGCTGACACCTACCGTTTCAGTCTGGGTGGTACCAGCAACTTCAGCCTATCCCTGACTGGCTTGAGTACTACCTATCCCAATGATGCCGATGTACGACTGATTCAGGATGTCAACAACGATGGGATGATTCAAGACACAGAAGTCATTGCCAGTTCAGCTCGTGGTGTTGGTCAAGATGAATCGATCAACTTTTCCGGCTTGGCAACAGGCACCTACTTTGTCCAGGTCTATCAGTACAGTGGCGATACGAGCTACAATCTAAGCCTCTCAGCCGCGAGTTCCAATTACGCGCGTACTGTATCAGGAAGCCTGCGAGCTGATACGTTTACATTCCAGCGTGGCTACGCCCGTACAGTTTTCTCTGGCAATGGTAATGTTGACTTTGGTAGTGGTTCGCGAGACGTACTTGATTTTTCCAGTATTTCATCTAACACAGTCAGCTTTAACTTAGCCACCAGCACAAGTGGTGGTGTGCTATATAACCCTGGGAATGGCACTCGTGTCTTTGATGCCATCACAGTTAATAACAATCAGATCCTCTTTGAGGGAATTGACAGAATTCGCTTTGCAGACCGGACGATTGACCTATCAGTGACGCCCAATGATCCCCTATTTGGGCAACAGTGGAACCTGCACATGATGGGAGTTCACAATGCATGGCGCTTCACTACAGGTTCAAATCGGGTGCTAGTTGGTGTGCAAGACACAGGGTTAGGAACCGACCCTAATGGCTCTATCCACAATGATCTACGCACAACAACTATCTACACAGATAACTACCGTGACGACTACTCCCGTGGTGGAATCGCGAAAACGACTTCTCACGGTACTTCAGTCCAAGGCATTATTGCTGCTGCCAGTAACAATGGCATTGGGATGAGCGGGATTAACTGGAATTCTCCTGTTTTCAACATTGATGTCCTCGACGGTAACGCTGGAGATCAATCCCTAGCCGAAGCTACACAGAACATGATCAACCAGGCTAATAGTCAGGGACAACGTCTTGTGATCAACATGAGTTTAGAAGGCGGTGGCATTAACTCGGCATTCGAGCGACTTATTGCTAACAACCAAAATAATGCTCTGTTTGTCATTGCATCTGGCAATGGTGATACTAGTAGTGTTAGTTACCCAGCCTCTCTGGCTAGCAGATACAACAATGTTATTGCAGTTGGTGCTTCCTGGGGGACTCGTGATTGGTATGGCAATACAACAACACCCGGTACTCGCATCTCTTACCCAGGTTGGTGGGGTTCTAATTATGGGACTGGACTAACGCTGATGGGACCTTCTGAGGTGATTGCTACCGATGCAACTCGTTCATCATCAGGCTCAGTTAACTTTGGCTTTAACACTCGCTTCAATGGAACTTCAGCTGCGACACCAAACGTTACAGGGGTTGCTTCATTGGTGTGGAGTGCCAATCCCAATCTAACCGCCACGCAGATTCGGACAATTATGTCACAAACAGCCTATGACCTAGGTGCATCTGGATACGATACAACATACGGTAACGGGTTTGTTAATGCTGATGCCGCTGTCCGGCGGGCAATGGCAATAGCACGAGGTGCTGCCTGATAGACAAATGAAACAGGAGTGGTTTTGGATTTTTTTACCTGATGGGAAACTTTTCAAAATCACTCTGCATCTTAGGGTAATAATAATGATGGGATAACTCAAGCTGTATGGTCTTTTTAACTCAAACTCTTTCCGCTCTAGTTTTGGGCAAGGAGATATTTAAGCTAGTGAGCCTGGGTGCAGTTATTACAGCAAGTGGTTGCTATTCCCAAGCTCTAAGTAGCCCATCTCGCTCACTTCCTTCACAGTCTAGACCTTCTTTGCAAGCTCCCACAATGAATAAATCTGTTAAATTTGAAAGCCTTGACGTTGGTCATAGTCCCTTGGAAGAAGGGTTTCAACCTGAACCCAAAGCTATTGTTTTCCGAAATCAGCAGGAATGGGCTAAATTTTGGGCGAGTAGTTCTTTCCTAGATATGAACTTGCAAAAACGTCCTGCTCCGGCTGTAAATTTTGATAAGCAGATGGTAATTGCCTTAACTTCAGGTTCTAGACCAACTGGAGGATTTAGCGTTCGGGTTGATCGCATCGCGCCCGTTCAGAATCAGCTGGGTAATCGGTGGGTTATTCATTACAGTGAAATCATCCCTGATAAAAATTGTCTGTTGACTCAGCAACCCACAACACCTGCTGTTTTTGTATTAACTGAGAAGTCTAATGTTACGGTTGAGTTGAGAGGTCAGAAAATTACTTCTACTTGCTCTAAGTGAGCAGTTGATTTTTGCCAGAGAGGTTAAAGGCTACTACTCGAATCGGTACATTCTCTGCCTGTTGTTTCCACCCACATTCCGCATCCTCGACTGGCAGAATCGGTTTTTACGGAATTGGGAATTGACAACGGAAGTCCATTATCCTTAAGGGGATGGGAGAAAGTGCAGCACCGTCGGTAATGAGTCATTGATGGGTAATTGGGACAGCGATCTTCGGTGCAATACAGGACTTGTAGGAGCACAATATTGTCGTGTCCTACCGCATGGTATAGGCAACTCCAAGCCTCTATTGACAGGTATAGTCGATCATAGAAGGCCGGCTGGAAGTTTATAAGCGAAGGCGATCGCTCAAGACTCTGGACTCTTCATGGTTTGGCAGCTGCTCTAGAGCGCTGCCAGGAATGTTGACCTTATGAGCTACAGCTAGACAAACCCTCACTTTTGGTCTACAAGCCCAGGAAACTCTGGATCGATCTTGGAGTCGGCTCCTATATGAGGAGAACCAGCTCTTGTAGACGTGTTAGAAGGCGTCATAGGTCTGATCTCACCAACTCGGGTAGAACGAGTGCCAACGTCATAGCTTATTTCTCTGTCGGGTGACTGGGTGCTGCGTGACGTTGGGGAGCTATCTGTATTTTGTTCAGGCATAGCTGGGACATTCACCAGACTTGGGTCAAGCTTCGCCGCCGGGTCATTTGGTGATAGTGGATAGGTTGGGGAGCTATCTGTATTTTGATTTTGTTCGGGCATGGCTGGAACATTCACAAGACTTGGATCAAGCTGCGCTGCTGGGTCATTTGGTGACAGTGGGACTGAACGAGGTTGAGCTGGATCAGCCTGTGGAAGTGCCTGTGTTACCCCAGCAAGGGACAGGATGATAGAAGCTCCAGTTAACAATGGTAGAACCCACTGTTTGTTGCTCAAAGACTTCATAAAAATTCCTTACTCAATAACAATATAGTTCAGCTAGAGATAAAGACGAAGTAAATTAACCTTTGTTTCCTCACTACGATCAAAGGAAATTATGTTATTCCATAAAATGTCAAAGTTTTTGTTACAAGTTTGTCACCCCCAGTGGCTTGTCGGCGCTGGGGGTGAGAGCTGTGCATAGGGAGTTGCCTTACCAAAACAAGAATTTTGTGGAAGGGTGGGGATGCCTTAGTTGCCAGTAGCAATCCAGGCATTGAGATCTTTTAACTTGTTGGAGTCAATGCGGGTACCGCAATTGTTTGGTTTGCATGAACCCTCATTTCCGTCCGTGTGGACACCAAAGACATAGCGGTCATTGTTGATAATCCGGTAAATCCCACTCCCACTCTGACCGCTATTTGTATCGATTTGATAATGGAGGCGCTGCGAGGTTGAGCTGCCAATCGAACCGGCATCGTAGTAGAGGTAAACACTGCCCTTGTCGCCCGGGTAGCCTGCTATGTTGCCAGTCACGCCATTAATAGATGAATAGTAGTTATAGCCCAACCATCCGGTAGTATTGCCAATGTTTCTATCGAGGGTAACTAGAGCAAAGTCGTAGTTCTTGTTTCGATCTTTCGTCCAGCCCGTGTAACTTCGGAAATAGGTGGCAAAGACCGATCCATAAGGTTTATAGGTTCCATTGAGACCAGGAATTACTTCCATTTTAGTGATCCACCCCCCCCTGGACGGATTATGAACACAATGACCCGCTGTTAATAGATACTTGGCACTGATCAGCGTGCCTGAACACCCATAAATCTGACCGTTGGGATAGGTCACGTATAGTTTTGCTTGGGTACGCCAGGGATAGGTAGTCGTGTTGTCGATCCGGATGCGATCATCTTGACCAATTACGCTGCTGGGTGTAGGTCCAATCGTGCGAACTGGCACCCCCTTGTCAGGCTCTTGCTGAACCGTTGGATCTCGTCCCAAATTGGGAACACCACCCTGTTGAGCTGTGCTAGAAGATAGCTGTTGTTGGCGACTAATCTCTTGGACAGTACCAGTTTGAGGGTCATAGCCTACTGCTGAGACTGAGACAGGTGACTGGGGGGAGAGGGGAATCGTAGATATGGTCGGTCCAGGCTGGGGCATAGCTGGGACATTCACAAGCTTCGGATCGAGCTTTGCAGCCGGGTCATTCGGTGACAGTGGAGCTGTAGGTACTTGAAGTGCCTCAGGCTGTGAAAGCGCTTGTGTCACTCCAGTAAGGGTCAGGATACAGGATGTTCCAGCTATTAAGGGTAGAATCCACTGGTTCTTGTTAGTACGCATATATTTCACAAATTTTGAACTAGTACAACACGACGGAAATATTCCGTCACAAAAGCTCTTGCCAATGTCAATTTTTGCTAGTTAGCTGTAGTACTTATCGCCCTTGTCTTTGCCTTTTATGCGAAAGTCCTCCTAGATTTCTTGCAAAAATCAATTTTTGCCAGGTAGCTGTGGTCGTTATCGCCTTTAGCTTTGCTTTTTATGCAAGAAGTCTAATTATTAGGTTGATGTTTGAATTGAGGGTTAAGCGGAAGTTGCTCTCCCTCTATCTATTACTCAACTCAAAAAGCCAGAGTTTTATGCAAAATCACTAAAATTAATTTATGTAACAAAAATTACAATTACTCACTGTTTATGATAATTAAAAATTAATAGATATCTCAAAATCTCTCAATACAGCAAAGACTAAAGCCAATTCCCAACTAAAACATAAGGTGCCCAATAGTAGGGAGCTTTATATTGCTTAAACAGAGCTAACTGAGCTTGATGCAACGCTTCAGCCTTCGTCACGCCTGGGTTGGTCAACTCCTTGTAGAATTGTCCCATTAGTTCAGCCGTAGAGCGATCGCTTACTTGCCACAACGTTGACAGCACACTGCGTGCCCCTGCTCTCACCGCTATCCCAGCTAACCCCAATGTCGCTCGGTTATCTCCTTGTGCTGTCTCACAGGCACTTAGGACAAGCAACTCAACGCTTTTAGAAGAACTTTGGTTGTTAATTCGGAGCATGTTGTTCAAGTCACTGCTGTTGAGGAGTTGATCGTAAGCCAGAATAAATGTTTCTTCAGGGTCAGAACTGAATTTACCATGAGTTGCGATATGAACAACAGAAAAAGCACCGGAATTAATCTTGGTTTGAAGATTCGCCCCCGTAAATTTTAGATTCAATAGTAATTCTGAAGGTAAAATACTCCCAACTTGTTGCAATTCATCTACTACATTAGGAAGTTCGTTAAACTTTCGTCGCTCAACTTCTCTCTGCTCGCTCACTCCTGCTGTCAATATCTCTAACTTTTCTCGCTGCAAGGAGCGCAGGTCAAAAAGCTGCAAACCTGGAACCAAAGCAACAGCATAGGGCTTCTGCATCAGATACTCTTTCTTTTTGCCATCATAAAGTACTGACATGGGAATATTTCGCAGCACCCCATCCAACACAAACACTAATGTTTTGACTTCTCTAGTGTTTTCTAATTCTTGCTCCAGCGGTCTAATCAACCATTCGTAAAGTTGTGTAGCTTTTTGGATAACTTCTTCTGGACGGTTGCGTCTTAATAAGTTTGATCGCAAATCGATCGCCGTTTTTTCGACCTCTGTCTGTTTGGCAAAATTTACATAGTGTTTGAGAGGCTGTCCTGGAAGTTTGGCAATCACTTCTAATCGATCTTCCAGAATAATTGGATAAATAAATACAGCTTTCTGGTCTACCTTGTCACCCTCTTGGTTAAGCTGTACTCTCTGAGAAAGGTTACAGCTCAGGAAATTTTCCAGTTCAGCTAACTGGAGAGCGTCAATGGCCTCAATAGCTTCCTTAAGATCGGTTTGGCTGGGTTCGGAATTTCCCTCAGTTCTTAATAGTAAATCAACGAGTTTGCGGTGAATCGGTTCCACATTGTCTCGAAAGGAGAATTGTACATCTGAGTCAATGGTGAGCAAGTCGCTCTTGACGGACTTGAGGGTTTTAACTGCTTCTTTATAGGCAGGAATCGCTCTTTTTCGATCGCCTTGTTTTTCCCATAAACGTCCCAACTGCCATTCCCAACGGTAGCGAATATCGGGAGCTTGACTCTCCTCAGCGAGGAGGAGAGCTTTCTGGGTAAGCTCTTGCGCTGCTGACCACTGTTCGGTCAGTTCATAGAGTCCACCTAACTGCCCCAGAGCATAGGATTCGGCTCTTCGGTCTTTGAGAGTACGAGCCTGTTGGACTGTATCGGCTAAAATCTGGGCAATTTCTGGCGAGGAAACTGGGACGAGGCTTTGCTGGGGAAGCTGTTCTCTCAGCTTTTCTTGGCGATGTGCGCTATCGCGCCTCTTGCACGAAATTGTATATTTGTCAATATTAGGCCGGAGACAAGTCAGACTTTGAGCAAAGTTTAGTCGGGCATAGATATTGGTTCGACTCGCAGGCAAGCTGGTAATCGACGGCCTGATTGTGGCTTGCAGTTTTGCTGCCTCTGACCATTTCCCAGTTTCTATTAAAAGACTGAGCAAATTTAAGTGAGCGTGAAGTCTGAGGGGAGGTGAGTCAGTGGCCTGTTGATAAAATGCGATCGCAGCCTGAGTATGCTTCGTCTCATCTTCTTCCTGACCAATCGCGATCGCTCTATTACCCAAGGCGCGTTCGGTATTCCCCAACTCCAGCAAAGCCGAACCAAGCGCTTTAGAGAGTTGAAAGTCTTTAGCCACTTGCAAACTGGTTTGCAAAACGGATCGAGACTCTCTTAGCCTGCCAACTTGTCTAAGAGCCTTACCCAAGCTTTGCAAGCCAGTTGCTCTGAGTTCGGGGTTAGATTGCTGCTGTAGGATGTTCTCAACCTTCAGTAATTCCGCTTTAGCCTGAGTGCTGAACCCTAATGCTTGTAGAGTCTGGGCTTGGTTAATTAAACTACCAATAATGCCTGTCTGATTACCCGCTTTGTCGTAAGTAGCGGCTGCTCTCTTCCAGGTTTCCAGAGCTTGCTCTAAATGTCCTTTTGCCCATTGCAGGCGACCTTGAGTGTTCAAGGCTTTGGCGAAAACATCTAAGTAAGCCTGGCTGTTAGCTGTTTGTGCCTGGTTCTTTAGAAGGTTAAGGCTGTTTGCGATCGCACCTTCTGCCTCCTGCCATTGTCCCAAGTGCTGATAAGCCAACGCGAGATAGCGCAACACTAGCGCTTGGTTCAGAGTATCTCCCTGAGTTACAAAAGTAGAAACTGCCTGCTGCCAAACCTCTATCGCCTGCGAAAATTGTCCAGCCTCATAAAGTTCTATGCCCTGTTGCAGTAACAAGTTGGCATTTGAGGTCTGAGAAATGCCTTGAGAAGTGCCTTCAATCGGTTGAGCTGACAGAGCGGGAACCGATAAGGTTGTAATAAGTGCTAACAAGGCTATAAAGCTGAGTCTGACTATCTGCTGGTACGCCTTGCGTGGCGCGGACTTCCCCAAGAGTCGGATTGGATGGCAAAATAGAGGCGATTTGCTGCTCATGGACTGGTTCTCCAACACTGAAAAACGAAGAATCAGGATAGCTAACGTAGGCGACAGCGACTTTGGGTGCCAGTGGTGGGTACCTCAGCCACAAGGACAACTTCCCCTTTTTGATTAATCCGCCACCCTTGAGCCTCGACAATTTTGTCAGGTGGGGTTGCGGGTGCGGCAGAGACAGGAACAGCACGAGCCTCAAGCTCAGTTCCCTGTGTGGCAGATGGTACATCTTCCCAGATGTCACTGCTGCTGATAGGTTCGTAAGGATTAGGCGCTAAACCCCCTCTGCCAGTGTTGAAAAAGCCAATAGATGCCTGCTTTCCACCTGCTTGGCAGTCCTGGGCAACTTCCACATTGACTGGCTCAACTGGCAAGTTGGCTAACCCCCTGCTGGGGTCAACATCGGGGGTGTTGATGATCACTACACCGCTGACGCCAAACCGAGAACTGGCGGTAATATCACTTAAAGGGGTATCTTGTGGGCGCAATTCAATCCCATAAATCCCATGAGCTGTGATGTTGATATTTCCGCCTCGACCTGTGAACGCATTGGCGCTGATGTCGCTATTTTCTTTGGGAACGGCAACGATAAAGTCAGCATCAATTACGATGTTGCCACCATCTCCGCCCGCCCTAGCAGTACCTGCGGTAGTGGATATACTGCTACCGTGGCGCATCAACAACAATTCCTGCACCTGTAGGGTAATATTCCCGCCTCTGTTGCTAGTCGTCTCGGCAGAGATTGAGGCTTTATTGTTAATGACCAGCGAATCTGCCTGAATGTGGACATTACCGCCTTGTCCAGTACCCTTGCTATCCACAGCAACACTTGCGCCATTCAGAATAATGCTCCTACTGGAGCTAATGAAAATACTGCCACCGTTACCAGTAGAAGCGGGGTCTGTGTTGGCCAGCAGCCCACTGCCAACCCCGACTAAGGTAACACCATCAAGGCCCGTCGGGGTTGTGCCCCCATCATTGCCACCACTGAGAGCGTCACCGCCGCCAATATTGTTGGAGACGCCTGGATCGTTGCCGCCCCCAGGAAAGTTGCCGCCGGTGTTGCCACCCCCAGGAAGGATGCCGCCGGTGTTGCCGCCCCCAGGACTTTGCTCGATTCCAGAACGAACAAGGGTATTCTCTATTGTTAGATTCTCGCCATAAATCGTAATACTACCGCCACTCCCAGCAACGACATCAATTGTACCGCCATTGAGTAAGACATCTGTCCGTGCTAAACCCTGAGAAAAGCTCAAGCGCAGACTGCCGTTATCAACCTCTAAACCAATGGTTCCTGAGCCTGCTACTCCCCCCAACTCAATTCGACCACCTGGAGCCTGCAAAAAAGCGTCATTGAGTTCCACATTGCCACCCACAAGAGCTAAGGTTTTACTATGGGGCACTTTGAGTTTAGATCCCTGCACCCGAAGACTTCCAGCATTACCCTCGTATTGCAAACCCAGAGGAACACTGATGGTCAGCAGGGGTGTAGTTTGGGTTGCAGTGGCACTAAAGTGGGTACTATCAGCAAAGGTCAGGCTACTAGCGGTACTCCCAATGAAAGAGCCGCCAATGTTCAGCGAGGCATTAGGGCCAAAAATAATGCCATTGGGATTGAGTAGAAACAGGTTGGCTGTGCCGTTGGCTGTGATCAAACCATCAATGTTAGAGACAGACTCACCAGTCACGCGCGTCATGATATTTTGAATATTGAGCGCATTGTTGAAGTAGGCAGCGCCGTTGCTGGGTACAGAAAACTCGCTAAAACTGTGGAAGAGATTTGTACCCCTAGTTGCTCCGCCATCAATCTGGAAAGCTCCTGGTCGGGGAGATGTGACTAGAGAACTTTCAGCACCCAATGTATTATCGCTAGCCACTTGGGCCACAGCGTAATTTCCAGAGACAGCGATTGCCCAAAGGGCACAAGTGTTGCTGAAAGCGAAGCAGCGCATTAAGGTAATAGCTCCACCTAATACTAAGGAATTAACTACACTAAGCTTCCAGCCCTCCTGTAATCCACTTATAGTCTTCATAGAACCATCGGTTTCCTATGTGCTGTACTCTTTCAACTCCTGTCGATCTCCTAGTAATTTTCTGCTCATATCTTTGCTCTCAAACACTGTGAAATCAATAAGCCACAGGCTGCTAATATACGCGACAGCGAGTTTGGGGGTGGGTAGTAGGCATCTGTGGAACGAGAACAACTTCTCCTTTTGCATTGATCAGCCACCCTTGAGCCTCGACAATTTTGTCAGGTGGGGTTGCTGATGCGGCAGACACAGGAACAGCACGAGCCTCAAGCTCAGTTCCCTGTGTGGAAGAGGGTACATCTTCCCAAATGTAATTGCTGCTTATCGGTTCGTAAGGATTAGGTGCTAAACCCCCTCTGCCAGTATTGAAAAACGCAACAGTTCCCTGCTGTTGAGCTGATTGGCAGCCTTGTGCAACTTCTACGTTGACTGGCTCAACTGGCAAGTTGGCTAACCCCTGGCTGGGATCAACATCTGGCGTGATGATTGTTACCGTCCCATTTAATGAAGAATCTGCTCCTGTGGCGGTAATGTCACTTTCTGGAGTCAACTGCGATCGCAACTGTGTACCAAAGATACCTTGAGCTGTGATATTTACATTTCCGCCACGGAAGTCCTGTGAATTGGCACTGATGTCACTATTTTCCAAAGCGGCTAGGACACCTGTATCAATGGTAATATTGCCACCGCTAACATTGCTTCCAGAGGCGTTGGTGCTAATGCGGCTGCCATGACGCAACACTAAATCCACAGCAGTCAGGTTGATATTCCCCTGCCCCCCTTGGGTGTTAGCGTTGATGGTTGCGCCATTGTCTAGACGGATAGAGTCAGCTACAACATTGATATTGCCTGCATTCCTTTGACTAAAGCTGCCGACATTCAGGCTTGCATTATTGCTCAGAGAAAGTGTTCCTGTAGTGATATGGATGCCGCCTGCGTTGCCTTGGCCTTTAGGAGCCACCCTGCTGTTGACAAAACTCTCATCTGTCATGGAGATGCGATCGCTGGCACGAAGGATCACCTGGCCTGCATCTCCTTTGCCCTGGGTAGTGGCACTGAGTCCAGCCTGATTCACCAGAGAAAGCCTTCCGGTCGTCATGTCAATTCCGCCAGAGTTGCCCTCGGCGTTCTCTTCCACCCTACTGGAGACAAAACCTCCATCCAAGGAAATGGAATCGGTAGCCCGAATGATGACCTGGCCTGCATTTCCCACTCCCCGAAGTCTGGTACTGAGTGAGGCTTTATGCGAGAGAGAAAACGAATCAGTAGTGATGTCGATGCTGCCTGCCTCGCCATGACCGTCTTTGTCTACGCTGGTACTCAGTGAAGCTTTATTGGTTAAAGACAATGTTTCTGCACGGATGACAATGCCGCCTGAGTTGCCGTCGCCGTTAGAAGCTATCCTGCTGTTGACGAAACTCTCATCGGTCATGGAGATGCGATCGCTAGCACGAATGATTACCTGGCCTGCATCGCCTTTGCCGTGGGTGGTGGCACTGAGTCCAGCCTGATTCACCAGAGACAGCATTCCTGTCGTGATGTCAATCCCACCTGAGTTGCCTACAGCGTTCGGTTCCACTCTGCTAGAGATGAAACCCCCATCCAAGAAGATCGTATCGCTGGCACGAATGATGACTTGACCTCCATTTCCCACCCCCCCAATGTTGGCATTGAGTGAGGGTTTATTGCTCAAAGAAAGCGAATCGGTGGTGATGTAGATGTTGCCTGCCTTGCCTTGACCGTCCTTGTCCACGCTGGTACTCATTGAGGCTTTATTGGTTAGAGAAAGTGTTTCTGCACTGATGACAATGCCGCCTGATTCGCCGTAGCCGTTAGAAGCTACTCTGCTGTTGACAAAACTCTCATCGGTCATGGAGATGGTATCGCTGGCCCGAATGATGACCTGGCCTGCATCGCCTTTGCCGTGGGTGGTGGCACTGAGTCCAGCCTGATTCACCAGAGACAGCATTCCTGTCGTGATGTCAATCCCACCTGAGTTGCCCACAGCGTTCTGTTCTACTCTGCTAAAAATGAAACTCCGATCCAAGGAGATAGTATCGCTGGCACGAAGGATAACCTGGCCGGCATTTCCCTTTCCCCGAATACTGGCATTGAGTGAGGCACCATTGCTTAAAAACAGCGAACCAGTGGTAATCTCGATATTGCCTGCATTACCCAAGGCGTTCTGATCTACTTGATTCTCTACTCTACTTCTCTCAAAAGAAACTCTATCAGAAGCGTTAATCACCACATTTCCCGCCTGAGCCTCCGGTATTCCGCCATCTTTCCTTATTCCAGCTATCAGCTTACTTCCTCCTGATACGGCTAAATTACGAGCATTGATGGTAATAAAGCCTCCACTCCCAGCAGGTACATTCACAGAAGCACCATTAGTAAGAAACACATCGGAAAGCGCTACATTATTAGGAAAGTTCAAGCTGCCATTCTCATTCAGCCCAACTTTCCCGGCTGTAGATAATCCTCCTAACTCAATTCGTCCTCCCGGTGCTGTTAGTTTCCCTTTGTCTAAGCTCACATCACCGCCTACCAAAACTAAGTTTTGATTAGGTTTGACTTCTAGATTAGATCTATTCACCTTTATAGGGGCAGGATTGTCTGCCAATTGCAAGCCGAGCGGAACATTTACCGTCAATTGGGGTGTCGTTTGAGTATCTGTGGCGCTGAATTCTGTACCATCAGCAAAGAACAGGCTACTAGCTGTACTGGCTATGAAAGAGCCGTTAATGTTGAGCTTGGCATTGGCACCAAAAATAATCCCGTTGGGATTGATTAAAAAGAGGTTGGCTGTGCCATTAGCTCCTATCAAACCATCAATATTAGAGACGGAGCTACCTGTCACGCGGGTCATGATGTTCTGAATATTGAGCGCATTATTGAAGTAGGCGCTTCCACCAGTGGGTACAGAAAACTGGCTAAAACTGTGGAAAAGATTTGTACCCCTAGTTGCTCCACCATCAATTTGAAAAGCTCCTGGTTTAGAGGATGTGACTCTAGAATTTTCATCACCCAAGGTATTGTCACCGACAACTTGACCCAAAGCGTAGTTTCCAGAGACTGCGATTGCCCAAAGGGCACCAGCGAAGCTTTTCACGAAGCATCGCGTTAGGGGTATCGCTTCACTGATTAAGGAATTAACTCGATTAAGCCTCCTGCCCTTCTTTAATCCACTAAGAGTCTTCATAAGATATTCGCTTTACTCTTGCAACTGTGTATAAAAAGCAAGAATCAGGGTAGCTAGCGTAGGCGACAGCGATTTGGAGTGCCAGTGGTAGGTACCTCAGCTACAAGGACAACTTCCCCTTTTTGGTTAATCCGCCACCCTTGAGCCTCGACAATTTTGTCCGGTGGGGTTGCGGGTGCGGCAGAGACAGGAACAGCACGAGCCTCAAGTTCAGTTCCCTGTGTGGAAGAGGGTACATCTTCCCAAATGTTACTGCTGCTCAGAGGTTCATAAGGATTAGGTGCTAAACCCCCTCTGCCAGTATCGAAAAACTCAACAGCTCCCTGCTGTTCAGCTGATTGGCAGCCTTGTGCAACTTCTACGTTGACTGGCTCAATGGGCAAGTTAACTAACCCCTGCCTGGGGTCAACATCGGGCGTGATAATTTGCACAGTGCCGTTTACCCCAAACTCAGAAGTGGCGGTAATATCACTCAACGGAGTCAGGCGAGGACGGAATTGAAGGCCATAGATACCTTGAGTTGTAATGTTGATATTGCCACCTTGACCTGTGAAGGCATTGGCGGTGATGTCGCTATTCTCTTTGGGGACAGCAAGGATAAACTGAGCATCAATCGCGATATTGCCACCATCTCCCCCAGCTTGAGCCGTGCCTGCGGTAGTAGATATACGGCTACCGTGGCGCATCAGCAATAAATCCTGCACCTGTAGGCTAATATCGCCGCCCGAATTACTAGCCGTTTCGGCAGAGATTGAGACTTGATTATTAAGGGTCAGAACACCCGTCTGAATCTGGATATTACCGCCTTCCCCCGCGCCCTGGCTATCTACAGCGACACTTGCACCATCCCGAATCACCACCGCCCTGGGGTTACTAATCAAAATACTGCCGCCATTGCCGATAGAACCGCGATCTGTGTTGGCAAACAAACCACTGTCAGCTCCGGCTAGGTTAAGATCATCACGTACTCTCAGGATGATGTTCCCAGCGTTGTTGCTGCCGGCTGTAGTGGTGCGGAGTTGTCCGCCATTAATGGCCTCAAAACGATTTGCCGTCACGGTGATACTTCCACCAGTACCACCGGAAGTAGAAGCAGAAACCTGTGCTGTATCCAGGACAGTCAACAATGGGGTATTAATTATCACATTTCCAGCCGCTCCAGCGCCTTCAGTCCGAGCAAATAAGCCACTGACAGCACCATCCGTATCAACTTGATCAAATTGGGCGAGGCGTGCAGCGAAAGTGGAATCATTGCCAGCAAGGATGATGCGATCGCTGCTATTAACCGTAATGTTTCCTGCATCTCCGCTACTGAAGGCCGTGGTGAGGAGTTGTCCACCATTGGTAACCTCAAGCGTATTGGCATCGACATTGATATTACCGCCCTTAAAGGCACTCCGACTGACGGCACTCAAGACTGCGCTATCCGATACTCGCAAGGTACTGGTATTAACTCTGATATCACCACCCTGGCCCCCAGCCCCCTCTTCCGTGTTAGTCAACAACCCACTAGAGAATCCTGTTGTTGAACCAACTCCAGAGAGGTTAACCGTATCTGAAATGTTGATTGCAATATTTCCTGAGTTTCCTGCTCCAAAGGTTGCGGCAAATAGTTGAGCGCCGTTGGTTAACCAGAGGGATTTAGCTGCGAGCTGGATGTCGCCACCATTGCCCTCCGCTTTCGCCGCTACACCGCTAATAATCGCGCTGGTATCGCCGATGAGCGAAATAGAATCATTAGCCTGTACAAAAATGCTGCCAGCATTTCCTGTGCCAAAGGTGCTGTTGGAGATACGGCTCCCATCTACTAGAGATAGGTAACCTGTCTGGATGTCAATGTTCCCGGCCTGACCGTTGGCTCCAGAGTCTACATTAGAGTAGATTTGGCTATTGGTGAGGGAAATAAAATCATTGGCTTGTACCGTTATATTACCCGCGTTTCCCTGCCCACCCGTATCAGCAAACAAGACCGAGTTATCAGTCAAGGAAAGTGAGCCAACACTGAGGTTAATGTCACCCCCTGAACCGATCGCTCCTTGTTCTACGCTGGAATCTAAAGCAGCACCTTCACTTAAGGAGACAGAGCCAGCTTGGATGTTGATTTTGCCCCCTTGACCGATAGCTCCTTCTCTGACAGCGCTGTAGATTCGACCATTGACAAGCACAATGGATTCGTTAGCCTGCACGGTGATATTGCCAGCATCTCCTTGACCAAAGGTACTCGTACTCAGGTCAGCACCATCAGTTAAGGAAAGCAAAGGAGTCTGGATGTTGATGTCGCCACCGTCACCTTCAGCTTCCCAGTACACATTGCTTCTAATACTAGTGTTGCCTGCCAATGAGACAGAGTCATTGGCCTCAATCGATATTTTTCCAGCGTTTCCCTGCCCAAAAGTGATCGCGCCTATTTGAGCGTTATCTGTTAGGGAAACAAATGTAGCTTTGATATTTACGTTGCCGCTATTCCCAGTAGAATCCGGAAGTACAGAATTGGTAATTATACTTCCCTGTCCTATCTTTACCTCTCCTACTGCATCAAGTGTGATATCTCCTGCTTGAGTGCCATTGAACCCAAAGTCGGCATCGAATCCAGCCCTAACACTACTGCGGTCAATGGTTAGATTATCGGCATAAATTGTAATGCTACCGCCGTCACCGAGACTTCTGATCACACTGCGATTAACGGAGACATCTGTGCGTGCTATGCCTTCAGGAACGCTTAAACGCAGACGGCTGTTATTCTCTTCCAATCCAACGGTTCCCGAACCGCTCACCCCCACCAACTCGACTCGACCTTCGGGAGCTTCTAACAAAGCGCGATTGAGCTGCAATTTACCACCGACAAGAGCTAAGGTTTTACCATTGGGTACTTGGAGGATAGAAGTCTGCACCTGAATACTTCCGGTATTACCCCCATATTGCAACCCAATGGGCACATTAATACTTAGCAGTGGTGGGATTTGGGGGTCGGTAGCGCTAAACGCCAAGCCATTTTCAAACACCAAACTGTTTGCCGTCGTCGCTACAAAGGAACCGGCAACATCCAGTTGGGCATTTGGCCCAAAGATAATCCCGTTAGGATTAATCAAAAATAAGTTAGCTGTCGAATCACCAAAAGTACCGAGCAGACCCAGAATTCTTGATGGATTACCACCCGTCACCCGTGCCAGAATATTCTGAATACCAGCCGGGCTATAAAAGTAGGCTCCTCGATCAGCCTCAACATTAAATTCCAGAAAACTGTGGAATAAATTTGCCTCGCGACGCGCTCCACCATCGATTTCGTCAATCGGCAATCCCAGGTCATCAAGGGGTGTAACAACAGAAGGTTCAACCCCTAAAGTGGCATCGGGGATAATCTGAGCCAGGGTAGGATTTCCCAAAGAAGCGATCGCTCCACCGAGCAAGAAATTTATTAAGAGAAAATTAAATCTATGTAGAAGAAATTTAGAGAAATAATAGGTAAGATTCGCCGAGCCACTTTTATCAATTTTTGCTCGGCTATTAATTGGCACCTGCTTTCTCCTCTTTTTTGATTATTTATCCTTTCAGTTAACAAATTCTAGTTAAGATTTCCCAAAAGGATGAATAATTAATAAAAATCAATAATTAATGGCAATCATTAACCAGGATGGCTCGAACAAAACTTCGGAATTTATAAAAATTTTATTTAATTTTAATTTAGCTGTAACCGAAAACCTGTGTAAAATCCCGATGACCTGAAGCGGAGCTCACCCATTGCAAATTGCAATTTTTATTCTCACTCTCATCCTCGTAATCTGGCAGCCACGAGGACTCAGTATGGGATTTACTGCTTTAGGCGGAGCGCTGCTTGCCCTCATTACTGGTATCGTGACCTTGCAAGACGTAGCGATAGTTTGGGGAATGGTATGGAATGCTACATTGACTGCGATCGCTCTCATCATCATTTCCCGCATTCTCGATGAGGCAGGTTTTTTTCGAGGGTTGGCACTGTGGCTAGCTTACGCCGGATTGGGTCGCGGGCGTCTCTTCTTTGTCTTATTAATGGTGTTGGGAGCCTTACTAACGGCTAACTTGAGCAACTATGGGACAGCCTTAATCTGGACGCCTACCTTGATGGAAATGCTGCTGTTACTAGGTTTTAGCTCCAAAGCCACGTTTGCCTTGGTCTTCGCTACGGGTTTTATCGCTGACGCGACGAGCTTGCCCTTATCAACCAGCAATCTGGTCAATCTGATTTCCACCGACTATTTTAATATTTCCTTTTTTCGCTACCTCTTAGTGATGATACCGGTGAATTTTGTTGCAATCGCTACCGGCACGGGCGTCATTTGGTTCTACTTTGATCGTTATATCCCTTTTACCTACAACCTTGACCGTATGCCCCCACCGGATAGCGTTATTCGTGACCCTGTCGTTTGCCAGTGGAGCTTTGCTGTCCTCGGTTCACTCCTGATCGGCTACTTCTTGGCTCAGCCCTTGGGTATCCCCGTTTCTTCTATTGCTGTGAGTGGTGCTTTGGTGATGCTAGCCATCTCCGGACGTTGGTTCCACCAGGATAATACCGCCATCCTTTCTTTGAGGAAGGTGTGGTGTGAAATTCCCTGGTCAGTGCTTGGGTTCAGTCTGGGGATGTCAATTCTTGCTTTGAGTTGGCGTAATACAGAGTTAACGACTCTGCTGAGCCAGTTGTTAAAGCAGCTATCGGGATGGGGACTCACTCAAGTTGCTATGGGTACGGGTTTCTTGGCAACTCTGCTATCTGGCGTCATGAATAATATCCCAGCAGTACTGATTAATTCTCTAGCGATTCAAGATGTCTTGGGGATCGATTCATCCGTTCGAGAAGTGATGATGTATGCCAATGTAATTGGTTGTGATCTGGGAGGGAAAATTACACCGATTGGCAGCCTCTCCACCCTGCTCTGGCTGAATATTCTAGCCCGTCAAGGACGACCCATAGCCTGGGAGCAATATATTCGCATCGCTTTTATTGTCACCCTCCCTGTTTTATCGGTAAGCTTGCTTGGTTTAGCCATCTGGCTACCTTGGCTAATTGTCTGAGTGGCTTACGAAGGAAGGAGAGTGATTACTCATTTTATATTACTTTGTATTAACCTTTATCGCGCTCGCTTACAGGGACGGTTCACTTGATTGAATCGCCTGTGATCGAGAAGGGAATTAGAGAACATGAATTGTAACTCTGGAAATTTATTTAGTGAATAAAGGAAAAAAGTGGCTGGGAAAACCCATGATTAACAATTGAAAAACGCGAGATCACGTTATAGGTATAGAAAGCTTCAATGGTTTAAGCAATGTTAAACAATTATTTAAGGAATATGTATTACTATTAATTTATCGGAAAAGCTAGTTCTAGGCTTTAAACTAGTGATAAAGATTTGAAAGTTTCATTACTTTGGGTGTATCTGCTTACCTCTCAACCACTGCTTTAAGAGCAGGGGCGTAAAATTTAGCAAATCGCTGTTCGAGCGTTTTGCAAACCGTATAGCGCGTCGGCGATGTAAGACAAGCCATAGACGGCTGCTCTGAATGAGGCTGAATCGCTCTCGGAAAATCAGGGAGGAGTTGAGTTTAATTAATCATGTGAGTAAGCAATGGCAACCCAAACTGCACTAACCCTATGTACCAAGAGTAACGGCAGGGAAGTAGAGCCGAAGCATTTCGTTTGTGGCTCTCTGGATAAACTGTTCACTCTCACGTTGGATATGTTTTTCATCGTGGGGTTTGACGGCTATTTCAAGCAACTCAACTCGCTGTGTGAGAAAACTTTGGGTTATACCACCGAAGAATTCTTAAGCCAACGATGGATTGAGTTGATTCATCCAGAAGACCAGTCAGCAATGCTGGAACGCTTACAAGACCTTACGACAGAAGCAAGGACTGTACAGTTTGAAAATCGTTACCGTTGCCAAGACGGTTCCTACAAATGGCTGTTGTGGAATGTGACGGCCTGCCAAGACGAGCAATTAATCTACGCAGTGGCTCGTGATAATACTGAGTGTAGACGCGCAGAAGCTGCACAGCAGGAAAGCGAAGAACGTTTCCGCTTACTGGTTGAGGGCGTCAAAGACTATGCGATTATCATGCTCAACCCAGCCGGTCGCATTGTGAGCTGGAATATCGGTGCCGAACGCATCCAACAATATCAAGCTTCCGAGATTCTCGGTAAGCATATCTCCTGTTTTTATACCCAGAAAGATATTGAACTGGGCAAACCCTTGCACGGGTTAGAAATAGCGGCGCTTCAAGGTCGTTTTGAGGATGAAGGGTGGCGAATTCGCAAGGATGGGTCAAAGTTTTGGGCTAATGTTGTGATTACCGCCTTACGGGATGATCACGGACGGCTCAGCGGCTTTGTTCGAGTAACACGCGATATTACGGAGCGTAAGCTTGCCGAAGAAGAGCTACAAAAAGCGCATGACGAATTGGAAAAACGAGTTGCACAACGAACAGCACAATTAACCCGGACGAATGAACTCCTGAAACAAGAGATTGCAGAGCATGAGCGCACAGAGGCGGCTTTACGGCAATCGAAGGCTCGCTTGAAACAACAAGCTCAGCAACTGGAGGCCGAGAAACAACATGCAACGTCTCTGTTGGGCAAACTCCAGCGTACCCAAGCTCAACTCATTCACACAGAAAAAATGACAACGCTGGGACAGGTGATTGCGGGTATTGCCCATGAAATCAACAACCCAGTCGGTTTTATTTACGGCAACCTGGATTATGCCAGTTGCTACATCAATGATTTAATGCGCTTGGTGGAACTTTATTTCCAGCACTATCCCCAGCCGGCTCCAGCCATTGAGGCGGAACTGGACGCTATCGACCTGAATTTTTTGATGGCCGATATGCCAAAACTGCTGTCCTCCATGAAGGTGGGAGCGACCCGTCTTCGCCAGCTTGTTTTGTCTCTTCAGAATTTCTTGAGAACTGAGCAAACGGAAATGAAGCCGGTAGACCTTCATGAAGGTCTTGATAGCACCCTGATGATTTTGCGACACCGATTGAAAGCCTCTGAGGAGTATCCAGAGATTACGGTGAACAAAGAGTATGGCACTCTGCCTTTCGTGGAATGTTTTGCAGGGCAAATGAATCAGGTATTTATGCATTTGATCACCAATGCGATTGATGTTTTGCAGGCATCCGTTAAGCCACGAAAAACGAATTACCAAATCACAATTACCACTGGCGTTCAGGACATGAAGCCAGAACGGCTAGAAGGACAGACTCAAGAGACAATTCCTCATGCTGTGATTCGGATTTCTGACAATGGCCCAGGAATGAGTGAGGATATTAGCTGCCGACTGTTTGAGCCATTTTTTACGACAAAACCACCGGGTAAAGGTACGGGTTTGGGTTTATCGATTAGTTATCAAATTGTCGTAGACCATCATGGCGGTCAATTGACTTGTGTCTCTGAACCTGGAAAGGGAGCCGAATTTGTGATTTCCCTTCCCGTGCGTCAGGTGGCTGTGTCCGCTAGTCTATCTCAGTGTGCGTAATGTTCATGGGTGCCCCTACCGGGTAGGGTCTGCTCTAGATCAGTTGAAGGTTCAAAAGAGTTTTCTCTAGCCAGAAACTAACTCATTAACTTTCAACTCTATTACTCCTGTGGGCTTGAATCCTGTTTAAACACCCACTTCCACAAAGGGTGACTCACGCCTTGTTGAGCAATGCGGCGTACCTGTTGCTCTAGGTGCTGTTGTTCCTCGTGTGGTAATCCGAATAAGATGTTACGACTCTGCCAAACTAAGATAGCAGTAGTCATAGAAACACACAAACCTAAACCAAGAGCAGGCCAAGGATTGAAGATGATGCCATATCGCACTGCTGACCAAGTAAAATGCGATCGCATCAGCGAAATCTCGTAGCGCCAACCCCACAGACACCAGGGAGCCAGGATTACCCAAAGCAAGGTGACGACAAACCAGCGACCATAAACCGTCAGCCGATGTAACCGCATGATCGGTATTTTGAGGCTAGGGTCAAGGTTTGAAACTTCTCTTCTAGATATTCGAGGCATCTGGACGTCTGGCTGCTCTATGGTTTCTCTGTTCAATAGACATCTTTGATCATTAACCTGCAATCCTTCACGGTAGCTGAAGCTTAATCTCCTCAAGATGTCTATTGTGAGCTGAAAGCCTCCCTATCCTCTCGACTTTGCTGGAACTTTTTCAGATGCGATTATGCTGTTTTGAGCCTGCGATTTCGCCACCAAGCTAGGAGCGAACTGGCAATAAAAATACTGGAATAAGCACCTGCGATAAAGCCCACAATCAGCGCCAAGGCAAAATACTTGAGGGTTTCTCCTCCAAACAGGAAGATTGAAGTCAACGTCAGCAGCGTGGTTAAGGTCGTATTAATCGAGCGGCTCAGGGTTTGATTGACGGCATCATCCACGACTTGGTCAATGTGCATCTCTGGTTGCTCCTTGATCACCTCCCGCACCCGGTCGTAAATTACCACTGTATCGTTAACTGAGAAACCAATGATGGTCAGGATGGCAACGACGAAGAGGCTATCAATTTCCACACCTAACACCAAACCCAAGATAGAGAAGATGCCAGCGGTGATTAACACATCGTGGAATAAAGCCACGAAGGCAAAGAAAGCATAGTCGAACTGGAAACGAAAGGTTAAGTAGATCAGGATACCGGCGAAAGAGAGGAAAATCGCAAGCATCCCAGAGGTAAACAGCCGCTGACCTAGGGTCGGACCCACGGTATCAATCTGGATGGCTTTAGGGTCAAAAGCTCCAATTTTTTCGCTTAAAGCATCTTTGAGTTCGACACGTTGGTTCGGCTCTAACGTCTTTGTCCGAATCGTCAATGCGTGTTGTTTTTCACCTAAAACTTGGATGCTGCTATTGGCTAATCCCTGCTGATCCATCACGTTCCGAACGGCAGAGAGGTCGATGGGTTTGTCGCAGTTACCGGGTTTTGAGCAATCTAGCTCAAATTGCAGCCGCGTACCGCCGACAAAATCCAGACCTAAGCGTAACGGCGACCCTAAGGTAGCTGTGGAAATCACCATACCGATGATGCCAGCCAGGATAATGCTAATCGAGACTGTCCACCAAAGCGATCGCTGTTTAATGACATTAAGTTTCATTGCCACCCCTCCGTCTATGAGTTCACTGAAACGGGTGGGTTAGGCACAAAGAGTTCAAGCTTTTGGCGCAACCCTGGAAATCCCAGAACCACCAGCAGCATAAACGTGCGGCTACAGGTGATCGCTGTAAACATACTCACCACGACTCCCAAACCCAGTGTGAGTGCAAAACCCTTCACCAACCCCGACCCTAGCCAAAATAGCGCAGCACAAGCAATTACGGTCGTCACGTTACCATCCAAAATACTAGAGAATGCCCGATAAAATCCCGATTCTACAGAGCGATACAAAGTTTTCCCGGCTCTTATTTCTTCTCGCGTCCGTTCAAAAATCAGTACATTCGCATCAACGGCCATGCCAATACTGAGAATAAAACCAGCAATTCCCGGCAGCGTTAAGGTCACACCCAACAGAGCAAAAACCGCCATCGTCAGCAGGGCGTAGATGATTAAGGAAACGTCAGCAATTAAACCGGGCAGGCGGTAGTAGAGGCCCATAAACACCAATACTAAAACCAAGCCGCCAATCCCGGCATAGATACTGCTTTGGATACTGTCTCGCCCTAACGTTGCACCCACTGTGCGGTTCTCTACAATTTCCACCGGTACAGGTAAGGCACCCCCTCGTAGCTGCACGGCAAATTCGTTGGCTGATTGAGCTGTATAGCGACCACTAATCTCAGCACCACCACCCGTGATACCTGCTTGGGCATATTCGGGCCCAACGGTGGGCGCGCTAATCAGAGCCTGATCGAGAAAAATACCGATACTACGACCCGTTCCCGCCAATTCTTTGGTGAGCTGAGCAAATTTTTCGGCTCCATCGGCGTCAAAGCGGATGGCGACTTTCCAGTTATCACCTGTTTGAGTGGGTTCGGGAAGAGCATCTCTGAGATTTTTACCCGTCAGACCGGTAGATTCAAACAATTGTGCGATCGCTTGGTTGCTGCGCTCAAGAGCTGCTTTATTGTCTGCGAGCGCTTTTTCATCCCCTGTGCTACTCAACTGAGCCTGCTGCTGCACCAAAGCGTCTCGCGATTGCATTTCAGCCATTAGCTGATAATAATCGGCTCCTGGTTTCTGCTTGCGAAATTCCAATTGTGCTGTGCCACCCAGCACCCGTTCTGCCTGTTGCGGGTCATTTACCCCAGGTAGCTGCACCAAGATTTGATCGGGATAAACGGGTTGTACCAGGGGTTCTGAAACCCCAAGTGCATTAACCCGATTTTCAATCACACTGAGAACGTCTTCTAGTTGTCTCGATGTAATTTGCTGAATTTCTTTTGTGGGCTTGACCTGAATGGTCAACTGTGCCCCCCCCCGCAAGTCTAATCCTAATGGAATTTTCACTTGCACAAGCACCCAGATCGCCCCAATCACGAGGGCTACAATCAAGGCTAATATCCAACGCTGTTTTTGCATCACTACGAACCGCCGCAACAAGTGATATGATAATCCTTTTTAGTAACGACTAAATCTCTTCGGTCAAGTCGTTACTCGGTGGCAAGCGAGGAAAGTTTTCACTTTCACCAGCCAGAGGGTAAACAGTTGCTCGGTTGAACGTTGTACTCCGGAGGCGAAACCCTACTCCGAAGCATTGCCAGAAGGGTAAGGTAGGTTAGAAAGTTGAAAGTTGAAGGTTAAAGTTGGTATCCTAACTTGCAACCTGCAACCTGTTAACCTACTATATTCTTACCTTAAACCCGCGATGCCACCATCTTTTGTACAGCTTCCACAATTTGCTGGGGTTGCACAATTGTTAGATTTTCCAGAATACCGTTGTAAGGGGTTGGGATATCCTGAGAAGACAGCCGCAGCACTGGCGCATCGAGTTCATCAAACAATCGATCATTAATCGACGCGATTAATTCTGCTCCAATACCCCCGGTTTTCATACATTCTTCCACCACAATCACGCGATGGGTTTTGCGAATGGAAGCCCCGATAGTGTCAAAATCTAACGGCTTCAAGGAAATCAAGTCAATCACCTCTGGATCAAACCCTTCTTTTTCGAGCGGCTTCACGGCTTGCATGACGTGATGACGCATCCGAGAGTAGGTGAGAATGGTGACATCTTTGCCCTGGCGGACGACCTCTGCTTTATCGAGAGGTACCAAGTACTCCTCGTCGGGTAGGTCTTCTTTGAGGTTGTAAAGTAGGACATGTTCAAAGAATAAAACGGGATTGTCGTCCCGAATCGCGGATTTAAGAAGTCCTTTGGCATTGTACGGGGTTGAGCAGGCAACGATTTTTAAACCCGGAACCGCCTGAAAGTAAGCTTCTAGTCGCTGGGAGTGTTCAGCCCCCAACTGACGCCCAACCCCACCAGGGCCACGAATCACCATGGGAATTTTGAAGTTCCCACCGGACGTATAACGCAACATCCCAGCGTTATTGGAAATTTGGTTGAAGGCCAAGAGCAAAAAGCCCATATTCATGCCTTCAATAATGGGTCGTAAACCCGTCATCGCTGCACCGACGGCCAGACCGGTGAAGCTGTTTTCCGCAATCGGGGTATCCAGAACCCGAAGATCACCGTATTTTTTATACAGATCTTTGGTGACTTTGTAGGAACCACCGTAGTGACCTACATCTTCACCGAGTACAAATACAGCTTCATCGCGTGCCATTTCTTCATCAATGGCGGCGCGTAGGGCGTTAAAGAAAAGTGTGTCTGCCATCAGTACCTCACCAAATTCGGCAAATGCCATCCTAGCATTGCCTAAGCTTTGTAAGGGAAACTGCGGATACGGGAGGTCGGCGCAGCACCTCATTCCCAATCCGTTTCGATAACCTCTTTATTTCTCAAAGGAGGGGCCGGAGTTCATCCGAGTATGGGAGAGGGGGAGAGATTGTTTAGACGCTTAACAACGGGGTCTATAAGTAGGATTTTGTATCAGACTCTACTGTAATATTCCGATGCGATAATTCATCCGTCAAGAGAATGTCACCACGCTGCGAATCGATTCCCCTTGGTGCATCAAATCAAAAGCCCGATTAATATTCTCCAGCGGCATCACATGGGTAATGAGATCATCAATGTTAATCTTCCCTTCCATATACCAATCCACAAGGGTGGGAACATCCGTGCGACCCCTTGCCCCCCCGAAGGCTGAACCTTTCCAAACGCGCCCAGTCACCAGTTGAAACGGACGAGTCCGAATTTCTTCCCCGGCACCCGCCACGCCGATAATCACACTCATACCCCAACCTTTGTGGCAGCACTCCAAGGCTTGGCGCATCACATTGACATTGCCGATGCACTCAAAACTGTAATCCGCGCCACCTTTGGTTAAGTCCACCAAATAGGGAACTAAATCCCCCTCCACTTCCTGAGGATTGACAAAATCCGTCATGCCAAATTTTTCAGCCATGGCTCGCTTATCGGGATTAATATCAACGCCGACAATTTGGCTAGCACCGACCATCCGCGCCCCTTGGATCACGTTGAGGCCAATCCCTCCTAGCCCAAACACCACAACTCTTGCTCCGGGTTCCACTTTAGCCGTATAAATCACCGCACCAATCCCCGTAGTCACCCCGCAGCCGATGTAACATACTTTATCAAACGGAGCATCTTCACGGATTTTCGCCACCGCGATTTCCGGCAGTACCGTGTAATTGGCAAATGTAGATGTCCCCATATAGTGATACAGCGGAGTTCCATTCATCGAGAAGCGACTGGTGCCATCGGGCATAACACCGCGCCCTTGAGTCCCACGAATCGCTTGGCAGAGATTGGTTTTACGACTCAGGCAATATTCGCACTGACGGCATTCGGGGGTATATAGGGGGATGACATGGTCGCCCGGTTTCACACTGGTGACGCCTTGACCCACCTCCACCACCACACCGGCCCCTTCATGTCCCAGAATGGCGGGGAATAGCCCTTCTGAATCTTTGCCGGAGAGGGTATAAGCATCGGTATGGCAAACTCCACTTGCCTTAATTTCAACCAATACCTCACCCGCTCTTGGACCATCCAACTGAACCGTTTCGATGGTTAATGGCTTCCCTGCCTCATAGGCAACCGCTGCTTTGACTTGCACTCATCCCCTCCTATCGGGTTGTCTCAACCGCTTCATTTCAGTGTATGAACAATTGTTCAACTGAACCATTATTTTTCATAGCTTAGAAGATTGACCTCCCAGCCGAGCCATCCCAGCTAAAGTTGAGGGGATTTCGGTTTTAACTGGCGACAATCGCTAATGTTGCTCTTAGGGGCGGAATTCCATACAGGCGTGGGGGATGCTGAAGCGATCGAGGTAAAGTTAATTAATAGAGGACTGACACAAAATTCTCAGCTAAATACTAACAGTAGTAGTAGGGTACGTCGCGATGCACCCTAGATGTAGAGTTTCGGAGTCAGTTCAGTTACTAGATGGACGTCCCCACGAATTGGGGAGATCAGGTTAAGGAAGATTCATGGGAAACGAAACAATCGTTCTCTTATCCAGCAGAGAAATTGAAAAAATGCGCCGCGCAGGGCGCTTGGCCGCTGAACTTTTAGATCATCTAGCACCGATGGTTAAGCCAGGGGTGAGTACCTTAGAACTGAATGACGAAGCGGAGCGCTGGACTACAGCACATGGGGCAAAAAGTGCTCCTCTGGGCTATCATGGCTTTCCCAAGTCCATCTGCACCAGTGTCAATGAGGTGGTCTGTCACGGGATTCCCAATGCTAAACAAATCCTCAAGGAAGGCGACATTATCAATATCGATGTGACGCCGACTGTAGAAGGCTACCACGGTGATACTTCCAAAACTTTTTTTGTGGGTACTCCTTCCCCAACAGCGAAGAAGTTGGTTGAGGTGACGGAGGAGTGTTTAAGAAGAGGGATTGCTACCGTTAGCTCCGGTTCCCGGATTGGAGACATTGGCGCGGCTATTCAAGAGTATGCCGAGGCTCATGGTTTTTCTGTGGTGCGAGACTTCGTCGGACATGGTGTGAGTAACATTTTCCATACCGCACCTCAAATTCCTCACTATGGCACAAGGGGGAAAGGAAAGCGTCTTCGCCCTGGTATGGTTTTTACCATTGAGCCAATGATTAATGAAGGCACTTGGGAAGTTGAGGTTCTCGCTGACAAATGGACAGCTGTGACAAAAGATCGCAAGCTTTCTGCTCAATTTGAGCATACATTAGCGGTCACTGAAGAAGGTGTTGAAATTCTCACATTACGCGAAGCGGATGCACAGAGGAAATCGGCTTAGGGCTGTGTTAACAAGAGCGGTGTGTTGAAGCCTTGCACTAGGTTAAGGGGGCGAGCAATCCCTTGTTCTCAAAACCTTAAGGTGGTTCATAACAAACTCTTTGTAAAAATTTTTAGTTCTCTCCTTGAGCTATCACCTTTATGCGCTATCTTAAGGAATAGAATTAATTCGGTTGCAGATTTTGTTTTCATCGGTAGGCTTCTCGCTTCTGGTCGTGAACAGATTTCTCTCCGCAATTCCAATCTCTACACTCCCCTGTTTTTGGAGAAGATCAATGTCAATCTATGTAGGTAATCTGTCCTACCAAGTTACACAAGATGACCTCAATGCGGTTTTTGCAGAATACGGTACAGTCAAACGAGTTCAACTTCCCACAGATCGAGAAACGGGACGCATCCGTGGCTTTGGCTTTGTGGAAATGAGCTCAGATGCTGAAGAAGAAGCCGCGATTGAGGCTCTAGATGGTGCAGAATGGATGGGTCGCGACCTGAAAGTGAATAAGGCTAAGCCCCGCGAAAATAAAAGCGCTTCGGGTGGGTTTCGGAAAAGCAACAGCTTCTCTCGCCGCTACTAAGTTTTAAGAACAATACTTTTAACCCTTGTGGGTTAGCCGATGTCGTCCGGCTTGTTATTTTCAAGTCTTGAATGCCAGCCGATGTTTATCGGCTAATTTTCTTTTTTAATTCTACTATTGTTAGTAATTCAAGTGAATGGCAAGAGGCTCAGGCAAAAAAGCTTGAGCCTTTTTGCTCATAATGTGAGGTATTTAAACTTTGTTTAATGACCTAAGTTTCGAGCCTTTTGACAATTTATAGAAGGTCAATTGTAGGTGCGATAGCTGAACAAATTGGATTCCATCCCGTTCCATACCCATACCTTGCGGTAGTTTTTTCAGATTCAATAACGAGTTACTTGTCAAGAGCTTTTTGGTCAATAAATCCGAGAACTTCCTCGTACTTTGAAGTAGATACAGACTGATGACCCATCGATTACAGTAAAGCTATGTCTATTGTTGTAGTTGAGAACCTAAGCAAAGTCTACCCGGTAGCCGTTAAAGAACCGGGCATCAAAGGTACGTTGGCTCACTTTCTGCGCCGCACCTACCGCTCAGTCAAAGCTGTTCAAGACGTTTCTTTCGAGATTGAGATGGGCGAAGTGGTTGGATTCCTGGGTCCCAACGGTGCAGGAAAAACCACGACACTCAAGATGCTCACCGGACTCATTCACCCCTCCAGCGGTCGAGTGAGAGTGGCGAATCATGTCCCCTTTCGCAGGCAAACAGACTTTTTGAAGAAAATTACCCTAGTTATGGGTCAAAAGCAGCAGTTGCTTTGGGACTTGCCTGCACTAGATTCCCTGAAAATTAACGCGGCTGTTTATGGCATCTCTGACAGAGATTTTCAGTATCGCGTCGGAGAACTCACCGAGATGCTTTCTTTAGAAGGCAAACTCACCCAACCCGTGCGGAAGCTTTCTCTGGGGGAACGCATGAAAGCCGAACTGCTGGCAGCCTTGCTACATCAACCCCAACTACTCTTCCTCGATGAGCCAACGTTGGGATTAGATATCAACGCCCAAGTTGGAGTCCGCGACTTCCTGCGGGAATATAATCAGCGCACAGGTGCGACGATTCTTCTGACCAGTCACTACATGGCGGATATCACGGCTCTGTGCCAAAGGGTACTGTTAATTTATGCAGGTCAACTGATTTATGATGGCTCTCTGGAAGGGTTAGTTGACCGCTTCGCACCTTATCGCGAGGTTCAAGTGGAACTGGCTGAGCCGTTGCCCGAAGAGAAACTCTCTACCTATGCTGAAGTAGAAGCCATTGAAGGTCGGGAAGTCCGTTTTTTGGTCAAGCGCGATGTCCTGACGAGTACCGTGTCTCAAATTTTGGCTGAGCTGGAAGTCATGGATTTAAGCGTCACTGAGCCACCCATTGAAGAAGTGATTGGTCGGGTTTTTCGTGCTGGGGTAGTCTCATGAAGCGAGGGATGAGAACGGCTCAAACGTTCCTCTCGGTTTACTATGCCTACATGGTAGAGTACCGGGCGGAGTTGTTTTTATGGGCGCTGTCGGGAACCCTACCGCTGATTTTGATGGGTATCTGGATTAAAGCCTCCCAAAGTGGACAATTTGGTCTAGAGGCTAACGATTTTGCCCGCTATTTTCTCACCGTTTTTCTTGTCCGTCAGTTTAATGTCGTTTGGGTCGTCTGGGAGTTTGAAAAGGAAGTGGTGGAAGGAAAGCTTTCTCCCCGACTCCTACAGCCGATTGATCCGGTGTGGCATCATGTCGCGTCCCATGTATCAGAACGGCTGGCTCGTCTGCCTTTGGCGTTAATGTTGGTGGGTTTGTTTTTTTTGCTTTATCCTGAGGCGATTTGGCTACCGAGTCTGGGCAATATAATGCTGTTTATGCCCCTGGTTGCCCTGGCTTTTGCTCTGCGTTTCTTGATACAGTATACTTTTGCTCTGTTTGCCTTTTGGACAGAACGAGCAAGTGCGATCGAGCAATTTTGGTTTTTGTTTTACTTGTTTTTGTCTGGCATCATTGCCCCGCTAGAAGTTTTTCCAGTAGCCGTGCGTGAGGTAGCACTGTGGACGCCCTTTCCTTATCTCATTCACTTCCCAGCAGCAATTTTGATTGGGCTACCTGTGGATATTGTGCGAAGTATTTTGGTCATGCTGGGTTGGAGTCTACTTTTTTTCATCTTGAACCGCTGGCTGTGGCGCAAGGGATTGAAGCAGTACTCGGGGATGGGAGCTTAGTCAAACTTAAATCTGTTCAAATCAGTTGGAGAAGAGACTGTGATTAAACTTAAGTTATCTCTGGTAGCTATTCTATCCACCACGGCGATCGCAAGTGGCATAGTGTTGAGTTCCGTGAGTTCGGCTCAATCCTGTTCGCACAGCAAATTTGAAGTGTATGAACAGGAAGGATACGAGCAACCCGCTTGGTTCCGCTCTCCTTGGATAGCCGTTATAACTTTGCCGGGAATCGCTTTAGCAGCGGTTCTGTCTGCCGGCAATCGCTGGTATCAGAAGAATTAGGAGTAATTTGTGGTGCAATCCCCACATCCAGGGAGTTCCTCAGAACTCCCCGGAACATTCATCTAGGATGGAATCACCTGAACAATCAGTGAGCGTTTATCCAAGGACTGGACTTTTCCCACTTGACCGAGGTCAACTACAATGCGGTCTAGCAATTCTGCGGCGCGGTCGCGATGTTGATGTTCTCGACCCCGTAAACGGACTTGGAATTTCACGGAATCGCCTTTACCCAACCACTCAACAGCTCTATTGATGCGTAAGCTGTAATCAGACTCGCCGACGTTCGGGCGAAGCTGAACCTCCTTCATCGATGGTTTAGCACTCTGGCGTTGACGTTTTTTCTGTTGGTACTGATGCTTGCCGTAGTCCAGAATCTTAGCTACTGGAGCCTCTTTACTTTCAGAGACTACGACAAGGTCAAGCCCTACACTTTCAGCGAGTTGCAGCGCATCACGGGTATCAGTCAAACCCCGATTGTTGTTTTCTTGGTCAATCAACAGGACTTGAGGAGTCTTGATTTGATGGTTAATCAGTTGTTTAGAAGCGATAGTAATATCCTCTTAAACTCAATATTGTATTTAGCCGATAATACTAGCGTAGCGCAGTGTACACGAACTGAGAGTAAAGTGATAGAGAATTTAAACAAAGGTCATAAGGACATCTACACCGAGTAAAGATGCAGACGACGCAAAAACTCTCCCTTCCTATCATGGGCTGCGGAACTTGGGCCTGGGGAAACCGACTGCTCTGGGGATATGACGAAAGCATGGATGACCAGTTGCAAGCCGTCTTTAACCTCTGTGTAAGCAACGGTGTGACTTTATTTGATACGGGCGATTCCTACGGAACGGGGAAATTGAATGGGCGAAGTGAGCAACTTCTCGGACAGTTCTCTCAGGGATATCAGGGTTCCAATTCAGACAAGATTTGCCTAGCCACCAAGCTGGCGGCTTATCCGTGGAGATTGACACGTCAGTCCATGGTGTCGGCTGGCAAGGCATCTGCCCAGCGCTTGGGAAGAAATGTAGATTTAGTACAAATGCACTGGTCTACAGCTAACTATGCTCCCTGGCAGGAGGGGGCACTCTTGCAGGGTTTGGCGGATCTTTACGAGCAAGGATTGGTGAAGGGAGTCGGCTTATCCAATTACGGCCCCAAACGGCTCAAATGGGTGCATCAAAAGCTTGCCGATCGCGCCGTTCCCATTTCGACGCTACAAGTTCAGTATTCCCTATTATCCACCTATCCGGTCACCCAACTTGGACTCAAAGATGTTTGTGATGAGCTGGGGATAAAGCTCATTGCCTATAGCCCCTTGGGATTGGGGCTGTTAACCGGAAAATACTCGGAGAAAGGGCCTTTCCCCAAAGGCATCCGAGGTGTGCTGTTTAGGCAGTTATTACCCAGCATCCACCCGATCGTAGACGGCTTACGAGCGATCGCCCAATCCAGAAACAAGACCCTATCACAGGTTGCCCTCAACTGGTGCATCTGTAAAGGAACCATTCCCATCCCTGGAGCCAAAAGTGTGGAACAAGCTAAGGAGAATATTGGCGCTTTGGGTTGGCAACTCGACTCCAACGAAGTTGCAGAACTTGATCGCGCGGCTGCTCGTGTAGACAAACCCATGGTTCAAAACATCTTTCAGACTCGGTGAAATAGACAACTTCGTCTTTACCAAAAAAGGCAGACCGGAGATCATACGAGGACAGAAGGCAGGCGGCAGAAGGGATACGATGGATATTTGGCATTGGAATACTAGAGTTTTTAACGCAGAGGTCGCAAAGGGTGGCGCACAGGAGCGCAGAGTTTTTGCACCCTAATCTCGGTGAATTCCCATGCCAACGGAATTAATATGACCTCTGTATAGCTGATTCTCCTTGGGTTTGAGTGATTGCTCTAGGCTGCCCAATCTTGCTACAATTCCTCGATGTCTCAAAAATCTGACCTTGTAGCACGACCCGGCTGGTCTTTAGATCAACGAAATCCTCAAGTCATTCAATCGTTCATGCCGCTCTGGGAGTGGCTATATCGCTACTATTTTCGAGTGCAAACGAGTGGCTGGCACCATATTCCGCCTCAGGGGCAAGTCCTGCTCGTCGGTTCCCATAATGGAGGGCTAGTCGCCCCTGATATGGTCATGATGATGTATGACTGGTTTCGAGAATTTGGCACAGAACGTCCTGTTTATGGTTTGATGCATCCTTGTGTCTGGAAGGCTGTTCCGAGAGTAGCCGACCTCGTGGCTCAGACGGGTGCGGTGGTGGCGCATCCCAAAATGGCGATCGCAGCTTTGCGAAAAGGTGCCAGTGTTCTCGTTTACCCTGGTGGAGCTAAAGATGTCTTTCGACTCCATGCCTTGCGTAACAAAATCTGCTTGGCTGGGAATCAAGCTTTTATCAAGCTGGCACTAGGGCACAATGTCCCGATTGTGCCGGTGATTTCCTACGGTGGTCACGATACACTAATTGTTTTGGCTGACTTGTATCAACAAGTGCGGCAACTCCATGAATGGGGAATGCCTTGGTTTTTGGATATCGATCCAGAAGTGTTTCCGATTTATCTGGGATTACCCTGGGGACTGGCGATCGGCCCTCTGCCTAATATTCCACTCCCTGTACAAATCCATACCAGGGTTTGCCCACCGATTATTTTTGAGCGTTATGGTCGAGAAGCCGCCCATGATAGCGATTATGTGGATGCTTGCTATAACCTCGTGTGCGAAAAGATGCAGCAAGAGTTAGACGGTTTAGTTCGAGAGGTGGAACAGTAAAAACTTGTCCAGTTCAACCCCTCAGTAGAATCAAAGTGTACTTCATCGTCAATTTCAGCGGTGCTTGGCTTTCTGATCGTTCTGCTATCGTCTGTCTTTTTCTGCTTTCAAAATGTAATTGTGAGAGTTCTATTCAACGAACACGCGATTCTGGGACTCTTCCAGACGGGGGGTTTTGTCACACCCACCTTGCAGAACTCATTTTTATTGATGTTCATGCGGATGCTGTTAGTCGTTCCGTTGATGGCATCTCTGGCACCGAAACTCTACCCTGCAACCTGGAAGGATATTAAACAGTTAGGGAATTTTGAACAACGTCCTCTGCTGCTGCAATCGGTGGGATGCGGGGTTCTCATGTTTCTTTACTTGGCAATGATTTATATTTCCATCGGGCTGATTCCGACGGGTATTGCCATGACTCTCTTCTTTACTTACCCCGTTTTCACGGCGCTATTTTCCTGGCGGTGGTTTGGGAATCGTCCGACACTGTTTCGTTGGAGTGTGATGGGATTGGTATTACTGGGCAGTTTTTTGACCATGCCCTATAGTGATACGGCGGCGAATAACCAAACCTTAATCGGTATCATCACCGGGATTTCCTCCGGTGTTGTGTATGCTCTCTATACGGTTGTGGCTCAAAAGAGTTTTGAAACCCTGCATCCTTTTCCCTTTACTTGGATTAGTTTTGCCACCACCTTAGGATTATCAGCCGCAAGTCTTGTAATCTGGAATTTACAGGATGCTCAGCTCATCTGGATTCCCCTGTGGATTGGAGCGCTCCTGTCTGCGATCGCCACTTTTGCCGGACACTTGCTGAACAATTTCGGGATTCGCCTCATCGGTGCTACGTCTGCTTCAATGATTGGCGCGAGTAATCCAGCACTTACGGTGATTTTGGCTTGGTGCACGATTCAGGAAACACTACAGGGTTTGCAACTGGTGGGAGTAGTGATTGTGACGTTGAGCGTTGCACTGCTGAGTCGAGAGCGTAGTTTATCCAAGTAATTTCATTTCTATTTTCAGGTATCACTTCTATAATCCCGCCACATCCTGACTCAAGCTTTGACTTAAACCAGAGGAAGCCAGAAATCGTAACTTCCCAATCTAAGCTCTTCTTAATTTTGTCAAGACCAATCCAGTGTCACAATAAATTGAGAAGAATTCTGAACTACTCTGTCATTGGGTATTTCTGTCTTCATCAGAACAGTTTGGTTGATAGTTGAGCGTTGAGTATTGCCTTGAATATGGAAGAATCTCCGGCACAGCGATTAATTTTAGTTGTGGAAGATAACCCCGAACATACCCATCTGATCAAAGATGCGCTCACTGAAAATTCAGGACGGCATCAAATTGTGGCGATCGCGGATGGGATGGAAGCGATGGACTTTCTACGTCGCCGAGGAAACTATAAGGAGGCAACCCGTCCCGATTTGATTTTGCTGGACTTGAATTTGTCAGGAAAGGATGGCAGAGAACTCATAGCAGAAATTAAGGCTGATCCACAGCTTAGGCGGATTCCCATTGTGGTTTTAACCATTTCCGACCATGAAGAAGACATTTTCCAAAGTTATGCCCTTCAGGGAAATTGCTATGTGATCAAATCCTCTGATTTTGAACAACTGTTTCAGACTGTTAAACGGATCGAAGAATTTTGGTTAGGAATTGTTACCCTACCCCTAGAGTAGTTAGAGATTAATTTTATGATTTTTATTTAAATAAATATAGTTTTGTTAATAGAGGTCAACTAATAGACGAAAGTTAGTTTATTATCCATAAACTATTTTATTCTTTATTTGAGAAAAGTTTTAATTTATTTAAGGTTCCCTTTAGGTTTTTAGGGGATTTGTGCGATACCCTCCAAACTAGAGAGAAAAGAAAAATTTTATACAGCCATAATCCAAGGTAAAACACTAAAATTAAGCAATGAGTGTATCAAGGACTGCATAGACTTTATCGAAAAACGCTATAAGACCCCGCTCCTTCAGGACGGGGATCTAAGGCGGGTCAACAAAGATACGGAGGTGACCAATAAATCTTTCAGCGAAGCCATAAGGATAAAGAGAGAATATTATGTGAAAATGCTAACATAAAACATGTGGTGGGTAGGTCGAATCCATGATTGTTTACGAGTTCAAAGTCAAAGGGAAAGAGGTTCAGTATCGCGCTATAGATGAGGCGATTCGTACTAGCCAATTCATCCAAAATAAGTGCTTGCGCTACTGGATGGAAAACAAGGGTTTGCGTCAATACGACCTCAACAAATACTGTGCCGTACTTGCAGCAGAATTTCCTTTGGCCTCCGAACTCAATTCAATGGCTCGACAGTCTGCGGCAGAACGAACTTGGAGTGCTATTGCTCGGTTTTTTGACAACTGCAAGAAGAGGGTTAAGGGGAAGAAGGGGTTTCCGAAATTCAAAAAGAATTGCCGCTCAGTTGAATATAAAACTAGCGGCTGGAAGCTTTCACAAAACCGAAAAGCGATTGCGCTCCGGGATGGGAAGAACATAGGAATCCTTAAACTTAAAGGAACTTATGACCTTAACTACTATGACATTAAGCAGATTAAGCGAGTTCGATTAGTCAAGAGAGCTGATGGATACTACGCTCAATTTGCAATTGATGCGAAAGTTAGGGTTGAACCGACGCTGACCGGAAAAATGGTGGGACTGGATTTAGGGTTAAAGTTTTTCATTGCCGATAACCTTGGAAATACAGAACCTTGCCCTCAGTTCTACAGAAAGTCAGAGAAGCAGTTAAACCGAGCCAACCGCAAAAAGTCCAAGAAGTTCAAGCGTGGTGCCAAACCGCAGTCTAAAAACTACCACAAAGCAAGAAACCGCTATGCTCGGAAGCATCTAGGAGTAAGTAGGCAACGAAAAGAGTATTGCAAGCTCCTCGCATACTCCGTCATCCAATCTAACGATTTGGTAGCCTATGAAGACTTAAATGTAAAAGGGCTGGTGAGAAATCGGCGTCTTGCTAAATCCATCAGTGATGCAGGATGGTCAACATTTCGCCATTGGTTAGAATACTTTGGCTTTAAATATGGAAAGGTTACAATTGCCGTGCCCCCATACAATACAAGCCAAAATTGCTCTAACTGTGGTAAAAAAGTGAAGAAATCCCTATCAACAAGAACCCATGTCTGTCCACATTGTGGGTTCACTGAAGATAGAGATGTGAACGCTGCCATTAACATCCTGAAACTAGCACTCAGTACGGCAGGACATGCCGGAACTTACGCTTGGGGAGATTTGCCCTCTTGGGCGATTGGAGCAATCCTGTCGTTTAACGGCGAGTCCGCGAACCAAGAATCCCCGCTGCTCTGATTCACGGGGAGTGTCAATTGATATCGCAACCGTCTAGAGTCTGAATCGATGCAAAAAGTATTGAAAATTAGACCCAAAAGATGAGTCACTCGTAGAACTCATATTATGATGGGTTGTTTATTTTCTATTCCATTCTATGGAGGGCAATCATGGCAGGAATAAATTTAGAAACGCAAGATGTTAACTTAAACCGATTAAAACAGCCACCCATTCATCTCTTGACTCAAGTCCAACCCCATGGCGTTTTACTGGTCTTGCAAGAGCCTGAATTAACAGTTTTGCAGGTCAGCCGAAATACATCTCAGGCATTGGGTCTGGCTCCTGAAGCGATTCTGGGTAAGACACTGGATGATATTCTTGATTCCTTTCAGGTGGATCGGGTCAGGATGGGATTATCCCATGAAAATCTAGACTTAATCAATCCCACTAAAGTTTGGGTTAGACGAAAAGGAGATGATTACCAAGTATTTGATGCGGTTTTTCATCGCAGTGCAGATGGATTTTTAGTGCTGGAATTGGAACCAGCTCTAACTCAAGAAACGATTCCCTTTTTAAGTTTTTATCATCTAGCTAGAGCGTCGATTAACCAGCTCGAAACCACCTCCAACCTTCAGGATTTTTGTCAAATCATTGTCCGGGAGGTGCGTAAGGTTACTGGGTTCGATCGCGTCATGCTCTACAAATTTGATGAAGATGGACATGGCGAAGTGGTTGCCGAAGCCAAATTGGACGAGATGGAGCCTTATTTGGGGTTGCACTATCCAGAATCGGATATTCCCCAACCCGCCCGGAAAATGTTCCTGTCCAACTGGATTCGGGTGATTCCCAACGCCCACGCTGAACCGGTGCAGCTTTATCCCAGCGACAATCCCATTACCAATCAGCCCGTCGATCTGACGCTCTCGATCCTCCGGAGTGCCTATCCCTGCCACCTTGAGTACCTGCACAACATGGGGGTTGGGGCGTCGCTCACGATTTCCTTAATGAAGGATGAGAAGCTTTGGGGACTGATTGCCTGTCACCATCGCACTCCCAAACATGTTCCTTATGAATTGCGGAAAGCCTGCGAATTCTTGGGACGGGTGATTTTTGCAGAAATCTTTACCCGCGAAGAAGAGGCCGACTACAACTATCGCATGAAGCTGGCACAGGTCCAATCGGCGTTGATAGAGTACATGTCCCAAGCGGACAACTTTATTGATGGATTGATTCAGCAGGAGCCGAATTTGCTGGACTTGGCGAATGCGAAGGGAGCGGCTATTTGTTTTAATGGGCACTGGACAACACTTGGACGGACGCCACCGGAAGAAGAGCTCAATTATCTGGTGCAATGGCTGACGAAAACCGTGGATGAAGAGGTGTTTTATACCGATTCTCTGCCCCTGATTTACTCCGATGCCGAGCGATTTAAGGAAGTTGCCAGTGGTTTGTTGGCGATTCCGATTTCCAAACGCAGTTATGTATTGTGGTTCCGTCCTGAGGTGATCCAGACGGTGAACTGGGGCGGCGATCCCAATCATGCCTACGAACTCAAAGAGTCGAGTGACACGTTGCAGCTATGTCCTCGTAAATCCTTTGATTTGTGGAAGGAAACAGTCCGCCTGAAGTCTTTACCCTGGAAGTCGGTAGAAGTTAAGGCAACGTTAGAGTTAAGAAAGGCGATCGTCAACATTGTACTGCGGCAGGCAGAAGAACTGGCCTTACTGGCTCAAGATTTGGAACGATCGAACGCCGAACTGAAGAAGTTTGCCTATGTGGCTTCTCATGACTTGCAAGAACCCCTGAATCAGGTGGCGAATTTCGTGCAGTTACTAGAGATGCGCTATAACGACGAACTGGACGAGGATGGTAAAGAGTTTATTGGCTTTGCCGTGGATGGCGTTAGCCTAATGCAGACGCTGATTGATGATGTGCTGGTGTACTCTAAGGTAGACCTGAAAGGGATTGAATGGGAACTCACCGAGGTAGAGACATCTTTAAATCGGGCATTCAGCAATCTGCGAGGACGTATTAGCGAAGCCCAGGCGGAAATTACCTACGATTCGATGCCAATCATCGTGGCGGACAGTACCCAGCTGATGCAACTGTTCCAAAACTTGTTGGGGAACGCCATTAAGTTTAAAAAGAAGGATGAAGCACCTCGAATTCATGTAGGAGTACAACGACAGGAGGATTCTTGGTTGTTCTCGGTTCAGGACAATGGGATTGGCATCGATCCGCAGTTTGCAGATCGCATCTTTGTGATTTTCCAACGCCTGCATACCCGTGATGAGTATCCCGGTTCTGGCATGGGACTGGCTATCTGTAAGAAAATCGTGGAGTGCCACCGAGGACAAATCTGGGTTGAATCCGAACTGGGCAAAGGTGCAACCTTCTTTTTCACGATTCCTGTAGGAGGACGAGATCGCCATCATGCCAGTGGACACAAGAAACAAAACTATCCTTTTGGTCGAAGATAACCGAGGTGATATCCGGCTGATCCAGGAAGCACTCAGAAGCACTGCCGCCCAGTGTGATGTAGTGATTGCAAGGGATGGCATGGAAGCCATGGCTTATCTGCGGCAACATGGAGAGTATGCAGATGCGGTTCGTCCAGACATCATTCTGCTCGATTTGAATCTGCCCAAAAAGGATGGACGGGAAGTACTGGCAGAAATTAAAGCGGACCCGTCCCTCAAGCACATTCCGATTATTGTCCTATCGACATCCCGCAACGAGGAGGATATATCCAAAAGCTACGATTTACACGTCAACTGCTACATCTCAAAATCACGTAATTTGGCTCAATTGTTCAAAATTGTCCAGGGGATTGAGGAATTTTGGTTAGAGACGGCAACGCTGCCACCGGAAAGCCCGTAGGCAGAAATTTTGTTAACATCCTGCTCGTTGAGGACAACCTGGCAGAAGCTCGCTTACTTCAGGAAGTCCTCAAGGGTAGTTTGATCAGCCGCTTTAACTTGGCTCATGTGAAGCGGCTGAAGGAGGCGATTGCCCAAATTGAAGTCGATCACTTCGATGTGATTTTGCTCGATCTCACTCTGCCCGACAGTTATGGGTTAGCCTCCCTGGATTCGCTAATTCAGCACGCCCCCAAGCTGCCGATCGTTGTATTGACTAATACGAATGATGATGAACTTGCGGTGGAAGCGGTTCGGCATGGGGCACAGGATTACCTGGTGAAGCGACAGCTCAACCAAGATATTTTAGTGCGCTCTCTACGTTATGCGATCGAGCGCAAACAAGCCGCCGAAGCCTTACGAGAAGCGAACGAAATCTTGGAACTGCGGGTACAAGAGCGCACGGCTGAACTCGAAACCGCCAATGAATTACTCAGACGAGAAATTGAGTGGTGTCAGAGAATTCAGGAACGGTTGGAATTGGCGCAAAAAGCCGGTAAGATTGGCACTTTTGAATGGAGTATCCCATCCAATGAGATTACCTGGACGGCTGAGTTAGAGGCTCTCTATGGGCTGGCTCCAGGTAGCTTTAATGGTCGATACGATGATTGGATTCAAACCCTTCATCCCGATGATCGCCGCAACACCGAACAGGAACTCTGGCAAGCGGTTAGGGTGGGACAGGGATTGGATACCGAGTTTCGCATCATCTTACCGAATGGAGAAATTCGCTGGATTGCCGTTAAGAGCAGCCTCTTTCACGACCTGACCGGCAAACCCATGCGGATGATTGGTATCCACATGGATATTACCGAAAAAAAACAGCTCGAAGCGCAATTTTTGCGAGCACAACGATTGGAAAGTCTGGGAACACTTGCCAGTGGAATTGCTCATGACCTCAACAATATTCTGAGTCCCATTCTGATGGGTGCTCAATTATTACCGCTCAAGTTTCCCGATGTCAATGACCAAACCCGGCAAATGATTAAAACCATAGAAACCAGCGCCCAACGGGGAGCAGGACTGGTTAAACAAATTTTATCGTTTGCGCGGGGTGTAGAAGGCAAGCGAGTGAGTCTGCAAATGAATCACTTGCTATTAGAAATTAGGAAAATTATTCACCAAACTTTGCCGAAATCCATCGACATTTATACTGATATTTCTCCCGATTTATGGATGATATTAGGTGATGTGACCCAAATGCATCAGGTTTTTATGAACCTATGTGTGAATGCCCGTGATGCGATGCCGGAGGGTGGTGTTTTGCAGATTAATGCTGAAAATTTGCTGCTCGACGAACAATATGCCCGGATGCATTTGGATGCTCATATTGGCCCCTACGTTGTCGTGACTGTCACTGATACGGGAACGGGCATTCCACCCGATATCGTGCACCGAATTTTTGACCCATTTTTTACCACTAAAGAGATTGGGAAAGGGACGGGATTAGGACTCTCTGCCGTATTGGGTATTGTGAAGAGTCATGGGGGATTTGTAGATGTGCAAAGTGAAGTGAACAAAGGCAGCACCTTTAAGGTTTATTTACCTGCCAGCCCATCTACTTTACTGCCCACAAATGATCATTTAGAGTTGCTTTTGGGTGATCAGGAATTGATTTTAGTGGTTGATGATGAAGCGGCGATTCGTGAAAGTATTAAAACAACCCTAGAAGTCTATAACTATCGAGTGTTAACGGCCCGTGATGGGATTGAGGCTGTCTCGGTTTTTGCGGAACACAAAGATAAAATTCAAGGCGTCTTAATCGATATGATGATGCCCTCACTCGATGGTTTAGCGATTATTCCCCTACTCCGCCAATTCAATCCGGGTGTTTATGTGGTAATCATGAGTGGGCTAAACTCTACAGAAGCCGTACTTCAAGCTGAACGTGTCGGTTGTCAGGGTTTCTTGCCTAAGCCGTTTACGACGAGGGAACTGCTGCAAATTTTGCACAAAGATCGCTGTACATCTTCGTAATATGGGGAGAGCTTGTAGTGAGGACTAAAGTCCTCTGGTGAGGGTAGCTCAAGCGCCTACTACGAGCAGGGAGCGATCGCAACTTGACCAATTATCTATAGCTTGCCGGGAACCTGGAGAACCTGGAAAGAATAGGGCGATCACCCTAGCGCACTTGAATAACTATCTGTAAAAAATCTAGAATAGCCAAGCAAATTTTCAAGCCGGAGCGATCGCAATTCTTGTGTGAGGATGGAAGAGATATAGGGAATCTACATCTTTGGAGAAACAGGCTCTGAAGATTCCTGAGTTTGATTAATCATGTGTAAACCGCACTCTTTCTTACCTGCATCTTCCCACCACCAACGACCTTCCCGCTCATGTTGATTGGGTAACACGGGGCGAGTACAGGGTTCGCAACCAATGCTGATAAAGCCACGCTCGTGCAAAGCATTATAGGGGACTTCGTAGGAGCGAATGTACATCCAAACATCAGTGGATGACCAATTGGCAAGCGGGTTGAATTTAATCAGTTGGTGATCGTCTGTTGAGAAGGCATTATCCACTTGAACCACGGGAACACTGGCGCGTGTGGATGGATTTTGGTCTTTGCGCTGTCCTGTAACCCAGGCATCCAGAGTAGATAGCTTGCGCCGCAGAGGGGCAACCTTACGAATATCACAGCATTCCTTGTGCCCATCTTCATAGAAGCTGAACAGACCTTTTGCCTTGACTAAAGCTTCGATTTGGGCGGCATCGGGATACATGAGTTCGATCGCAATACCGTAATGCTTTCTGACGCGATCGATAAACTGATAGGTTTCGGCATGAAGACGACCGGTATCGAGGCTGAAGACTTTGATATCTGGATTAATCTTGTGCGCCATATCAATTAGGACAACATCCTCGGCACCACTGAACGAAATGGCAAGGTTGTCAAATAAGTTCAACGCACGTTCGAGAATTTTTTGTGGGCTTTGGCGGGACAGTTCCGTCTCAAGCGTCGGAATATCAAGTGAAGCAACGTTCTGTTGGGTGAACTGCACCATAGTGGGTGTTCTCAAGAAAAGGATCGTCTCGTGGCAACATCATACTTTATCCAGTTTAGCCCTTAGTACACCTTGTTAGAAAAGGGGTACGCCAACCGAGAAGCGATAGCGAAGCGCTGCTGCAAAGCAGATCGCATTCTCTGAGATAGCATGAAAAGGCTGTCTGCCACTGGTGAGTTTCACCGTTCGGTTAGGACTGGTTCTACAACTGTGCAGCTACACTCCTAGGAATCAAACATGTCGTGGATGGAATTGAGCCTCGATACAACGCATGAGGCGGTTGATTGGGTCTGTACGCTGTTGGCTGAGATTAAAGCTATTGATGATGTTCGGATTACACAATACACTGACTCAAACCTATCTCAGTCTGCTGAGCGAGATGTAGCACAACCCAGTTGGGCGTTTACGATTTGCTTCTATTTAAAGCAAGAGGCATGTTCGCGGCAAGATCTGGAAAAAATCGTTAATCTGCTGCTGCCTCTGAACCGCACAGGACTTGCAACTGAGCTTCAGATCAGTAGGGTGAATGATAAACCCACACAGGACGAAGAACTCAATCCCTTTGTACATCGGATCGGGCAACGGTTCGTTGTACTCACTCCCGATGCACCTTATCAAGCGAAGGCCGCAGACGAAATACCCTTAAGATTGAAGACAACTCTCTCCTTTGGCAGTGGTCTACATCCAGCAACCATGCTAAGTCTGCAACTGATTGAGCGGTATATCGTCCCCAGCATGAATGTCCTCGACCTTGGATCGGGTTCAGGCATCCTGAGTATAGCGATGGCGAAGCTTGGGGCAACGGTCTTAGCCTTAGATAATGATAGTACTGCTGTGCAAGCCACTCAGGATTCTGTCTCTGGGAATGATGTAGAGCAACAGGTAACGGTTATGCAAGGGAGCCTCGGAGGTGGAAGTGACTTGGGGCATTGGATGGGCGGAGATACGAGCGAGAATGTGCCCAAAATCGAGGCAACAGAAAGGTTTGACGTGATTGTTGCCAATATCCTGGCGCGGGTGCATATCGCCCTTGCCGATGACTTTCATCGTGCGTTGCGTCGGACGGCTGCCCATCCGGGACTCTTGATTACAGCCGGTTTTACTACTGATTATGAGGGAGAGGTTGTCTCGTCCTTAAGAGAGGCAGGGTTTGAAACCATCGATTGTGAACGATTCAACGAGTGGGTAGCCCTTGCCTATCACCTTGCCTAGTGCGATCGCACTTTTGTGTTGAGAAAAAAGGGGACAAGAGAATCTGCCTTCAACCGAGAATCGCCATAAAAAACCCCACCCATAAAAGGATGAGGTTGTTAATTAGAGTCTTTACAAGCCGTTAGATTTCTGCTCGGTTGTTAGACCCATGTCTATGAAATGGCATAGTTCTTGCCATAAAGGTTAAGGACAGATTTAACGGCTCTTGCGACCACTTACTAGTAGTAAACCTTCTGCCTTCTGCCTTCTGCCTTTTGCTTTAGTTAGAACGATGGTCGATTGGTGGGTGATTGGTAGTAAACTTTAGATCCTTGATCGGGGACAAAATGACAAGCCCAGTAAGAGCGTACAAAGCTCTTCCAAATTGGCTCCTCAGACTTGCGATAAAGATCGCCCAACAGGGGTTTAATCGCTTCTGTTGCGGTCTTTAAGTGGTAGTGCGGCATGTTCAGGAAGATGTGATGAGCCACATGGGTACCAATGTCATGATGGATGGGATTAATAAAGCCGTAGTCGCGATCAATCGTAGATAATGCCCCTTTCAGGAAATACCAATCATCCCCGCGATACCAAGGGATATCAGGTTCTGTGTGATGCAGGAAGGTGACTAGAGCCAGCCACATCACAAATATTAGATAGGGAACGAAGTAGTACTTGAATAAAAATAGCCAACCAAACTGATAGGTTAGCCCGCCTAAGAAACCGACCATCAGCACCCAGAGTGAACTACTGGTCAACACATCCCACTTTTCTGAGGGACGGAAGAGGGGACTGCTGGGCAGAAAATGGGAACCTTCCCGATCAGGTGTTCGCCGGAACAGGTAGATGGGGTAAGCGATCAAGGGTATATAGAAGCGGATCAGCTTTTCATACCAGGGCATCTGCTCATATTTGGTCTGGGACACTGGATACCAGCTTTCATCGGTATCAAGGTTGCCCGTGTTGGCATGATGAGTTCTGTGGCTAATCCGCCAACCGTGGTAGGGAACAAGGATGGGGATATGGCAAAGGTGCCCAATGAAGCTATTCAGCCATTTGGACTTAGAGAAAGAGCCATGTCCGCAGTCGTGCCCAACCACAAACAAGGCCCAAAACATGGTTCCTTGCATGAACCAAAAGATGGGGAAAAATAGCCAGGAATCCAGGCTATAGGCGATCGCATAAAGTCCCGCGATAATCCCAATATCTAGAAAGAAGTAAGCCAGAGATTTCCAGACCGAGGGTTCAAAACAATGGGCGGGAATAGCTGCCTTTAGATCTTGAAGAGTAAAGGGTAGCTCTGTTGTACGGGTGGACGAGGCTGGACTCGTCGCCTGATTGAGAACAGTGTTTGATTGCACTAATCTTTCCGATTTGACCTGACTTGAAAACCCACATTCCGCCTTTTATAGACCACACTCAGCTATTAAAAGCCAGAATTTTGACTCAGCAACGGTTCAACGTGGTTGAGTTCGCATAAACGACCCGTCCGCAATTCTCATCCAAGCTAGCTTGTTGAATGCATGTTTTGGGAAAATCAGTGCGACCTCCATTGCTTCATGAAAAAATCGAGTGTCCCAGTTAGAAGTGCGAAATGCGGGTGAGAAACCGGATTCATTCTAACCCTATATGAGTGGATTTGTTAAGATAAGTTTCAAAATAGCGGATTCCAGAGGACTACGATCCGCTTCGCTGGTACCCCTTGGGCAATCACCATCGCTGGGAAGAACATACCCTGAGTGACAATGGTGAAGTTTCTACCCATCCTACACAGCCCAAATGAATGAATCCCTAGATGCCCGACAGTATGCCCCCGCCACACAACGCAATCGAGAGGCCATTCTGAAAGTGCTTTTACAAGTACTGCCACCTACAGGCACCGTGTTAGAAGTCTCCAGTGGCACAGGAGAACATGCCGTGTTTTTTGCACCTCGACTCATCCGGCACAAGTGGATTCCCTCTGACCCCAACGCGATCGCACGAGCGAGTATTGCAGCATGGCGGGAATATTGTCCTGCGGATAATTTGTATCCCCCGATTGCATTGGATGTGTGCGATCCGGTTTGGGCGATCGAAGGGGATGAACTGCCAGAACCGTTGCAGGAGATTGATTTGAAGCAAGATCCAATTGTTGCGATCGTCAATATTAACATGATTCACATTGCCCCTTGGTCAGCCTGTTTAGGATTAATGGCAGGGGCAGGACGGATTCTGCCTCCGGGTGGCATTTTGTATCTATACGGGCCTTTCAAACAAGGTGGTAGGCACACAGCAGCCAGCAATGCGGCTTTTGATGAAAGTCTTCAGATGCAAAACCCAGAGTGGGGCGTGCGGGATTTGGATGAAGTTGTGGCAGTTGCAGAAACTCAAAATCTGTCACTGCTCAAAACTTATGCGATGCCAGCGAATAATCTTTCTGTTATTTTTCAAGCGTGAGTCTATCCAACATAGGCAATCCAACCCCTATAAAATCCTGAATTTACTCATAAGATAATCCTAACCCAAAAATTAAAAGCAATAGGTAAGCTTGATGAGTGTAAATACAGAGTAATTGAGTTGTAGAAGAGGAGGCGACCGATGGTAGCTATTGCTGAAAAAGTTCAACGCCGACTGACGATGCAGACTGTCGAAATTGCACCAGGGACAACGGCAATTCGCTCTTTGGATTGGGATCGCGATCGCTTCGACTGCGATGCGTTTGGGTTGCATTATTGCGATGACCACACCTTTGATGAAGACTTAGAGCTAATTGAAGAGGATTACAAATATTACTACGACTGTTTGATGGGGCCAGATGAAGCACTTCCTCAAGCGCTTCCCTCCCGGTAGCGATCGCTTTGCAGGTGTGAAGACTTATCCAGCAACTGATGGCTCTCCCATTTTGGCAGACGCTCTTGCCTATATGGAGTGCGAAGTCAAAAGCCGCATGGATTGTGGCGACCACTGGACGATCTACGCCACTGTTTCGGTGGGTCGCGTCTCCAAACCCGATGCTCTGACGGCAGTACACCATCGTAAAGTCGGGAACCATTATTAATGAAGCAATAGTTAGGGCTTTGTACATTCTGTAGAGACGCGAGATATCACGTCTCTACAATTTGGCTATTCCTCCATCGTGCTAACGTGAAGGCATTGTATTGAGAGTCTTGCGGAGGTTGAGGAAGATGGTATCTCAACTGCAATCGCCGACCCAGTCAGAGGTCATCTATCCCGATAGCGACGGAAAGCCAATGGCAAATAATACCAAGCAGTTTCGCTGGATTGTGGTGATTCAGCAGAATTTGGATTGGTTGTTTGCCGATGACCCAAATGTGTTTGTTGCGGGAGACTTGTTTTGGTATCCGGTGGAGGGAAAACCAAATATCGTTAACGCCCCAGATGTGATGGTAGTGTTTGGTAGACCTAAAAGCGATCGCGGCTCCTACCAGCAATGGAACGAGGAGGACGTTGCGCCGCAGGTGGTGTTTGAAATCCTCTCTCCAAGCAATACACAGGATGAGATGGAGAGGAAGTTGCTGTTCTACGAGCGCTACGGCGTGGAAGAGTACTATATTTACGATCCGGACAGGAATCGGTTACGAGGTTGGTTGCGTACTGAGGATGGGTTAGATATTATTCCCCAGATGGCGGATTGGCTCAGTCCTCGATTAGGAATTCGGTTTGCTTGGTCAGAGGAGGATTTAGAGTTTTATCGCCCTGACGGAGAGCGTTTTCTGACTTATGTGGAGATTGCCCAACGCTTTGAGGAAGAACGGCAACGCGCTGAGGAAGAACGACAACGCGCTGACCAAGCAGAGCAAGCGAGACGAGATGCAATCCCTCGGTTGTTGGGAATGGGGTTGAGTGTTGAGCAGGTTGCCGAAGCGCTGGGGTTATCTGTGGAAGAGGTGCAGGCGATCGATCAAGGATAATGTTGGAGTTTGGGAGAAAGGCGATCGCTCCATTCGTTTCTTACAACATTTTCAGGAAAACGCACTCACCCGCCCGGAGTTCAAACTCCGGGCTAATATATAAAGTCCACTAAAGTGGACTGAAATCTCTGTATAGTCCACATTAGTGGACTTGAGCTATGAGCCAGGGGTTTTAACCCCTGGTGGGTGAGCGCGTCAAACCCAAGATGTGAGTTCAATTACTACCGCTCTCGCTCATCTTGAAGCAGTTCCAAAATTTGAAAGCAGAGTTTGAGTAGAAAAATGAGAAACCCTGCGTTAGGGTTCAGCCAAGTAGCAAAGCCGACGACAGCAAATTCAATGAATTTAAGCCACTTGCGAGCCTTTCTGGATTTAAGTTTCGAGTTACTGGGTTGAGTTGCTTGCTTGAGTTCTTCAGCCGTCCGAGTTTTGTTGGAAGTTTTCATAGTTGTCATCTGTTCAGTGAACTCCCAACAATCTGTCAAACCTAAGCACTGTGGCTGGTTCAGCAAATGTACAGGTACTAATCAGCTTGCGATCGCGTTGCGTCCAATTTGTGTCCACGTTTAGGATTGATGAAAGGCTGAAACTCAGGTATGGCAAAACAGACAGGTCGTTCGCTTCAACTATCCGCACAAGGAAGACAGAAGGCGGACATAGCGCTACAAAAATTTGCTGGCAAACGGGATTTGGCTGCTAATCTGGGGATGTCTCCTACGACAGTGACGAATTTCTTTGCAGGTAGACCTGTTAAACGCAGAGAGTTTCATGCGATTTGCAAAAAGCTAGGGCTGAATAATTGGCAAGAGGTTGCTGATTTACCTCAACAAGATGAATCTGAACCTGTAGAAAAGCTTCAGAACAAAGGTTCTGATATCGATGAATTGGTGCGGGAAGTACGATCGCGCTGTTGCGATAAAATCCTAGACCTGTACAGCAAAATCCAGTTGTTGAATCGCCAGCAGATTGATGTAGATAAGCTTTACGTGGATGTCTATGTGCTGGAGAAGCTTGCTAGTGACTCTCATGCAACTATTCCTGGACTGCTGAGAGGCTCAGATTTAGGTAATGACTTTGACCGTTTTGGGTTGGGGCAACGTGGGGAGCGATCGCCCGGATTTGAAGTAGCCGCCCAGTACCCCAGACTGATGATATTGGGCAAACCAGGGTCAGGAAAAAGCACATTCTTGCGACACCTAGCGGTTGCCTGTTGCAAGGGTGAGTTTCTGGCTGACCACATCCCGATTTTGATTGAACTCAGAGTTATCAATGCTGGTGAGTTCAACCTACTCAACTATATTCATGAAGAATTTGATTTGGCTGATGAGGAGCAAACCAAACAAATCTTGAAGCAGGGTAAGGTTTTGATTTTACTTGATGGTTTGGATGAAGTGCCTGGTCAGTCGAGGCGAGAGGTTCAAGACCATATCTATAAGTTTGCCCAGTTCCAGCATTATTACAAAAATCGCTTTATCCTCACCTGTCGAACTCAAACCCTAGAATACATATCGGATAAGTTTCAAGCTGTTGAGGTTGCTGATTTTAACTCAGAGCAAGTGGAAATTTTTGCTCAAAACTGGTTTACTGCCTTCGCTGAAACGCCTGAACAAGGAGCCGAACTTACAGTAAAGTTTCTGGACAAGCTGAAATTGCCTGACAACAAGCAAACTGCTGAACTGGCTGTTACACCTATCCTACTGAGTTTGGCATGTTGGATTTTCGGCGATTTGAAAGACTTACCGCCTAAGCGTTCCGATTTATATGAACAGGGAATCAATCTGCTGTTGGAAAAGTGGGATGAAAAACGCGGAGTCAGGCGGGAATTAGGAAGTGAAGCCTATCGAAAGTTGTCGGTTGGAGAAAAAAAGAAACTCCTAAGTTATCTGGCTGCCCGTAAGTTCGAGCAAGAGCAATATGTGTTGTTTGAGCAAGGCGAACTTCAGGGATACATTGCGGAATATCTGGAGATTTCAACCGAGGATAGTGAAGCAGTGCTGGATGCTGTAGCAGCACAGCATGGGTTATTGATTGAACGAGCACAGGGATTCTGGTCTTTCTCTCACCTGACGTTTCAAGAGTATTTCACAGCGAAGTGGTTTTGCGATCGGGCTGATTGGAACGCTTTAGTTAAGCACATCAGAACAGAGTACTGGCGCGAAGTTTTTTTGCTAGGAGTTGGAATTGTCAAAAGCGCTGATAAACTACTCTGCCTAATGAAAAAATAAATTGATTCAACAGTAGCTTCAGATGAGCTATTGAAACAAATTCTGCACTGGGTCAAACAAAAATGTTTTTTAGTAAAAACTCCTTGTAAAATTGCAGCAGTTAGAGCTTTTTATCTGTCCCGTGTTCTTGAGCTTCCCTTTGATAACTATCTATCTTGTTCTATCGATATTTTCTTTGATGAATGTCTATCTGATTCTCTTAATCTGTTTAGGGATTACTGCCTATACCGTTCTCTCTATCATTCCCACTCCCCTAACTTTGACAAAACTCTCTACAGTTCTGGTTCCAGCTACGGCACGTTTTGTTCTTTCACCCACTTCCTTGAATTTGAACTCTTCCTTTCTGAGGCGCTTAAACACTCCTTCGAGCTTAAACCCGAACTTAGGGAAGCATTGCAAAAACTTCAAAATAAACTACCAGTTCAAGAAGCTAGAATAAACTACAAACAATGGTGGATAGCTAATGGCCAAGCTTGGATTGAGGAATTGAGAACTATCATGATTATTAATGATTGCAAGATTGAGCGAGATTGGCATCTTAGCAACGAGCAGAAGGAATTGCTTCAGCAGTATTATGATTCTAATTACTTGCTGGTGAATTGTCTGAATAGTAACGTGAGTGATGGAGTGAAAGAGGAGATCGAAGAGAAGTTGTTGTGGCCTTTTGATGTGATTCACAATAGTCAGCAGCAGATGTAGCAGATGAATAACCTGTGAATTTGAATAGAGATATTTTAGAGAGCGATCGCACCCATGACCCTTAAAGAAGGCGCGTCTCTATGCCGACGAACACTTTCCACGCATAGAGTCCGCGTAGGCGGACTTAGTTTGTGTAGCCGCGATTTTCAATCGCCAGCTATTTTTGCAAGAGGTCTATTGTTTGCGATCGCTCCTCCCTTAAAACCTACCTACCTATCTCTCGTGCGCTGCCAAGAAGCTGATTCCAAGCTTCAACAACTGCTCGTAAATTTGCAGGTAAACCATCGATAGGGACTATGTTGTACCGAACCGTACCATCGCGGCTGGTGAGCGTGTGAGTAGAGATATCACAACAGGCTGTTTTTGATGCGTAATTCAAATTTTTAAATTGTGCAAATCGCTGCCGTTCTAGCAATTGCTGAAACTGTCGCACCTGTTGGGGGGAAACCCGACGGACGCTACGTCCAGAATCATTAGCATCGCCCACAAGGGTACGAATCAATCGCCCATCGTTGAGCAAAACGGTTTCAAAGGTTCTGCCAGTAAAGCCACCACTAGTAATTTCCCGAAAAACCACATTTCGATCCAAAGGCGGTGGCAACTCATTAGCAGGAATGGGTACAGGCTCAATTGTCTTGTTATTACCATTCTGACCTTGAAGCTCAAACTGCGAACCATCTTCTTTCACCCGGTAAACGTAGCTGTCTTGCCCATTGGAAACAGTTGCTTGCCAACCGGGAGCAATAGGACGAGTACAATTAGGAACACCTTCACAGCTACCATTCCAGTCTTTCTGAAATTTAGCTTCAATAATGCGGAGATTGGACGACCCTGAAAACTTGGCGGCATCCTTTTTAATCGCCTCAGCAACCTTTGGCAATAAAGTTAGAGAACGATCTAGCAGCACTGAATTCGCCTTTTCATCAACGTGATAAACCCATTGCTGGTTTCCACTGTCTACTGTTACTTCCCAGCCGGATACCGGATCAGCCTCAGCCGTGCAATATGAACGACCAAAAGCAAAGAGACAACGATTCCCCCAAGTCTGCGGTTGTGCTTTAACGATGCGTAGTGTCTCAGTGGGCAATCCCGACCACTTGGAAGCATCCCGAAAAATCGCACTAACAATAGATTTCGGTAAGGTTTCTTGAGTTGCTTTTTGAGACAGCTTCACTAGAGAACCCATGTCATCACTTACAAAAACCCAGCGAATATCTCCAGCACCCACAATAACTTCCCACCCTCGGACCAAAACTGGATCGCAAGGACGGCGGGGAAAAGTCGGTCTTTCGCACCCCTCAGCCCATTGTGTGCGTTTAAAGCTAACAATATTCAACGCCTTTTTAGGTAAGTTGGATGCATCAGCAGCACTCCGCAAAACAGCATCAGCAACTTGAGTGGGTAAACGGTTAGTTGTAGCGTTTTGTTTGACTGATTCCTTGGCTACTTCGGGTAAAGGTCTTTTATCAGCAGCTACGCCACTTTTTATTAGTGTTAACCCGCTACCAACAGACACAATGCCAGTCAAAATCAAGGCTGTCAAAATTTTATGAGGTTGGGCATTAGAAGAATCTTTGGCAACGGGTTTCATAGCAAAATTCCAATAGAAAAATATCCAGCCCAATCTTTGCCACTAACCAATGAGTGGGCTTCTAGCGATCGCTGGCTTTCTTGAATGGCTGATGGAAAGATAGACGCTGGCAGAGTAATAGTTGGTTCCGCGCCAGAGAATGAGTCAACTATTGCTAGAGCAATCCTATTTGAGTGGTGAGATGTCTGAGGTTCAGATTCCCGACTTCTTAGAGAAGTCAGGAATCTCGCCTTCACAAATCATTTAGGACTGCTATAGAGCGCCAAGACGAGTAGAAGTAAAAAAACTATCTCAAAGGCTGCTCTGGAAGGGTAGGTTGGAACTCTGGCAGTAACACTGATAAAAACCATTAAAAAAATCAATTAATAACTACTTATTTTATAAGCGGAGAGAATGTAAGCTGGATTCCAGTGACACAGGTTAGAGGAATCCCAAATGCAGAAGGCTTTGACGAACCTGCCAAGTAACGACTACGAATGGTTGAAGCGCAATCGTATTGTGCGCGTTCTCGAAACCGTCCAAGACTTCTTTGTAATTTCCCTGTGTATCGCTCTATTCGCCCTCATGGCAATCCAGCTACGAGAGATGTTTTTCGAGCTATTGCCTCCGCTTGATTTCCCAGGTGTTACTTCCGATATCCTGTTCTTGCTGATTTTAGTCGAGTTATTCCGACTGCTGATTATTTACCTACAAGAGCAACGAGTCTCGATTGGGGTAGCCGTAGAAGTATCCATTGTCTCCGTTTTGCGAGAAGTCATCGTGCGGGGAGTTCTAGAAACCTCCTGGATTCAAATTTTAGCTGCCTGTGCCTTCTTGCTAGTTATGGCAACCTTGCTTGTGGTTCGAGTTTGGCTTCCGCCAACGTTTAAAGGAATTGACCCTGAAAAACGCTTGTTAATCAGGAATAATCTCCTAGCAACAGATAACTCATCTAACGCCATTGAAACGGCAACTAATCTAAATTCTCAACCCCTTACTTCTCTTATTGCAAACGGGACGAACGGTTCGGGGCATCAAGATTGAAACGGTGGACTTGAGGGTTTGGAGAATGTACTCGAACTCCATCATTTAACCAGTTACAAACTATCAACTAGAGGATTAAAGCCATGCTAGATATTAAACCTCGCGATGTTCAAGTCGCCTCGATCGCTGCTGCCGATACTACTATTTTGCGATCGCGTACTTGGGACAGACTCAAATTTGAAGTCGAATACTCCCTGCAACGCGGCACCACAGCCAATTCCTATCTCATTAAAGCCGATAAAACTGCCCTTATCGACCCGCCGGGTGAGTCGTTTACCGAGACTTTCCTGCACCAATTGCAACAGTCTATAGAGTTGCAGCAGTTGGATTATGTAATTTTGGGTCATGTCAACCCAAACCGGATGGTGACACTCAAAGCCTTGCTAGAGTTAGCGCCACAAGTGACGTTTGTTTGCTCTAAACCGGGTGCGATCGCATTGCAAAGTGCCTTAAGAGAGTACCAGCACCAGTTAAAGATTTGGATACCAAGGGCGGAAGACACCTTAGACTTGGGCAACGGTCATCAACTCCAATAGACCTGTCCGAAAATTGGTAAAGCTCTCTGTGTCTGGCTTGGCAGATCTTTTCCTTCAAGCCAAATGGAACGAAAGAATCGGGGTTGGAGGCGGTTGTTGTTAGCAACCCCCGGGAACCGAGGCAATACTAATTCATATCATCCCTCCTGCTTAAAACTGTTCTGGAACTGGCAAAACGACTGTACCGATTCGCCGCCTCACCAGCCCACAAACGGTTAAAATCACTTGCTCATAAGTGTCAGGATGTAAGCGAAATCGCTCTCGTGCAATCCGGAAGATTTTTAGCAATCGGATGACATGCTCCACAAAG